>CBFGTJ010000141.1:0-8327 GCA_965651815.1 uncultured Microthrixaceae bacterium | reverse complement strand
CCCTTGGAGCCGTGCACGGTGAGGATGCGCACCGCGTCGTCGTCGGACTCGGGCAGCAGCGGCTCGTGCACCCTCGCACCATCCGCGCCCTGCAGGGCCGCCCAGTCGACGAACGCCCGCAGCCCACCGCCACCGGACTCCTCGAACTCCCGGGCCTGGTCGAGCAGGAACCGCAGCCGGTGCCAGACCTCCTTGGGCCGCGGGTCGCCGAAGGCGAGCAGGTGGGCGTGGCGCTCCCGCAGCAGCCGGTCCAACAGCGCCGCCGGCCCCAGCCACCAACGCTCCTCCCACAGCGTCCGGAGGTGCGCGAGCGCGACGCGCACCGGGTGGTCCTCGGGGACCGCGTCGGGCGGCTCGCGCCGCAGGTCCCAGCGCCCACCTGCCTGCCGGAAGGTGAACAGGTCGACGTCGGAGCACGCGTACAGCGGTGAGCGCAGCGCGGCGACGAGGCTGAGCTCGTCGCTGGGGTCATCGACGGCCCGGAGGGTGGCGAGCGCGTCCCGCACCTCCTGGGTGTCGTAGACGAGGGTGCCGGTCGCGAGCCGGTACGGCAGGTCGGCGGCCTCGAGCTCGGCGCGCAGGTACGGCAGCGAGGTGCGTGCCGGCAGCAGGATCGCCACGTCCGCGAGGCGTGCCGGGCGCCACCCGCCGTCGCCGTCGCCGACGGGCCACCGCTCGGGGTGGTCCCGGATGTCGGCGATCGCCGCGGCGACGCTGCGGGCCTCGTCCTCGCGGAGCCGGTCGGCCTTGACCTTCGGGTCCTCGTGGGGCCCGCCGAGCAGCACCGGACGGTGGTCCGCACCCGAGTCGGCGGTGCGGTGCGCGGCGAGCGGCTCGTAGCGGGGCTGGGCCCCCTCGCGCTCCTCGTCCATCACGTCGGAGAACAGCGCGTTGACCCAGGTGAGGATCGGCTCGACGGTCCGGAAGTTCGTGACGAGCTGCAGCACCCCCGACTCGAACCGCCGGCGTGCCTCGAGGAAGAGCCGGATGTCGGCCCGGCGGAACCGGTAGATCGACTGCTTCGGGTCGCCGACGAAGAACAGCCGCCCCTGCTCGACCTCCAGCTCCTGCCAGGAGTCGG
This sequence comes from uncultured Microthrixaceae bacterium, assembly GCA_965651815.1. Lineage (GTDB taxonomy): Bacteria > Actinomycetota > Acidimicrobiia > Acidimicrobiales > Microtrichaceae > CBFGTJ01. The sequence goes on along the minus strand of CBFGTJ010000141.1, from coordinate 7,246 downwards.
GCGGGTCGCCCTGCACCGACGCGGCGATGAGCATCGCGAGCTCGATCTGGATGGGGTCGGTGTCCTGGAACTCGTCGAGCAGCAGGTGCGTGTAGCGCTCGTGCAGCACCGACCGGGCACGCGGGCTGCGGCGCAGCATCTCGCGGGCCAGCACGAGCAGGTCGTGGAACTCGAGCCCGCCGTCCGCGCGGCGGGCCTGCGCCGCGTCCCACACCTCGCGGGCCAGGTGGACCAGCAGGTGCCGCAGCACCTGGTCCGCGACGTCGTCGACGACCGCCCGGGCCGCGTCGCGCGCGTCCCGGACGAGCTGCTTGGCGGCCTCGACGTCGCCGCCCCACGCGTCCTTGCGCCCGCCGCGCCCGGTGGTCCACTTCACCCGGCTGAGGGCGTGCAGCTTGCGGTTCGGGTCCTCCATCGCGAGCACGGCCTGCATCGAGGGCAGCACCCGCTCGCACAGGTGCACGTAGAACTTGTCGTCGACGTCGTCGCACGAACCGGGCAGGTCCAGCACCCGGGTGATCGCCTCGTCGACCGGCCCGAAGTCGATCGGCGAGAGCGGTGGGGGCTCCTCGGCGGCGAGCGGTTCGATGCGGTCCCAGTTCTGGGCGAGCTCCGCGGCGACGTCCTTGAGGGTGGCCTGGCCCTGGTAGCGCGGTTCGAACCCGACGTCGACGAGCGCCGCGCGCACCAGCACCTCCTCGTTGGCCGGGTCCTCGTAGAGGTCGTCGACGAACCGCTCCCAGCGCTGCTCGTGCGCCAGCTGGGAGGAGACTTCGTCGAGCACCCGGACCCTGGGCGGCAGCCCCGCCTCGACGCTGAACTCGCCGAGCAGGCGGCTGGCGAACCCGTGCAGCGTCGAGATCGCCGCCATGTCGGCCGCTGCGATCGCGTCACGGCAACGCTGCAGCACCACCGAGTCGCCGCGGGCGGCCGCGTCCTCGGCGTCGCGCTCGAAGCGCACCCGGATCCGCGCCTTCAGCTCGGCCGCAGCGGCCTCGGTGAAGGTGATCGCGGCGATCGACGACAGCGGCACCCCGCGCTCGAGCACGAGGCTGGCGATGCGGTCGACCAGCTGCGAGGTCTTGCCCGTGCCCGCACCCGCCTCGACGAACAGGGTCCGGTCGAGCCCCGTGCGGCCGATCGTGTCCCGGATCCCCTGGTCCCTGATGGTGGCGCTCATCCCGGCTCCTCGACCGCGAGGGGTGCACGGGCGGCGAGCTGCGGCGCGGCGAGCTTCGCCTCGGCCTGCTCTCCCCGGTCCCGCACGCACACGTCGTCGAACTCGCAGTAGCGGCAGTTGTCGTGGGTGCGGAAGTGGTTGCTCCACTCCCCCGGCACGACCGGGAAGATCCCACCCTCGATGCCGTCCGCGATGGCGGTGAGCACCTCGATGAAGCGGTCACGGCGATCGTCGGTCCACGGGTACCCGCGCCGGGCGAAGGCGACCTGGTCGTTGATCATCCAGTAGTGGGCGTCCACCTCGGTGGCGCCCAGGCGCTGCCGTGCCGCCTCGGCGTAGAGGCCCAGCTGGAGCGTGGTGCCGCCCTGGACCGGGTCCTCGTCGAGCTTCTCGTACTTGGCGCCCTTGCCGGTCTTGTAGTCGGACACGAGCATGCGGCCGCTCCGGGTGCGGTCGACCCGGTCGGCCTTGCCGCGGAACCGCAGCTCGCGCCCGTCGGGCAGGGTCAGGGTCACCGGCTCGGCACCGTCGAGCCCGAAGGGCAGCTCGACCTGCTCGGGCACGGCGCGGGTCGTGGCGCGGTGCTCGTCGTCGGCATCGAGGAACCCGTCCAGCAGGGCGAGCAGGTCGGCGCGGGTCAGCTGCCAGTGCACGGCCCGGCCGGTGCGGCCGCGGCGCTCGTACTCGTCGAGCTTCTCCTCGGCGATCTCGCGCAGCCGTGCCCGCTCGGCGGCGGTCCAGGGCTGGTCGGGCTCGGGTGCGCCCGCTTCGATGACCTCGCGCAGGAAGTCCTCGAGCGCCTCGTGCACGCCGGAGCCGCGGTCGAGCGCGGACAGCTCCAGCACCCGCTCGGGGTCGTCGCGGTCCGACAGGCCGAGCACCTGCCGCAGGAAGTACCGGAACCCGCAGCCGGCCCACGTCTCGAGGCTGGTGGCGGACAGGGGCCGCTCGGCGGTGGACGGGATGGGCTGGCCCTCGAGGTTGCCGTCCCACTCGGTGAACTGCGGGGAACGGCGGAGGACCTGCGCGGTGATGCCGCGGCGGGCGGGCGCGCTGAGCGGGTGCGCCTCGACGGCGCCGCCGTCGCGCAGGTGGCGGTCGATCAGCACGAGGTCGCGCTCGGTCGCCGTGGCGTGCACGCTGGCGCTGTGCAGCCCGGCCACGTGCGAGGCGACGACCTCGACGCGGGGGTGGTCCAGGTCGGCGAAGTCGGTGCTGTGCACGGTCCTGCCCGCCATGGCGCTGGCGGTGTCGAGCAGCCAGCGGGACGGCAGCGACTCCCGGCTGCTGCGAAGGTCGCCCCTCGGGAAGGTGAGCACCCGCTCCCCCTCCGGCGCGCTGGCGAGCGCGGCGAGGAACCAGCGGTGCTGCTCGTGCAGCCCGTCCTGGCGGAGCTCCAGCTCGCCGTCGGTGAGCCGGCGGGCCGCGTCGGACAGCAGCGGGTCCTCCCGGCGCGGCACGGGGCAGAGGCCCTCGGCGCAGCCGAGCACGAACACGGCGTCGAGGTCGTGGCCGACCGCGGCGGCGAGCGGCCCGTACACGACGCCGTCACCGAAGCGGCCCCGTCGCCCGCGGGTGACGTCCAGCTCGGCCTGCAGCGCCCGCAGGAACACCTCGAGCGAGGGCTCCGGCTCGAGCTCGTCGAGCGCGCAGAGCCGCATGAGCGCGTCCTCGACCCGCTCGAGCGCGTCCTGCTCCTCCTCGGGCCAATTGGGGTGCAGCCCCGCGCCGAGCAGGTGGTGCAGCAGGTCGCGCCCGGCGGTGGCACGGCCGGTCCAGCCCGTCGCGTCGCGCACGGCGTCCACCGCACGGGCGAGGGAGTCGACGAAGGTGCGGAGCGCGTCGAGGTCGCCCAGGTCGCGCTCGCGGGCCCGCAGCCACCCCTCGGACACCTGCTCGGTGCCGCCGGTGCGCTGCGCGACGCGGCGCTCGATCTGGTTGCGTGCGGCGTCGAGCTTGCGCTGCCAGTCGCCGAGGCCGGCCACGACGCCGGCCTCCCGCGACAGCGCCTCCCACGCGGCGGCGGGAGCGAGCCGGCCGCGGTGGTCGCGCACGGGTGCGGAGCCGACGAGCGCCATGACGCGATCGCGACGCCACTGCTCGGCCGGCAGGCGGAGGGCCGCGAGCAGCGTGCGACCCGCGGCGGAGTCCGCCAGACGCCGCCGGGACGGGCCGTTCGAGGGGATGCCCGCGGCGGCGAGCTGCTGCTCGAGGATGCCGACGTAGGGGTCCGGGGTGGGGTGGAACACCCCGATCCGGTCGAGGCGCACGCCGCGCTCGGCGAGCTCCACGATGCGGCGGACCACCGCCCGCACCTCCTCGTCGGCGTCGGTGACCGAGATGATGCGGTCGGCCACCGGCGGCAGCGCCAGGCTGGGCTGCGACGGCCACTCCACCCCGGCCCGCTCGCACACCCGCCGCACCGCGCCGTCGGCCTGTTCGTCGCCGGTGGTGCCGATCAGCACGGTGGAGGGCGCCGCGTCGAGCACCGCCCGCACCAGCTCGGCGAGCGGCGCGGTCATCGGCGCCGGCAGGTACCACACGACGTGCCCGAGGGGTGCGAGCGCGTCGGCGAGGTCGGGCCGCGCCGCGGCCGCGCGGGCGAGGTCGGCCTCGTCGTGGAAGCCGTCGAGGCGGGCGGCGATGCGCCGCTGGAACGCGACGGCGCTGCGGGCGTCGAGCCCGCCCTCCTCCTCCAGGCGGCGCAGCGCCGCCTCGCTCACGTTGCTCAGCTCGGCGTAGAGGGCGACCAGCGCCGTCTCGGTGGCGACGTGGTCCTCGACGCCCCGGTAGCGGCCGGGGTCCTCCGCGAGGGCGAGGCGGACCGCGGCGCCGAGCACCGGGTTGGTGAGCGGGCGCAGGTCGAGCAGCTGGTCGCCCGCGAGCAGCTCGGCCAGGCGGAACGCGGTCACGAAGCTGACGTTGGCGACCCCGCCGCCGGCCCCGAGCGCACGGCGCGCCGCGAGACCCGCGAAGTTGGAGCCGACGACCACGGTGACCGGGTCGAGCGGGGACCGCTTGGCGCGCTGCACCACCTCGGCCAGCGCACGGCTGGCTGGGGGCCCGTACGGGGTCGTGAGCACCTCGGTCGCCACGAGGGCAACGGTATGCGAGGGGTGTGACAGCCTCCGCGGACCGCCCCGGAGGAGCGCCTCAGGCGGCTGCCCGGGCTTCCCCGGCCCGGGGCTCCGGTATGGGGCTCCGGCCCGTCAGGCGCCGGCGAGCTCCAGGACGCGCTCGACGTCCTCGGAGCACAGCACCCCGTCGACCCGGGTGCCGTCGGTGACCACGGCACGCCAGTGGCGGCCGGAGCCGAGCCGATCGAGCACCTGGCGCACGGACTCGGCGGGGTGCACCCGCGGCAGGCTCCACAGCGGCTCGGCGAGCGAGGAGACCGGCACGACGGCCCGCTGCGCCGGCGGGATCCGCATGACCGCCTCTGCGGTCACCCAGGAGGCCAGCTGCCCGTTGCCGTCGTAGACGGGGACCAGCGGCGTGCCCGGATGGCCGGCCAGGGTGCGCTCGAGCTCGGCGATCGTCGCGTGCCGGGACAGCGGCGCGGGCAGCTTTCGACCCAGCCCCGCCACCTCGCACTGCATCAGCTCGGGGCGTGGCGCGGAACGGGTCCACTCGGAGCGGGCCGCGAGCAGGATGAACAGCGCGAGCAGCAGCGTCCAGACACCCGACCAGACCGACCACCAGCGCATCGTCGCCAGCGCCAGCACGACGAGGGCACCGGCGAGGATCTGGCCGAGCAGGGACGCGGTCCGGGTCGCGCCCAGGCGCCGGCCGGAGCGGCGCCACAGCACGGCGCGCAGCATTCGTCCCCCGTCGAGGGGGAAGGCGGGCAGGAGGTTCGACACGCCGAGCACGACGTTGATCGCGCTCAGCCACACCAGCAGGGACGACAGCACCCGGGAGCCGCCCCAGTGCTCCACCCCCCAGAACCCGGCGGCGCACACGGCAGCGGCGACGAAGCTCATCGCGGGTCCGGCCGCGGCGATGCGGAACTCGGCGCCCGCGTCGTCCGCGTCGCTCTCGAGCTTCGCGACCCCGCCGAAGAGCCACAGGGTGATCTCCGAGACCCCGACGTCGTTGCGGCGTGCCACGTAGCTGTGGCCGAGCTCGTGCACGGTGAGCGACCCGAGGAACCCGAGCACGCCGACGACCCCGGCGAACCAGTAGGCGCTCTCGGGGTGGTCGGGGGCGACCGACGGCAGCGACACCCGGGCGAGGCTCACCGCCAGCAGGACGCAGACCACGAGCACTCCCCAATTGATGCCGATGGGGACGCCGAGCAGCCGGCCGAGGCGGAGGTGCGTGCGCATGCGGCGACGAGGGTACCCGCCGGTGACGTTTGCCCGGCGGCGGCACGGGCGGTCGAATGGTCGGGTGCGCGCCGAGGACCCCGTCACCCTGCTCGAACGACGAGCCGCGCTCCTCGACGACGGCGATCCCGCCGAGCTGGAGGAGGTGACCACCGCGCTGCGCGCCGCGCTGGACGGCGACGCGGCGAGCGTGCGGCGCGTCACCGCGGACGAACCGGGCGACCTGCTGCAGCGCCTCGCCGAGAGCGAACCGGTGCACCCCATCCGCTCCCCGGAGGACCTCGCGGACCGGCTCGACGAGGACCGCCGGTGCTACGTGCTGGAGCACGCGGCCCTGCCGGGACGACCCTCGAACGTCGTGTGGGTCGCGCTGTGGCAGGGCGTGGCGGGCAGCGTCGACGCGATCCTCGACCCGGCGGCACCGACGCTCGACCCGGCGGCGGCGGACACGGCGGTCTTCTACTCGATCTGGGGTGTCGAGCCGGGCCTGCGGCGCATGGCCGGCGGCGGCCGCCTGATCGAAGGGGCGGTGGAGGCGCTGCGGGCGGAGCTGCCCGGCCTGCGCACCTTCGTCACGCTCTCACCGATCCCCGGGTTCCGGAGCTGGTGGGAGGCCCGCCACCCCGGCGCGGACCCGCCGGGCGACGACGAGCTGCTGGCGGCCTGCGCCGAGTACCTCACGACCCTCGACGAGGAGGGGCTCCCCCTGGACCCCGTCGCCCGGTTCCACCTCGGCAACGGGGCGCGGCTGCTCGCCCTGCACCGGCACGGCGACCGCTCCGAGCGGGGAGCACGCCGCTCGTTCGGGATCATGGCCAACTACCGCTACGAGCCGGAGGACCGCGCGGCGAACCGCGCCGAGCTGCGGGAGGGGCGCGTCCCGGTCGGCGACGCCGTGTCGGGCCGTCCATCTCGTGACCACAAGTGAACAGTCGGTAACATCCGACCCGTTCCCGGGACCTACCCGGGCAGTCCGCTGGCCGGGAGGGTCAAACATGAGAACGCGTTCGCTGTGGCTGCTGCCGCTGGTCGTGGGTGCGCTGCTCCTCGGGGCGTGCGGTGATGACGACGGTGACGACGGCGAGGACACCGGTTCCGGCAACGGGTCCGGGGACACCACCGAGATCGCCCTGCCCGAGGACGTCACGCTGGTGAACGACGGCCGGCTGACCGTCTGCTCGGACATGCCCTACGAGCCGTTCGAGTACGAGGAGGGCGGCGAGACCAAGGGCTTCGACTACGAGATCGTCGCCGCCATGGGCGAGCGCCTCGGTCTGGACGTCGAGTTCCGCACCACCCCGTTCGACAGCATCATCCCGGCGCTGGCCGCGGGCGACTGCGACATGATCGCCTCGGCGATGACGATCACCGACGAGCGGGCGCAGCAGGTCGACTTCACCGAGCCGTACTTCGACGCCGACCAGTCGCTGCTGATCCGCGCCGAGGACGAGGGCACCTACGAGACCCTCGAGGACCTGGCCGGCAAGACCATCGGCGTGCAGGTCGAGACCACCGGCGCCAGCTACGCGCAGGAGAACCTGCCCGAAGGTGCGACGCTGCGCGAGTTCCAGACCGGTGACGAGATGTTCCCGGCGCTGATCTCGAAGGACATCGACGCGGCGCTCCAGGACTTCCCGGTCAACGCCTACCGCGCCGCGCAGGGCGACGAGTTCGTCGTCACCGAGACCTTCCAGACCGGCGAGCAGTACGGCTTCGCCGTGCAGAAGGGCTCCTCGCT
>CBFGTJ010000140.1:0-8367 GCA_965651815.1 uncultured Microthrixaceae bacterium | reverse complement strand
ACGCGACGTTCATCAGCCCTCCCTCGCGGCATCGACGCCGACGGTGTCGGTGCGCCAGTCGTGCAGCGGGCGCTCGGAGCGGACCGGGGGCAGCCGGTCGAAGTTGTGGGGCGGGGGCGGCGACGACGTGGCCCACTCCAGGGTGTTCCCCTGCCACGGATCGTCACCCGCGGGCACCCGCCGCCGGGCGGAGACGATCACGTTCACCACGAACAACGCGATGCCGACCGCGAGGATCCCGGAGCCGACGGTGGACAGCACGTTCAGCCCCTGCCACCCGGACTCCTCGGGGTACTCGACGTAGCGGCGCGGCATGCCCTCCAGGCCCAGCACGTGCTGCGGGAAGAACGTCAGGTTGAACCCGACGAACATCAGCACGAGCTGCCAGATCCCGATCGACTCGCGCAGCATCCAGCCGGTCACCTTCGGCCACCAGTAGTAGAGGCCGGCGAACATCGCGAACATCGCGGACCCGAGCAGCACGTAGTGGAAGTGCGCGACGACGAAGTACGTGTCGTGCACGTGCTTGTCGAAGTCCGGGATGGCGAGCATCGGCCCGGTCAGCCCGCCGATCAGGAACACGACGATGAACGAGATCGCGTAGAGCAGCGGCGTGCGGAACCACAATCGCCCGCCCCACATCGTGAAGACCCAGTTGAAGATCTTCACCCCCGTCGGCACGGCGATGAGCAGCGTCGTCGCGGCGAAGAACTGCGACTCGACGGCGCCGGTGGTGAACATGTGGTGCGCCCAGGTGGTCACCGAGTACGCCGCGATCGCGAGCGTCGCCAGCACGAACGCGGTGTAGCCGAACACCGGCTTGCGGCTGAACACCGGCACGATCTCGGAGATCACCCCGAAGAACGGCAGCACGACGATGTACACCTCGGGGTGGCCGAAGAACCAGAACAGGTGCTGCCACAGGACCGGCACGCCGCCCTCGGTCGCGTCGAAGAACACCGCCCCGAAGTTCCGGTCGATGAAGAGCATCACGAACGTGGCCGTGATGACCGGGAACGTGAGCAGCACGAGCACGCTCTGGACGAGCATCGTCCAGGTGAACAGCGGCATCCGGAACATCGTCATGCCGGGCGCGCGCAGCGAGAACACGGTCGTGACGACGTTGATCCCGGTGATCGTCGTGGCGATGCCGGTCAGCGCGAGCGCCGCGATCCACAGGTCCGCGCCGACCCCCGGGGTGTAGATCGCGTTCGACAGCGGCGTGTAGCCGGTCCAGCCGAAGTCGGGCGCACCCCGGGAGGTGAGGAACGACGAGAGCAGCACGAGCCCGCCGCCGACGAACAACCAGTACGAGAGCGCGTTGAGCCGCGGGAAGGCCATGTCGGGTGCGCCGACGTGCAGGGGCACGAGGTAGTTCGCGAGCGCGGCGGCCATGGGCGTCGCGAACAGGAACATCATGATCGTGCCGTGCATCGTGAAGAACTGGTTGTAGGCCTGGGTGCTGAGCAGGTCGGCCTGCGGATCGGCGAGCTCGGCGCGCATCAGCAGCGCCAGGATCCCGCCGATCGCGAAGAACACGAGCGACGTGACGGCGTACATGATCCCGATGCGCTTGTGGTCGGTCGTGGTGATCCACGACACGAGGCCGCGGGGCGCCTCGTGGGCGGCCGGTTCCGGTTCGGCGACGGGTGCGGGTGCGGTGACGGTCATGTGCGGCCCATCCGGTCTCCAGCGGTCATGCCTGCTCGGCCAACCAGTCGTCGAACTCGTCCTGCTCGACGATCCGCACGCGGAAGTTCATGCGGGCGTGGTCGAGCCCGCAGAACTCGGCGCAGTGCCCCATCCACTCCCCCGTGCGCGTCGGGTGCACCCGCAGCTCGTTGTCCTGCCCGGGCACCACGTCGAGCTTCGTGACGAAGTTCGGCACGAAGAACGCGTGGATGACGTCGTTCGAGCGGAGCTCGAAGCTCACGGTGCGATCGACGGGCAGCACCATCACCGGGACCTCCGTCTCCCCGCTCACGCCGACGACCTCGTGCCCGTTCGGGTAGGTGAAGCGCCAGCCCCAGCGAAATCCGTCGACCTCGACGACCAGGTCCTCCTCGGCGGTGGCGTCGCCCATGGCGTCGGTCAGCCAGAGGCTCATCGCGAAGATCGAGGCGACGAGCAGGACCGGCACCGCCGTGTAGGCCAGCTCGAGGGGCACGCTGCCCTTCGTCTGTGACGCGGTGCGCCGGCGGGCGCCCGACACGACGGCGATCACGAGGAGCACCAGGACGACCATCGCGACCGCCGTGGCCATCGCCATCATGATCCGCCACGCCACGATCACCTCGTCGCCGTCCGCGGTCACCGACTCGGGGATCGCGAAGTTGCTGTCGACGGTGGCCACCCAGATCGTCGGGACCGCGACCACGACCAGCCCGACGAGGCCGTACACGACGGCCAGCACGGGCGACCGGCGGGTCCGCAGCGCCGGCTCGTCCTCGACCGGAGCCTGGTCCCTGCCCTCCTCCACCGGGCCCTCCTCTTCCGGCATGGCCGACCCCTACCCGCGACGCGTTCCGGGAATGACGCGCGGGAACGGGTTGTCGCCCGTTCTCGTCGAGTCCGCCCCTCATCGACTCTGGGTGGCCGCCTGCCGGCGGACCGGCGGCGGGCCCGGCGGCCCTGGTCAGGTCCGGAGGTCGAAGGTCGTCGAGGCGACGACCCTGCCGTTCACCTGGATCTCGACGAGGTGCGGGCCGGGGCGGTGGGTGCGGATCGTCACCGGGCGCACCGGGTGGCGGCGCTCGAGCGTGCGGCGCGCCCCGGGGCCGAGCTCGACGGTCGTCCACTTGAACACCTTGCGCCCGGCGCCGCCGTCCGCCCGCGGGAAGTGGACGGCGTAGTCGAGCACGACGCGGTGCGGCCGGTCGTCGTCGGAGACCAGGGTGAGCCGCCATGCGGCGTGCCCGCCGAGCTCGACCGTCGGGGTGTGCAGGTGGAGCTCCTCGGCGCGCACGGCGACGTCGGGGTCGTGTCCGAGCAGGCGGAGGGCCTCGGGGTGGCCGTCCTTCACGAGGGAGCGCAGGCCCCGGCGCACGACCCACTCGATGTCGGCCGGCCGGTCGTGGTCGGCGGCGCGCCCGGCCCAGCGCCGCGCCAGCTCCAGCCCGAGCTGCTGGTCGACCCGGCACAGGTCGTTGAGGTGGTTCGACACGGAGCGCCGCACGTAGTCGGAGGGGTGCTCGACGAGCCGGTCGAGCAGCGGCACTGCGTACGCGGGATCGGTCGAGCTGAGCCGTGGCGCCCAGGGCAGCCGTGGGCGGGTGCCCTCGGACGCGAGCCGGCAGCGGTGCTCCTCGCCGTCGTCGACCCACCCGGAGAGCACCTCCAGCACGCCGCCGGGGTCGTCGTCGACGAACGGCCGGATCGCGAACTCGCCGGTCGCCCAGCGGGTGAGGCGGCCGAGCAGGTCGAGTGCCACACCGGGATGGCCGCGCCCGGCGAGCGCGACCCAGTCGGCCACCGGCCACAGCTCCCACCCCTCGAGCGAGCGTGCACCCACCTCCACCTGGTCCAGCACCCGGCCGACGACCGCGGCGGCATCGGGGAAGTCCTCGGGGAGCGTCGCGGCCAGCGCGGCCGCGACGTGGGCCATGCGCGCCTTCAGCTCGAGCGCGTCGAGGCCGTCGGTGGCGAGCTGCTCGAAGCGCGCGGCGGGGAAGCGGGCATCCGCGTCGTGCAGCGCGTCGGCGAGCCGGGCGACGAGCGCGGCGTCGACGCGGTCCTTGAACGCGCTGCTCGACGCACCGGTGTCACGGGTCCCGGAGGGCACGGCGCGCAGTCTGCCGGGCGGCGGGGCCCGACGCACGGGTTCGGACCGGGGCGATGTGGGTAACGTGCCGCACGAACCGCGGGCGGCGACGCACCGAGGACCGGACACCCGGAGGCACATGAGCACCCGTCTCGGCATCGCAGCGATCGCACTTGCTCTCCTGCTCGGGGCCTGCTCGATGTTCGAGGAGGAGTACGAGCCCCGGCCGATGCCGTTCCCCGAGGAGACCGACGTCGCGTACGGCCCGGAGCGTGGCTGCGACGTGCGCACCCCTCAGAGCGACAAGCCCTGCGGCGGCTCCCAGGAGATGGACATCTACCGCTCCGAGGAGGACGGCCCGAACCCGGTCGCGCTGTACATCCACGGCGGCGGGTTCGTCGGGGGCGACAAGTCCCAGGGGGTGAACGAGGAGTTCGAGGTCCTGCTCGAGGACGGCTGGGACATCGTCGCGGTGAACTACCGGCTCTCGGTCGACGGCCGGAACCGGTGGCCCGTCCCCCTGCAGGACCTGAAGCGCGCGGTGCGGTGGATCAAGGCGAACGCCGAGGAGCAGGACTGGGACCCCGACCGCGTCGCCGCGATCGGGCACTCGGCGGGCGGCAACCTCGCGGGCCTGCTCGCCACCACGGCGAACCGCCCGGAGCTCGAGCCGACGGACCTCCCCCCGGAGCTGCAGGAGGTCGACTCGTCCATCGTCGCGGCGGTCGGGGACCGGGCCGTGTCGGACCTGGCGCTCTACTCGCAGAGCATCTTCGGCAACTCGGTGATCGACTACCTCGGCTGCAAGGACTGCCCCGACCTGCTCGCCGCGGGGTCGGTGCAGAGCTACGTCGACGAGGACTCGGCGCCGTACCTGGCGATCCACGGCGTCGACGACTCGGTGGCGTCACCGGAGCAGGGCGAGAAGGTGCAGCGCGCCTACGAGGAGGCGGGGATCGAGGACCGGTTCCGGCTGATCGTCGTCGACGACGGGCCGCAGCGGTTCCAGGGGCACGAACCGGACATCCGCCGCTTCGGCGGCGACATCCTCGACTGGATCAACGACGGCGCCGAGTGGGCGGCGGAGCGGGCCGAGGAGGCACGGGGATCCACCGAGGAGGCCAGCGGCTGACCCGCGTCGCGCCCCGGCCGCTGCCGTCGCGCGCCCCGGTGCGGCGTCAGGCGGCGTCGTCCCGGCGCGGCCACATCGCGAGCGACGCCCGGATCTCCTCCACGTGGCCGTCCAGGTCGAGCTCGTCCTCGGCGGCGTAGCAGGACCCGGTCCACGGTCCGGACAGGCCGACCATCCAGCCCCGCGCCGAGGACCAGTGCGGGGCGTGCAGCCGGAAGCGGTAGAGGTGGACGAGCGCGTCCTTGCCGGGCCGGTCCGGTGAGGAGGGCCCGCGCCGCGTGGTGATGAACTCGATCTCGTCGGGGGGTTGGCCGAGCTCGGTGACCTCGGAGAGCCAGCGCGCCAGCATCGCCTCGTGCACGTCGAGGTCGTCGACGATCCCGTCGAGCGCGTCGAGCGCACCGCGGCGCTCCAGCCCGTCGTGGAGGTCGGCGCGAGCCAACGGGTCACGGGCGATGAGCGCGATGCGCTCGGGCGGCAGCGCGACCTCCGCGGCCAGCAACCGGGCGGCGGCGAGCGCCGCGACCCGCGGGTCCGCGGACGCGAGCATCCGCAGCAGCGGCTTCTGGGAGTACGCGCCGTCGAAGTGGTCGAGCAGGCGTGCCACACACGCGAGCGACTCGCGCTCGCTGCGGACCCGCTCCGGTCCGGAACGGGGCTGCGCGGACGCCGGGCTGGCCCGGTCGCAGGCGGTCACGAGCCGCTCGACCGCGGCGCCCGCCGCGTCGAGGATGCGCGCCTGCGCGGTGGCGGACGGGTTCGTCGTGCGCTGCAGCCGGGTGAGCAGGTCGCACGCGTGCCAGACCCACCCGTCCTTGAGCATCGCCCGGCAGAGCAGGTCCACGACCCGGTCGCCGGACCCCGCCTCGAGCAGCGGGTCGAGGACCGGCATCATCGCCGGCGGGAGGAGCTCCCCGGGGCCGTCCGGGTGGAACAGCTCCTCGATCGCGTCGAGCCCCTCGACGTCGCGGCGCAGCGCGAGCAGGTGGACCAGCGCCCGCCGGGCGCGCACGCCGGCGAGGAGGAAGCAGCGCAGCGCGTCCTCGGCCGGGACGACGCGCGGCCGCTCCCACAGGACCCGCACGAGCGACTCACCGGGGTCGCGGTGGTCGCCGTCGATCGAGGGGTAGCTGCCCGCGGCGGCCTCGAGCACCGCACGGGCGCCGACCTCGTCGAGATCCACCCCGGACCACGAGTCGAGCATCTCGTACGCGAGCTGCCGCGCGAGCACGTCGCGGCGGCGCAGCAGGGATCTCAGTTCGGCGACGTCGTCCAACCCGATCAACGGGCACAGGATGACGGAACGGTGACGGGATGGGAACCCCGAGACCCGCTCGCTGGGGGATCGTCCTAGCCTCTTCCCATGTTGTTCGGTCGCAACCCGCAGATGGTCAGCCGGGAGGATGCGCTGCCCGGCCGGGACGAGCCGATGCCGGTGCCGGAGTCGCACCACGTGCTCGGCGTGCCGATCACCCCGCCGTGGCCCGAAGGGGCCCGCACGGCGATCTTCGGCATGGGCTGCTTCTGGGGCGCGGAGCGCGTGTTCTGGCAGCTGCCCGGCGTGATCACCACCGCGGTGGGCTACAGCGGTGGCTACACGCCGAACCCCACCTACGAGGAGGTGTGCTCGGGGCGCACCGGGCACGCCGAGGTGGCGCTCGTGGTGTACGACCCGGAGCAGATCTCCTACGAGGCGCTGCTGAAGGCGTTCTGGGAGGGCCACGACCCGACCCAGGGCATGCGCCAGGGCAACGACATCGGCTCCCAGTACCGCTCGGCGATCTACACCACCAGCGACGAGCAGCTCGCCGCGGCGACGGCCAGCCGGGACCGGTACCAGGAGGTGCTGCGAGCCGCCGGCTACGGCGAGATCACCACCGAGATCGCCCCCGCCGACGAGTTCTACTGGGCCGAGGACTACCACCAGCAGTACCTGTCGAAGAACCCGGGCGGGTACTGCAACCTCCACCTGACCCGCACGGGCCTGTCGTGCCCGGTCGGGGTGGCGCCCGCGGACTGAGCCCCGCCGGTCGACCCCGCCCGCTCGGCGGGGAGCCTCGTTCTCGTTGCACGGTGCGCGGCATGGCGCGCACCGCGCAACGAGAACGCTGCGATGGGACCGGCGCGAGGAGCAGGGGCGTCGGCCCCGGGAGGCGTTTCGGGAACCCGCACCTACACTCGCTGCATGGGACGGGACCCCGGCCGCGACGGGCGTGAGCTGACCGGCGAGGCCCGGGCCCGCGCCACCGTCGCCGGCGTCGTCCGGCTGCAGCTGCTGGCGAACAGCCTGGGCGTCCTGGCGGTCGGTTCGTACTTCCGGTTCCTCTTCCCCGTCGAGGCCCAGGAGGAGCTCGCCGACCCGAACCTCAACGTCGCCGCGTTCGGCATCTACCTCGCGGTGATGCTGGTGCTCGCGCTACCTGTCAACGCGCTCGTGCTCCGGCGGGCGGTCATCTGGGTGCGGGAGGACACGCCACCGACCCGCCGGCAGCGCAAGCTGCTGTTCAACCTCCCCCTCGCGGAGACGCTCGCGTCGTTCATCTCGTGGCTCGGCGCCGCGGTCCTCTTCGGCGCGATCAACCAGGACGTGCAGCGCATCTCGGCAGGCATCGCGATCGCCGGGGTCGTCACCTGCACGTTCCTCTACCTGCTGCTCGAGGGTCACTTCCGCCCGGTGTACGCGCTGGCCCTCAAGGACGCGGAGCTGCCCGCCGACCGCCGCGACGTCCTGCCCCGCCTGATGCTGGCGTGGCTGCTCGGCAGCGGCATGCCGCTGGTGGCGATCGGCCTCTCCCCCATCATCAGCCCCGGTGAGCTCAATGCGACGAGGCTGGCGTGGGTGGCCTCCGCGGCGTTCGTCTCCGGCGGCCTGGTCATGGGCGTGGCGGCGCGCTCGGTCGCCCGTCCGCTCGACCGGGTCCGCAGGGCGCTCCGCCAGATCGAGCGGGGTGACCTCGACGTGCAGCTGCCCGTCGACGACCTGGGCGAGCTCGGCCGGCTCCACGAGGGCGTCAACCACCTCGTCGCGGGGCTGCGTGAACGGGAGCAGCTGCGCGACGTGTTCAGCCGCCAGGTCGGGCTCGAGGGGCTCGCCGAGATGTCCGTCGACGCCTTGGAACCGGGGAGCTCGGGTGAGCTGCGCGAGGTGACCGTCCTGTTCGTCGACCTCCGCGGCTACACGCGCTACTCCGAGACGCACAGCCCCCACGAGGTCGTCGACATGCTCAACCGGTTCTTCCGCGTGGTCGTCGCCGCGGTGAACCGCGAGGGCGGCTGGGTCAACAAGTTCGAGGGCGACGCCGCCCTGTGCCTCTTCGGTGCGCCCCAGGACCAGCCCGACCACGCGGACCGGGCGCTGCGCACCGCCGCCGCGCTGCCCTCCGAGCTCGCCGCGTCGGACTGCCAGCTCTCGGCCGGGATCGGTCTGGCCACCGGGGAGGTCGTCGCAGGGTTCGTCGGCACCGCGGAGCGCTTC
>CBFGTJ010000139.1:0-8377 GCA_965651815.1 uncultured Microthrixaceae bacterium | reverse complement strand
GGCGGGATGTTCGTCGCCATGCCCACCGCGATGCCCTGGCTGCCGTTGACGAGCAGGTTCGGGAACCGCGACGGCAGCACGACCGGTTCCTCGGTCGATGTCGGCCAGCATCCGCATGGCCAGCTCGGTGAGGCGGCACTCGGTGTAGCGGTACGCGGCCGGCGGGTCGGACGGCGAGCCGAAGTTGCCGTGCGGGTCGATCAGCGGGTGGCGCAGCGAGAAGTCCTGGCCCATCCGCACGAGCGCGTCGTACACGGACTGGTCGCCGTGCGGGTGGTACTTGCCCAGGACGTCACCGACGACGGTCGCGCACTTCTTGTGGTTGCGGTCGGGGCGCAGCCCCGCCTCGTGCATCGCCCACAGGATCCGTCGGTGCACCGGCTTGAGCCCGTCGCGCACGTCGGGCAGCGCCCTCGAGACGATGACGGACATGGCGTAGTCCAGGAAGGACTGCTCCATCTCCTGCTGGATCTCGATGGGCTGGATGTTGCTGACGGTCGTGTCGGAGGTGTCGGCCTCCTGCATCGGCTCGTCCGGTGGGAGGTCGTCGCTCATCGCTGGGTCTCCGGGTCGGCGCGCACGGTCAGATGTCGAGGAAGCGCACGTCGGTCGCGTTGGTCTGGATGAAGTGCTTGCGGCTCTCCACGTCCTCACCCATCAGGATGGAGAACACCTCGTCCGCGATCGCCGCCTGCTCCACGGTCACCTGCAGCAGGGTCCGCCGCTCGGGGTCCATCGTGGTGGCCCAGAGCTCCTCGGCGTCCATCTCGCCGAGGCCCTTGAGCCGCTGGAACTCGTTCTTGTGGTTCGGGTTCCGCTCGAGGAACTCGGCCTTCGCCGCGTCGTCCTTCAGGTAGATCTTGTTGCGGCCCACCTCGGTCGAGTACAGCGGCGGCTGGGCGATGTAGACCATCCCGTTCTCGATGAGCGGCCGCATCTGGCGGAAGAAGAACGTCAGCAGCAGCGTGCGGATGTGCGAGCCGTCGACGTCCGCGTCGGCCATCAGGATGATCTTGTGGTAGCGGGCGCGTTCGATGTCGAACTCGTCGCCGATGCCGGCGCCCACCGCGGAGATGAGGGCCTGGATCTCCGCGTTCTTGAGCATCTTGTCGACCCGGGCGCGCTCGACGTTCAGGATCTTGCCCCGGATCGGCAGGATCGCCATGGTGCGCGGGTCGCGGGCGTCCTTCGCGGAGCCGCCCGCCGAGTTGCCCTCGACGATGTAGAGCTCGGACTCGCGGGGATCCTTCGAGGTGCAGTCCGCGAGCTTGCCGGGCAGCCCTGCGCCGTCGAGCGCGGACTTGCGCCGCGTCGCCTCACGGGCGCTGCGAGCCGCCTCGCGCGCCCGGGCCGCCTGGATCGCCTTCTGCACGATCCGCCGGGCCTCGGTGGGGTGCTCCTCGAGCCACTCGGAGAGCTTCTCGTTGGTGGCGCGCTCGACGAGGGAGCGCATCGCCACGTTGCCGAGCTTGGCCTTGGTCTGCCCCTCGAACTGCGGGTCGGTGAGCTTGACCGAGACGATGGCGGTGAGCCCCTCGCGGATGTCCTCGCCCTGGAGGTTCGGCTCCTTCTCCTTGAGGTAGCCGTGCTCCCGGGCGTAGCGGTTCACCGTGCCGGTGAGCGAGGTCTTGAACCCCTGCTCGTGCATGCCGCCCTCGATCGTGCTGATGCCGTTCGCGAACGAGTGCAGGCCGTCGGTGTTGTACCCGGTGTTCCACTGGAAGGCGACCTCGACCTCCATCGCCTGGTCGCCGTCCTCCTCCGCCTGGTGGAAGTAGCCCACCTCGGTGAACAGCGCCTCCTTCGCGGCGTTGACGTGGCGCACGAAGTCGCGGATGCCGCCGTCGTAGCAGAACACGATCGGCTCGCCGCTGCCCTCGGCGCGGTCGGGGCGGAGGTCCTGGAAGGAGATGCGCAGCCCCGCGTTGAGGAACGCCATCACCTGGAAGCGCTCGATCAGCGTCGCGGCCCGGAAGGTGACCTCGTCGAAGATCTCGGGGTCGGGCCAGAACCGGACCGTCGTGCCCGTGCGCGGGGTGCCGTCCTCGCGCAGCGGCGAGTCGCCGACGACCTGGAGGCGATCGACGAGCTCGCCGCCGTTCGCGAAGGACATGCGGTGACGCTTGCCGTCGCGGTCGATCTCCACCTCGAGCCGGGAGGACAGCGCGTTGACGACCGACACGCCGACGCCGTGGAGGCCGCCGGACACCTTGTAGCCGCCGCCCCCGAACTTGCCGCCGGCGTGCAGGACCGTGAGCACGACCTCCGCGGCGCTCTTGTCGGGGTACTGGACGGACGGCTCGACCGGGATGCCGCGCCCGTCGTCGGTGACCTCGCAGCCCCCGTCGGGCAGCAGCACGACGTCGATCGAGGTGGCATGACCGGCCATGGCCTCGTCGACGGAGTTGTCGACGACCTCGTAGACCATGTGGTGCAACCCGGAAGGGCCCGTCGAACCGATGTACATGCCGGGGCGCTTTCGGACCGCCTCGAGTCCCTCGAGGACCTGGATCGCCTCGGCGCCGTACGTGGATGGTTCAGGTGACAAGCGGTGCCTCCGGCCCAGAGGTTCGAACAGCGACGACAGCCGGAGCGGGGGATCCCCGGGTTGTGGAGAACCTGTGGATCGGGGGAGGCGTCCGGTGCGACGTCGGCACTCCAGAGTACCACCCGGGACCACCTCACCCCGGCCATCCACCGGGGTGTTCAGCCCTTCTGCCGCCTCACCCGCACCTGGAGCTCGGAGGCCACCTCGCCGCCGCAGAGCGCGTTCACCGCGCCGAGGAGCTCGGACGCGCTCCAGCGCAGGTGCTCGGCGATCGCGGGGTCCTCCACCGCCACCACCATCGTCTCGTGGTGGAGCGCCTCGAGCCGGCACGACGGCGCCAGGTCCTTGCCGAGCAGG
This sequence comes from uncultured Microthrixaceae bacterium, assembly GCA_965651815.1. Lineage (GTDB taxonomy): Bacteria > Actinomycetota > Acidimicrobiia > Acidimicrobiales > Microtrichaceae > CBFGTJ01. Next base: position 5,472 of record CBFGTJ010000139.1, on the reverse strand, counting down.
CTCGTCCAGTGCTGCTGGATCGTGGTGACCGAGTCGGGCCGGGCGAGCCCGAGGGTGTGGTGCAGCCGTTCGATCACCGAGGCGAGCTCGTGGGTGTCGTGAGCATCACCGGGGAGCGGTTCCCACGTCACGCCACCGAGGCTACCCGGTGGCCGCGACCACCCCGTCCGGGCCCACGTGCAGCACCTGCTCGGCGTGCACGCCCGGGGGCAGCCCCGAGGCGGAGGTGAGCAGGGTCTGCGCGGTGGGGAGGCACTCCACCAGGGCCGCGGCGCGCTGGTCGTCCAGCTCGGAGAACACGTCGTCGAGCAGCAGCAGCGGTGCCGCGCCGGTGCGCTCGGTGACGACCCGGTGCGCGGCCAGCCGCAGCGCCAGCGCCAGCGAGCGCTGCTCGCCCTGGGACGCGTGGGTGCGCGCCGCGAGCCCGTCGAGGCGCACGACCACGTCGTCGCGGTGCGGTCCGACCAGCGTGAGCCCCCGGCGCAGCTCGTCGTCGCGCGCCGCGGCGAGGGCGGCCGCGAGCCCCTGGTCCCGCCAGGGGGCCTCGTAGTCGAGCTCCACCGGCACCTCCCGGCCCGCCACCTCGGCGTAGGCGCCGCCGACCAGCCGCGCGAGCAGCTCGAGCATCTCCACGCGCAACGCCGCGAGCCGTTCGCCGGACTCGACGACCTTGGAGTTCCAGACCTCGAGGGTGATCGCGGCGGCCTCGTCGAGGCGTCCCCGCGTCTGCTTGAGCAGCGCGTTCCGCTGCCGGACCGCGCGCTCGAACTCGGCCCGGACCACGTCGTTGCGCGGCTCGACCGAGACCAGCACCTGGTCGAGGTACTGCCGCCGCAGCGCCGGCCCGCCCTTGACCAGCGCGAGGTCGTCGGGTGCGAAGACCACGACGCGCAGCGCGCCGAGCAGGTCGCGCGAGCGGTGCAGGCGCTGGCGGTTGAGCAGCACCCGGTTCGGGCCGGTGCGACGCAGCTCCGCCTCGATCAGCTGCTCACGGCCACCGTGGACCACCTCGCCGCGCACGATGGCGACCTCCGCGCCGGCGCGCACCATCGCCTCGGTCGGCGCACCGCGGAACGACTCGAGCAACGCCAGGTAGCCGACCGCCTCGAGCAGGTTGCTCTTGCCGACGCCGTTCGGACCGAGCACCGCGCACAGGTGCTCGGTCAGCTCGAGGTCGACCTCGTGGTGCGAGCGGAAGTCGCGCAGCCAGAGCCGACGGAGGTGCAACGCGCCAGACGGTGCGTCAGGAGACGCGCACCGGCATCAGCAGGTAGAGGAACTCCGAGCTGTCGGTCGGGCGGATCAGCGCGGGCTTCAGGGCGTCGAGCGTCTCGAGCGAGATCTCGTCACCGGGGGTCACCTCGAGCCCGTCCACCAGGTACTCGGGGTTGAACGCGACGGTGAGCTCCTCGCCCTCGTAGCTGGCGTCCAGCTGCTCGGTCGCCTCGCCCACGTCGAGGGTCACCGCACGCAGCTCGAGCGAGCCGGGCGACATCGCGAGCCGCACCGGGCTGTTCTCGCGGGCCATGAGCCGGACGCGGCGGACCGCCTCGAGCAGCGCCTGGCGGTCGATGACGAGCCGGTTGGACGGCGAGGTGGGGATGAGGCCGCGGTAGTTGGGGAACTCGCCCTCGATGAGCCGGGTGGTGAGGTGGAACGAGCCGACCTGGAACGACGCGTCGCGCTCGCCCAGGACCAGCGTCACCTCCTCGTCGCCGTGCAGGACCCGGGACAGCTCGTCGAGCGCCTTGGAGGGCACCAGCACCGTCTGGTCCTCGCGCAGCGCAGTGGTGCCGGGCAGGTCCCGCACCGACAGGCGGTAGGAGTCGGTCGACACCATCCGGAGGCCCTGGCCCTCGGCCGCGAGCAGCACGCCGGTGAGGATCGGGCGGGACTCGTCGCGCGAGGCGGAGCGGACGACCTGGCGCAGCCCGTCGGCGAGCGCGGCGGCCGGGATGACGACCTTCTCGCCGGTGGGCTCGACGAGGTTCGGGAACTCGTCCGCGGGGATGCTGTGCAACCGGAAGTTGGAGCGGCCGCCGCTGATGCGCGCCGCGTCGCCGTCGGTGGCCACCTCGACCGCACCCGGCTCGAGCGAGCGGACCACGTCGACCGCGATCTTCGCGGGGAGCACGGCGACGCCGTCGTCCTCACCGGAGACCTTCACCTCGGTCGTGATCGTCAGGTCGAGGTCGCTGCCCGTCAGCCGCAGCTCGTCGCCGGTCAGTGCGAGACGGAGCCCCGACAGCACGGGGAGCGTCGCCCTGCTCGACGTGGCGCGCTGTGCCGTGGCAAGGGCCTCGACCAGGACGTCACGCTCGCAACGAAACTTCACGGGTGCTCGCTTTCCCCACTACTGGCGCCGTGTTCGTTGTCCAACCAGTGGAAGTAGTAGTTGGGTCTGTGGATTGTGGGAAACCTAGCGCAGCCCAACGACAGCACCGATGGGTCGTCCACACCCGTCCCACACCGGTCCACTGCACACGCGTGGAATTCCACGCGTGTCTGTGCACGAGGGGTCGCGCGCGGGGTGCTGGACACAGCGCGATCCCGCTCCCATCGCGGTCGCGACCCCCATCCCGTCCCCACGCGCGGGCGTGCGGATCCACAGGTTCTCGGGGTCGAAACGGGTCGCATCGCTGCGCACGGAGCGCGGTGACGAGGGGCCGCTACCCCGCGACGGGCCGGCCCAACCCCCGGGTTGATCAACCGCCGGAGTTGATCTGCTGGATGAGCGTCGTCACGTCCTCGTAGGTCTTGCGACGCTCCTGCATCAGCGAGGCGATCTTGTCGTACGCGTGGATGACCGTCGTGTGGTCGCGGCCACCGAACTCCTTGCCGATCTGCGGGTACGACAGGTCGGTCAGCTCCCGGCACACGTACATGCCCACCTGGCGTGCGTGCACCAGGTCGCGGGTGCGGCTCTTGCCCCGCAGCTGCTCGACCTGCAGCCCGAACATCTCGGCGGTGCGCTCGATGATGTAGGCCGCGGTGATCTGGCGGGGCTTCGTCGCGCTGATCGAGTCGGCGAGGATCTCCGACACGAGGTCGACGCTCAGGTCGGTGTCGTTCAGCGCCGCGTACGCGCTGACCCGGATCAGCGCACCCTCGAGCTCGCGGATGTTGTACGTGATGTGCGTCGCGATGAACTCGAGCACGTCGGCCGGGACTCGGGTGCCCGACTGCTCGCCCTTCTTCTGGAGGATCGCGAGGCGGGTCTCGAAGTCGGGCGGCTGGATGTCGGTGATCAGCCCCATCTTGAACCGGCTGCGCAGGCGGTCCTCCAGGGTCGCGATCGCGTCCGGCGGGCGGTCCGACGACAGCACGATCTGGCGCTGGGCGTCGTGCAGCGTGTTGAAGGTGTGGAAGAACTCCTCCTGGAGCTGCTCCTTGCCCTCCATGAACTGGATGTCGTCGACGAGCAGCACGTCGATCTCGCGGAACCGGCGCTTGAACTCCGGCTGGGTGTTCTTGCGGATCGCGTCGACGAACTCGTTCAGCAGGGTCTCGGTGGAGATGTAGCGGACCCGGTAGTGCGGGTAGTTGTCGGTGACGTAGTTCGAGATCGCCTGGAGCAGGTGCGTCTTGCCCAGCCCGGCGTCGCCGTAGACGAACAGCGGGTTGTAGCTGCGCGCCGGGGTCTCCGCGACCGACAGCGACGCCGCGTGGGCGAACCGGTTCGAGGGACCGATCACGAACGACTCGAACGTGTACCGGCGGTTGGTCATCGGCGAGCCGGCCGACGGCACGCCCAGCCCGTTGCCCGAGGTGCCCGTCACGTCGGCCAGCCCGTCGGTCGACGCGGCGGAGCTCGACGGGCGCACCCTCGCGGCGAGGTCGGAGACCGGGTCCGTGCGGTCGTCGTCGATCTCCACCTCGATGACGAAGCTCACGTCGGGGAAGCCCGCGTCGTGCAGCGCCCCCTCGATGAGGCCCAGGTACCGCTGCTCGATGCGCTGGCGGACCATCTGGCTGGGGACGGTCAGCACGAGCACGTCGTCGACGAACCGGGTGCCCTGCACGTGCTGGAAAGTCGAGCTCCAGACCGTCTCACTGACCTGCTGTGCTAGAACACCGGCGGTCTTGTTCCAGACCTCGGTCCCGTCGGCTGCCACGGGCGCCGTCCTCCTCGCAACCCCTGATCCACAGCCGTGTCCACAGAGTGTGGACAATCGCCGGGATCGCGGTCTGGTGAGTGCCGGAACGTAGGTCAGGCCCGAGCGGTGGTGCAAGTGGCTGCGCGGCGCTTGGCATCGCTCCCCTGCGGGCTCTACGCTCGTCCGGTCCGGGTTCGCACCGGGGCACTTCCACGCGTCCTTGCTGCCTCCACGGGCCGCGGGACGGACCGGGACGTCCGGCAGCCGACGACGTCGGCCCCTGCGAGCCCCGATGACCACCCGCACCGAGAGCGAACACGTGTTCGGTCACTCCCCTGGAGCTCCCTGTGAAGCGCACCTACCAGCCGAAGAACCGGCGCCGTGCCCGCCGCCACGGATTCCGGCACCGCATGTCCGACCGCGCCGGGAGGGCGATCATCAAGGCCCGCCGCCGCAAGGGTCGTCATCGCCTGTCGGCCTGATCCGGCCGCACCGCCGCGTGACCGCCCTGAGTGATCGACCGGCTCCGCGATCGTGAGGCCTTCCGCCGACTCCGGCGCGACGGTCGCCGAGTTCGCGGCGCGACGCTGTCGCTGGTCGTGCGGCCCGACCCCGGGCGTGCGCGGCCCGCGGTCGGCTACGCGATCCCCCGCCGGGTCGGCACGGCCGTGACCCGGAACCGCATCCGCCGGCGCCTCAGGGAGCTGCACCGGGAGCTCCACCGCGGTTCGGGGCTGCTGCCCGGCGACTACCTCGTGCTCGTGCGGCCCGAGGCGGCCGCGCTCGACCACGGCGAGCTGCGGGCCGAGCTGTGGGACCTGCACCGCCGAGCCGGCACGGTGGCCCCGTGACCGCCGGCCTCGCCGCCAGGCCGCTGGTCGCCGCGGTGCGCGGCTACCAGCGCGCGACCGCGGGGCGGCCGTCGCCCTGCCGGTTCACGCCGAGCTGCTCCACCTACGCGCTCGAGTCCCTCGAGACCCACGGCGCCCTGAAGGGCACGTGGCTCGCCCTCCGCCGACTCGCCAGGTGCCACCCCTGGGGCGGTGAGGGCTACGACCCCGTTCCCGGACGCCCGGATCCCGCCCGGCGCCCCACCCACCACGAGGACGCCTGATGTTCGAACAGTTCTTCGACGCGCTCGCGTCGGTGCTCAACTTCTTCTACACACTCGTGCCCGAGGGGCTCCGGCCGACCCTCGGGTTCGGCGTGGCGATCATGGGCCTCACGGTCCTGGTGATGGTGCTGATCACCCCGCTCACCATCAAGAGCACGCGGTCGATGATCCAGATGCAGCGCCTCCAGCCGGAGATGAAGCGCATCCAGGAGAAGTACAAGGACGACCGCGAGAAGCTCAACCAGGAGCTGATGGCGTTCT
>CBFGTJ010000138.1:0-8644 GCA_965651815.1 uncultured Microthrixaceae bacterium | reverse complement strand
CGCCGGGGCGCGCCGCGGTAGCGCGAGTCGAGGGAGATCACCGCCTGCACCGCCCGGTTCATCCACGCCGCCACGGGCGGCAGGGGCCGGGCGATCTCGCAAAAGAGCGTGACGCGGCGCTCGGCGCCACGGTTCCATGCGGCGTGCGGCGCGGTGTCGTCGAAGAGCACGCCCTGGCCCTCGCGGTAGGGCACCACCACCTCGCCCACCTGGAGCGCGGCGCCTCCGGGGCACCGCACCCCGAGGTGGTAGCGCAGCATGCCGGCGTTCGGCCCGACGTGCTCGGGCAGCTCGGTGCCGGGCTCCATGTGCGACCAGAGGGCGGACCGCAGGCCCGGCACCCGTAGCAGCGCCTCGACCGTCGCGGGGAACTGGGGGGCGAGCCCCACCGGACGGCCCTTGCTCACGAGCAGGCCCGCCCGCCACGGGCCCTCGTTGCCCTGGTGCTCGGCGATCAGGTCCTCGATCAGCGGCAGGCGGCCACCGGAGGACTCGAAGCGGTCCCACTCCCCGCGGATCGCGGGGTACGCGGCGACGAGCCGATCGTGCCACTCGAGCCCCTCGAGCGGGCGCGGGTTGGGTCGCCCCGCGTCGATCGAGTGGATCCGCCGGTTGTTGGCCGTGACCAGCCGACCGAGGACCTGCTCGAGCGGGTTCACCTCACCGACAGGTCGAGGCCGTACAGCTCCGCCGCGTTGCCGCCGACGATCTTCTGCTGGTCCTCGAGGGGCAGCTCCGCGATCGCCTCCGCGAGCATCTTGGTGGTGCCGGGGAACTTCGCGTCGGGGTGCGGGAAGTCGGAGGCCCACACGATCCGGTCGGCGCCGACGAGCGGCGAGCGCGCCGTGAACGGCAGCGTCGACTCGTCGGGGTCGAAGCTGATCCAGCACTGCCGGCGGAAGATCTCCGACGGCGGCTGCTTCAGCCACGGGACGTCCCAGGAGTAGATCTCGTAGTGGTGGTCGAGCCGCTCGAGCCACGGCACGATCCACCCGCCGTTCGCCTCCAGGAACACCACCCGCAGGTCGGGGAACCGGTCGAGCACGCCGCCCGCGGTCATGAACGTGATGGCGCTCATCATGTCGACCGGGTTGCCGATCGCCTGGGCGAAGAAGACGTTGTCCGCCCCGTAGTCCTCCTGGTCCTGGATCGGGATGTCCGTCGTGCCGAGCTTGGCGAGGCGGAGGCCCTGGATGGCGCCGTGGAGGTCGTTCGCGGACAGCGGGTGGAAGCCGACGGGCAGCCCGACCTCGGACGCGGCTCGCCAGATGGGGTCGTAGACCTCGTCGTTGAGCGGCTTCCAGTCCATCGCCGGGTTCGGGCGCACCTGCACGCCGACGATGTGCGGCAGCTGCGCAGCGCGGCGGATCTCCGCGGCGGCCCGCTCGGGGTCGAGGTGCGGGAGGATGGCGACGCCGTGCAGCCGCCCCTTGCCCTGGGCGCAGAGGTCCGACAGCCAGTCGTTGTAGGCGCGGCACTGCATCTCGGCGAACTCGAGCGACCGCAGGTGCTGGAAGGTCAGCAGCATCGTCGGGTAGAGCACCGACTGGGCGATGTCGTCCGAGTCGAGCGCCTCGAGCCGGGCGCCCGCCTCCCAGCAGTACTTCGGCAGGTCGATGTAGCCGAGCTGGCCGGAGTGGGCCTTGATGCGGGTCTCCTCGTCGAACCCGCCGGCGGCGGCGAGCGCCATGACCGCCGCCTCCATCTTCATGTCCTCGAGGGTGAGCCACTCGACGCCGTCGTCGTCCTTGTGGACCTGCCAGACGGTGTCCTTGTACTCCTCCGGGGCGTACTGGATGAGCTCGGTGGGCGGCTCGAGCAGGTGCCCGTCCGCGTCGATGAAGACCAGCTCGTCGCTCATCAGGCGACCTCCTCTTCCTCGGCCACGCCCTCGGCCTTGGCCTGCTCGTCGAGCAACGGGTGCTCGGCCTTGGTCAACATGTCCATCAGCGTCAGCGGCCGCTCCGGCGGCACGAACGGCTTGCGCGGCTCGGCGGGGCCGACGTCGACGTGCGTCGCCTGCGCGCGCAGCGCCCCGACCGTGGACTCCTCCGGGGACCGGTGCGCGAACGGGTCGAAGTCGAAGTGCCGCATCGCGTTGCGGTGGGTGATCGCCGCGATCGTGTCGGCATCCAGGTGGCCGAGGTGGCGCGCCAGCCGCTCGGGGCTGTGCGGCCAGGTGGAGTCCGAGTGCGGGTAGTCCACCTCGAGGCACACGATGTCGGACCCGATGAGGTCGAGCAGCCGCAGGCCCGCGGCGTCCTCGATGAAGCAGGCGAGGAAGTGCTCCCTGAACACCTCGGAGGGCAGCTTCCCGCCGAAGTCGGAGCCGGTCCAGCGGCTGTGGTGCTCGAAGACGTAGTCGGCGCGCTCGAGCAGGTACGGGATCCACCCGATCGAGCCCTCGGAGAGCGCGAAGCGGATGTTCGGGTACTCACGGATGACCCGCGACCACAGCAGGTCCGCCGCGGTGTCCATCACGGCGGTGGGCTGCAGGTTCATCATCGTGGTGAACGGCGCCTCGACCGAGGGCAGCTTCACCGCGGACGACGAGCCGATGTGCAGGCAGATGACCATGCCCAGCTCGTCGCAGGCCTTCCAGAACGGGTCCCAGTGCTCGTTGTGGAAGCTCGGCACGCCGAGCTTCTCGGGGTTCTCCGACCAGGTGACCGCGCGCACGCCCTTGGCGTGGACCCGGCGGACCTCCGCGGCCATCAGCTCGGGGTCCCAGTAGGGGATCACCGCGAGCGGGATGAAGCGGCCGGGGTGCGCGCCGGCCCACTCCTCGACGTGCCAGTCGTTGTAGGCCTGGAGCACGACGAGGGCGAGGTCCTTGTCCTCGGTGTTGGCGAAGATCTGCCCGCAGAACTGCGGGAACGACGGGAAGTTCAGCGACGCGAGCACGCCGCCGGCGTTCATGTCGTCGACGCGCGCGTCGACGGTCCAGCACCCCTCGCGGATCTCGTCGAACCGGGTGGGCTCGATCCCGTACTCCTCCTGCGGCCGGCCCGACACCGCGTTCAGCCCGAAGTTCGGGATCTCGGTGCCCTCGAACAGCCACATCTCGCGCCCCGCCTCGTTCTCGATGACGCGGGGCGCACGGTCCGCGTACTTCGACGGGAGGCGTCCCTCGAACATGTCGGGCGGCTCGACCACGTGGTCGTCGACGCTGATGATGATCAGGTCGTCCGGGTTCACGGTCGTGCGTGGTTCGTTGTCAGGCATCGCTGCAGGTACCTCGGTGGGTCGGGGAGGTTACGGGTTGGTGGGCTCCGCCGGAGCGGCGCCCACGAGCTGGCCGGGCCGCCCGGAGGTTCGGAGCCGGACCGGTGTGGGGGTCGCGGGGCCGTCCGGCGGGTGGAGGAGGCTGAGGTCGCTGGCGACCACCACCTCGATCCCCCCGCGCACCGGCACCGAGATCATGCGGAGCACCACGCCGCGCTTGTCGCGGGTCGTGGGCCCGAAGAAGAGCGAGTGCAGCACGCGGCTCGCCTCGACGAACTCCTCGGCGACCCACATCGCGCCGCCCAGGCGGGACTCCCAGCCGGCGAGCAGGTCCTCGAGGGTGGACCCGGCGCCGAGCGCCGGGGCGCCGACGGTCGAGGGGATGACACCGCCGACGTCGCAGGACCGGACGCGCAGCTCCCGGTCGAGGCGGATGCGCCCCACCGGTCCCCCGGAGCTCCAGCGGGCCAGCTCCTCACGGGCGGCCCCGACGAGGTCGTCCCGCGAGCGTGGGCCGGCCAGGAGCGTGCGCAGCGAGCCGAGCGCGGCACGTGCTCCCTCCGCGCCGGCGGCGAACCCGGCGCGCCCGCGGCCGGCGACCGAGGCGCGGATCGTCGCCGCGACGTGGCCGACGTTGGCGGGGTTCGGCGGCTCCATCGTGAACAGCGGGCGGTCGCCCCGGTCCCGGGCGTCGAGCTCCATGCGGAGGCGCCGCACCTCCCCCGTCCACACGTCGAGGTTGCGCCGGAGGTGGGGCACCAGCTGCTCGCTCTCCGACTCGAGCGCCTCGACCACGTGGCGGAGCTCGTCGGTGGGCATCCGCTGCACGCCGAACTCGGGCTCGATGACGGTCTGCACGTGCACCGACAGGTCGCGCTCCTCGGCCCAGCGCACCATCGCGCCGAGCTCGTGCCAGTTCTGCCGCACGAGCGACCAGTTGAGGATGAGCTCGGTGCCGCGCCGCGAGGTGTACTCGCGGAAGCGCTCGAGGTTCTCCATGACCCGCTCGAAGCTGGCCCCGACCCGCACGCGCTCGAAGGTCTCCTTCGTCACGCCGTCGATCGAGAGGAACACCGTGGTGTCCATCGCGTCGAGCCAGCGCTCCACCTTGTCGTTCCAGGTCGTGCCGTTCGTGGTGACGCTGACCGCGACGTCGCGCCCGGTCGCGATCAGCATCTCCCAGACGCGCTCGTGCTCGCGCACGAGGAACGGCTCGCCGCCGACGAAGTCGACGTTGGTGCAGTGCTCGAGGAACGGGCCGAGCTGCTCGAAGAAGGACTCCCCGTAGACGTGCGGCAGCCCCGGGAGCTGGTCCCGGCGGGTGCGGATCTTCGAGGAGGAGTCGCCGCCGCACATGATGCACTCGAGGTTGCAGGTGTTGTGCAGCGAGAACGACAGCAGCGCCGGCCACTCCGGCGTCGAGTGCGGCGACTCCAGCGGGTACAGGTCGTAGGCGTCGAGCGGCATGCCGACCGCGCTGCGCTCGGCGCGGAACCGGCACACGCCGCAGCCGTAGGACCAGTCCCCCTCCGCCAGCGCCCGGCGGAGGGCGTCGGCGCGCGGGCCGGTCCAGACCTCGTCCAGCCGGTCACGGGTGACGTTCCCGAGCGGGTACAGCGCGTTCGCGCAGCACGCCTGCACGTTGCCGTACGCGTCGAACACCATGGCGACGAGCGGCGCGACGCAGACCGGTCGCCGTGGCCCCGGCCCGACCGTCATCACCGCACCGACCTCGCCCGCAGCGCGCACCGCCCCACGGTGCCGCAGCGCTCGACGTGTGCCCCCATCGCTTCGTTCCCCAGATCGCCCAAGACCCCTTCAGGGTAGGTGAACAGCGCTCAGGTGGCCACGGCGGGTGGCGGCGGGCTGCCCGGTGGGTGCAGCAGGTAGGTGGCCCGCCGGCGGAACGACGACAGGTTCGCGGGCAGCCGGTGGCACACCAGCCCGGCGCTCCGGCACGCCGCGACGAGCTCCGCGGGCTCCGGTGCCCACAGGCGGCCGGGGCTGCGCCGGGCGGAGCGCAGGACCTGGCGCACCGCCGCGACCGGCCCGAAGGCGGAGGTGACCTCGCGGAACAGGTCGACCGCGTCGTGCACGCGACCCGCGCCGGTCACCACGACATCGGTGACGAGGACGCCGCGCGCACCGGGTGCGAGCGCGCCCGAGAGGCGCCCGAGCAGCTCCTCCAGCTCGACCGGCCCGGCGAGGTACTGCACGACGCTGCTCAGCACGACGCCGTCGTAGGCCCCCGTGGGGATCATGTCGCGGTCGTCGAGGACCGAGGCGCCCTGCCCGCCCGCGACGCGGCGGGCGGCCGCGCGCCGGGCCGCGGGATCGATGTCGAACCCGTCCACGACGAAGTCAGGCCCGAGCATCGCGGCGAGGAGCAGGTCGCCGCAGCCGTAGTCGAGGACACGTGGGGACCGCCCGTCGCGCCAGTGGGCCCGGATCCACTCGACGAGCGGCGCCAGGTGGAGCCGGCGCACCGGCTCGGTGCTCGGATCGAACCACGGATCCCGGACCGACATCGCTCCCCACCGCCCCCACGCCCTGCCGGGACGGCGGCGCGATGGTAGAAGACAACGGTGATCCCCTACGGACGCCAGCACGTCGACGAGGACGACATCGCCGCGGTGACCGCGGCGCTGCGCTCGTCGTTCCTGACGGGCGGGCCGGCGGTCGAGGCCTTCGAGCGGGCGGTCGCCGAGCGGGTGGAGGCACGCCACGCCGTCGCCTTCTCCAGCGGCACCGCGGGCCTGCACGCCGCAGCCGCGGTCAGCGGGCTCGGCCCGGGCGACGTGGTCGCGTCGCCGTCGCTGAGCTTCGCCGCGAGCGCCAACTGCGCCCGCTACGTGGGGGCGGAGGTGACCTTCGTCGACATCGACGAGGGCACGCTCAACCTCGACCCGGAGGCGGTCCCGCCCGTCGACGCGCTGGTCGCGGTGCACTTCGCGGGGCTGCCGGTGGACCTCACCCGACTCGCGCACCGCCCGAGGGTGGTGATCGAGGACGCGGCGCACGCGTTCGGGGCGGTCGGGCCGGACGGACCGGTCGGCAACTGCGCCCGCTCCGACCTGTGCGTGTTCTCCTTCCACCCGGTCAAGACCATCACCAGCGCCGAGGGCGGGATGGTCACCACGAACTCCGACGAGCTCGCCGACCGCCTCCGGCGGTTCCGCAACCACGGGATCGACCGCTCGGCCCCGACCGACCCGTGGGCGTACGACATCGCCGAGCTCGGCTTCAACTACCGGCTCTCCGACGTGCACGCCGCGCTGGGCCTGAGCCAGCTCGACAAGGCCGACCGGTTCGTCGAGCGACGCAACGAGCTCGCCGACCGCTACGACGAGGCGCTCGCGGAGCTGCCCGTCCAGCTGCCGCCCGGCGCGCCGCGGGCATGGGTGCACGCGCGCCACCTGTACCCGCTGCGGGTCCCGCACCGGCGGGAGGTGTACGAGGCGCTCCACGCGTCGGGGGTCGCGGTGCAGGTGCACTACGTGCCGATCCACCACCTGGGCCGCTTCGCGGCGACGGGGATCGACCTGCCCGCGACCGAGCGCGCCGGTTCGTCGCTGCTGTCGCTACCGTTGTTCCCCGCGCTCGGCGACGACGACCAGGATCGGGTCATCGACGCCGTGCGAGCGGCGGTCGGCGCCGTCTCGGCGCGGTGACGGCGGGGGTGGCGGTGCACGGACCTGGCGGGTCGTCGGTCGACGGGGTGGATCGGGACGTGTGGGTCCGCTGGCTCCTCGACGTCGCGCCCGGGTACCGGTGGGGCGGCCGCCAGGGCATCGACCTGGTCCGACCCGGCCTGGAGGCTCGGGTGCTGGTGGGCGCGTACGAGCGTGCGGTCACCCACCCCGGGGAGCGGATCCTCGTCGAGTGCCACGACGGGGCACCGGCCGCGGCCACGATCCGGCGCGACAAGCCCATGGAGACCGAGTCCTTCGGCGTGCGCACCGCGGCGCTGACGCAGGTGGTGAGCCCGCCGGAGCTCCCGGAGCGGCCCGAGGTCGTCCGTCGCCTGCTCCAGCGGGCCTGCCGTGAGGCGGTGGAGGAGGGCGTCGGCCTGCTGATCCTCCGGGTGGAGGCGGACGACGTGCAGACCCTGGCGGTCGCGCAGGACGTCGGGTTCCGGGTGTGCGAGTCGACCACCACGTGGCTCGTCGACGCCGCCGCAGGGCCCGCCCCGACCGACCTGCCCGGCGGCGTCACGGTCGAGGTCCACGAGGGCGACGTCGCCGGCGTGCTCACCGACGACGAGGTCGAGCGCCTCGCGTCCACGACCGCCCGCTGGCAGCTGAACCACTTCCGCGCCGACCCACGGCTCGGCGACGAGGCGGTGGACCGCTTCTACGAGCAGTGGGTGCACAACATCGCGAGCGGCCGCTGGTCGGACTGCATCTTCGTGGCACGCCGCGAGGGCCGTCTGGTCGGACTCGCGTCCGAGCTCACCGACCGCGAGCTGTACGACCTGACCGGCACCGCGGTGCGCGTGATGGAGTGGCTCGTGACCGTCGAGCGCGGCCAGGGCAACGGGCGGCACCTCCTGGCCGCCGCGGCGAACCACTCGTTCCCCGGAGGGACGTGGCACTGGTGGGAGACCCAGGCCCGCAACACGCCCACGATCCGCCGGATCGAGCAGACCGGCGTCGCGGTGCCCGTCCGCTCCTGCTACACGCTCCACGCCTGGCCGACCGGGGGCTGAGTGCGACCGGAGATCTCGATCGTTGTCCCGCTGTACGAGGCGGAGGACCGGGTGGTGGCGCTGCACTCGGAGCTGTCCGCGACCCGGGCGACGCTGCCCCCCTTCGAGCTGCTGCTGGTCGACGACGGCAGCCGTGACGCGACCTGGCCTCGCATCGTGGAGCTCGCCGCGGCCGACCCGGCGGTGGTCGGGGTCCGGCTCGCCCGCAACGTCGGGCCGACCGGCGCGCTGTGCGCGGGCTTCACGCTCGCCCGCGGCGAGGTCGTGGTCCTCATGGACGACGACCTCGACACCGGACCCGCGGAGATCACCCGCTTCGTCGACGCGGTGCGCGCCGGCGCGGAGTTCGCCTCGGGCCGCCGCATGGGCACCCGGAGCCCCGTCCGCCACCTGGGCTCGCGGCTCTACAACGCCCGCCTCCGCCGGTGGGGGCTGCCGTTCCACGACGCCGGCTGCGGCACGAACGCACTGACCCGCGACCTCGCGACCCGGATCGCGGCGGAGGGGTGGGGCGTCCGCCAGCACCGGTTCAAGCCGAGGGTGGCGCAGCTGACCGACCGGATCGTGGAGGTGCCGTTCCAGGTCCGGCCCACCTCCGGGTCGCACCACAACGTGCGCACCCTGGCGGCGTCGTGGCTCGACGTCGAGCTCACCTTCGGCTCGCTGACGCCGGGCCGCTGGATGCTCGCGGCGGTCGTCGCCCCGCTGGTC
>CBFGTJ010000137.1:0-8711 GCA_965651815.1 uncultured Microthrixaceae bacterium | reverse complement strand
CCTGGTTCGAGAACGAGCAGCTCATCACGAAGCTCGGGTGGCCGGTGGCGCAGCCCAGGTTCAGCAGGCGGCCCTCCGCGAGGACGATGACCGAGTGGCCGTCCGGGAAGACGAACTCGTCGACCTGCGGCTTGATGTTCACCCGCTGGACGTCGCTCTGCCGGTAGAGCCCGGCCATGTCGATCTCGTTGTCGAAGTGGCCGATGTTGCCGACGATCGCGTTGTGCTTCATCCGAGCCATGTGCTCGGCGGTGATGATGTCCTTGTTGCCGGTGGCGGTGATGAAGATGTCGGCGGTCTCGACGACGTCCTCGAGGCGCACCACCTGGATGCCGTCCATGGCCGCCTGCAGCGCGCAGATCGGGTCGATCTCGGTGACCACGACCCGCGCGCCCTGGCCCCGCAGCGACTCCACGCAGCCCTTGCCGACGTCGCCGTAGCCGCACACCACCGCGGTCTTGCCGCCGATCATCACGTCGGTCGCCCGGTTGATGCCGTCGATGAGCGAGTGCCGGCAGCCGTAGAGGTTGTCGAACTTGGACTTGGTGGTGGAGTCGTTGACGTTGATCGCCGGGAACAGCAGCTGCCCGGCCTCGAACATCTGGTAGAGCCGGTGCACGCCGGTGGTCGTCTCCTCGGTGACCCCGAGGATGCCCTGGCCGATGCGCGTCCAGCGCTGCGGGTCCTCCGCGAGCGAGCGCCGCAGCGTCTCGAGCACGACGCCCCACTCCTCGGGGTCGTCCTCGCCGGCCTCGGGCACCGCGCCCGCCGCCTCGAACTCGGTGCCCTTGTGCACGAGCAGCGTGGCGTCACCGCCGTCGTCGAGGATCATGTTCGGGCCCGTCGAGCCGTCGGGGCCCGCGGGCCACTGCAGCACCTGCTCGGTGCACCACCAGTACTCCTCGAGCGTCTCGCCCTTCCAGGCGTAGACCGGCACGCCCTGCGGGTCGTCGACGGTGCCGTTCGGGCCGACGACGACCGCCGCGGCCGCGTGGTCCTGGGTCGAGAAGATGTTGCAGCTCGCCCAGCGGACCTCGGCGCCCAGGGCGGTCAGCGTCTCGATCAGGACCGCGGTCTGCACGGTCATGTGCAGCGAGCCGGTGATCCGGGCCCCCTTGAGCGGCTGGGCGTCCGCGTACGCCGCGCGGATCTCCATGAGCCCGGGCATCTCGTGCTCGGCCAGCTCGATCTCCTTGCGCCCGAGGGGCGCGAGCGACAGGTCGGCGACCTTGAAGTCGGTGAAGCTCATCGTGGGGTTCCTCCTGCACACCCACCCGGGACCGGGTGTCGGGGCGCGCGTGTCGAAGTGAGACGGGTGCTCCGGGCTGGGGTCGTCTGACTCCGGGTACAGGGCAGCGCACGCAGCGGGCAGAGGTTATCCCGTCGTGAGGTCCTCGACGGTCGGGACGGGGCCCGGGTCGACGCCGGCCAGGGCGGCCATGCGCAGCGCGGTGACGTCGCCGACCAGGAGCAGGTCGAGCAGCTGGGCGAGCGGCCCCTCGCCGGCGGCACGGACCTCGTGCACCCCGGCCACGACCTCCTCGCACATCTCGCCGACCCGGTCCATCGCCGTGGCGTGCTCGGCGTGCTCGTGGTCGTGGCGCAGCAGCACCACCGAGAACACCTGGCGGGTCACGTCGCCGTGCTGGGCCCACCCGGCCACCTCGTCGTGGGTGAGCGCCGGCACCGAGTTGGCGAACGCCGGGACCTTCGGGTCCGTGTTGCAGCGCGACTTCCAGTGCGCCGCGGCGAGGGCGCCGAGCGGGCCCGCCCCGTAGACGATGGGCAGCGTGCGCCCGATGGAGCGGGCGAGGCGAGCGGCGGGGTCGGCGGGCGCGGCGAGCAGCTCGGCGCGCCGGCGCAGCTGGGCGGTGGCGGCCCCCACGTCGGCGACCGCCGGATCGGCCATGCCGAGCTGGGCGAGCACCGACAGCAGGGCGGCGGTGCCGGGCGCCACGGCCGCGCGCGCCGCGGGCAGGCCGTCGCCGACCCGGAGGAACGGCGCGCCCTGCTCGGCGGCCAGGGCCTCGAGCGCTCCCCCGCCACCGACCGCCACGAGCTCGGCGCCGCGGGCGACCGCGTCGCGTGCCACGGCGAGGGTGCCGGCGTCCCCACCGGACCACGAGGACGCCACCACGAGGGAGCCGGCGCCGACGAAGCCCGGCAGGTCGGCGCCGTCGGGAACCACGATCGGCACGCGGCACGACGCCGACGCGAGCGCCGCGGCGGCGCGCGCGGCGGTCAGGTCGTCGCCCGAGGCGGCGAGGACCACCGAGGACGCGTCACGCATCCCGGCCGGCAGCGAGGGCTGCGCCGCGGCCCCTGCGGCGTCCGCGACGTGGTCCGCCAGCCCGAGCGCGGCGTCGAGCATGCCGAGGCTGTCCAGTGCGCCCGACACGACCGCTCAGTCGCCGAAGGTGGGCCGGATGCCCTCCGCCTCGGCCTTCGCGAGCAGCCGGTCGTGCTCGGCGTCGTCGACCTGGGTCGCCTCGTCGATGAGCATCACCGGGATGCCGTCGCGCACCTCGTAGGTGCGGCGCAGCCGCGGGTTGTAGAGCACCTGCTCGTCCGCGAAGTACAGCAGCGGGCCCTTGTCCTCCGGGCAGGCGAGGATCTCGAGCAGTCGGGGGTCGAGCTGGTCGGACGGGGTGGTCATGTCTCGCTCCAGTGGGTGTGGGACGGCCGTGCGAACCGTCAGCCGTCGAAGGCCGCCAGCACCTCGGCGACCCGCGCGGCGCAGGCGTCCGCGTCGGGTGCCTCCAGGTTGAGGCGGAGCAGCGGCTCGGTGTTCGACGGGCGGAGGTTGAACCACCAGTCGCCCGCGTCGACGGTCAACCCGTCGAGGCGGTCCTGGTCGTACTGCGAGTAGCGCTCCGCCACCCGCTCGATCACCGCCGCGGGGTCGTCGACGCGGGTGTTGATCTCACCCGACGCGGCGTAGCGCTCGAACGGCGCGCGCAGCTCGGACAGCGGCACGCCGGCGACCGACAACTGCTCCAGCACCACCAGCGCGGCGATCAGCCCCGAGTCCGCCCGGTAGTTGTCGCGGAAGTAGTAGTGCGCGGAGTGCTCGCCGCCGAAGATCGCCCCGGTCTGCGCCATGACCTCCTTGATGAAGGAGTGGCCCACGCGGGTACGGACCGCCTTCCCGCCGTGCTCGGCGATCACCTCGGGCACGGCCTTGGAGCAGATCAGGTTGTGGATGACCGTCTCGCCGGGGTGCTTGTCGAGGATGCCGGCGGCGATGATCGCCGTGGTCGTGGAGCCCGACAGCCCCTCGCCGAGCTCGTCCACGAGGAACACCCGGTCGGCGTCGCCGTCGAACGCGAGCCCCACGTCCGCGCCCACCTCGACGACCCGCGCGCGCAGGTCGGCGGTGTTCTCCGGCTGGATCGGGTCCGCCGGGTGGTTCGGGAACGTGCCGTCGAGCTCGCCGTACATCACCTCGAGCTCGAACGGCAGGGGCTCGAACACCGCGGGGACGACGAGGCCGCCCATCCCGTTCGCGGTGTCGGCGACGACCTTGAGGGGTCGCAGCGAGTCGACGTCGACGAAGGAGCGCACGTGCTCGGCGAACTCGTCGAGCAGGTCGCGCTCGGTGAGCGACCCGGTCCGCCCGGCGTCCTCGACCGACCCCTCGAGCGCGGCCGCCGCGGTCCTGCGGATGTCGTCGAGGCCCGTGTCCTGGCCGACGGGCCTCGCCCCGGCCAGGCAGAACTTGATGCCGTTGTACTCGGCCGGGTTGTGGGACGCGGTGAACATCGCGCCGGGCGCGTCCAGCGATCCGGCGGCGAAGTAGAGCAGGTCCGTCGAGGCGAGGCCGAGGTCGACGACGTCGAGCCCCTGGGCGCGCACGCCGTCCGCGAAGGCGGCGACGAGCGCGACCCCGGTGGGGCGCATGTCGCGGGCGACGAGCACCCTGGACGCCGGCTCGGGCTGGTCGAGCACGAACCGGGCGAAGCCCACCCCGATCGCCCTCGCGACCGTCTCGTCGAGCTCGCCGGGGCAGAGGCCCCTCACGTCGTAGGCCTTGAAGATGCGGTCGAGCGCCGTCACGGCGTGCACCCTAGTGCTGGGCCGCGCCACCACCCGCACGGGGCGCGCTCGACGCGGGCAGCTCGCCCTCGGACAGCTCGTAGAGGCCCATCCGGGCCCAGCGCCGGATGCGGAACAGGTCCCGCACCAGGCGGGCGGCGTCCCGCACGACGTGCACGGTGGACCGCTCGGTGTTGACCACCTCCACGGGCACCTCGAGCAGCGTCAGCCGGTGCCGCTCGACGAGGTGGAACACCTCGACGTCGAACGCGAAGCCGTCGATGCGGGAGTGGGAGAACACCGCCCGGGCCACGTCGGAGCGCAGCGCCTTGAGCCCGCACTGGGTGTCGCGGTAGCGGCCGAGCAGCACGACGCCGGTGAGCACGTTGATGACGCGCCCGCCGAGCTCGCGGAGGCGGCCGGCCCGCACCACCGTGCGGGTCTGCACGTGCTGGCGGCTGCCGACGACCACGTCCCAACCGGCCTCCACGCCCTCCAGCAGCCGGAGGATCTGCCGGGGCGGGTACGACAGGTCGGCGTCGGTGAAGGCGATCGTGCGCCCGCTCGCGGCCAGCATGCCGGCGCGGACCGCCGCGCCCTTGCCGCGGTTCTCCGGTTGGCGCAGCACCCGGTCGGCACCGGCCCGTTCGGCCTCGGCCGCGGTGTCGTCGTCGGAGCCGTCGTCGACCACGACCACCTCGAGCCCACCCGTCTCCGCGACCTCGGCCAGCTCCTCGCGGATGCGCGCGACCGCGCCCGCGATCCGGTCCGCCTCCCGGTAGGCGGGCACGACGACGCTGAGCCGCACGGGCCCCTCCGGGGCGGGCCGGTCGATCGGGGCGGCCTGCTGGTCCCGCACCGACTCGAACATGGCGTGCCGGTAGTTCGCCATCCGGGCGAGGAACGCGACGAGCAGCGACGCGCCCTTGGCGACGAGCAGCGGACCCCACCAGCCGGGGCGCAGCACCATGTCGAGGACGCTGATGACGGCGACGTCGAGGGCGAGCGCGAGGACCGCGGTCCACACGTACGGCCCGGGTTGGCGGTACCAGCGGCGCGTCGGGTCGTCGGGGAAGGTGACCAGCCCGTGCAGGCTCCACGACAGCACCGTCGCGGCGAGCACCGCGACCGCGTCCGCGGCCCACACCTCCCACCCGGCCGCCTCCACGAGGACCAGCAGGAGCGTGACGTCGACGACGGTGACGAACGTGCCGACGAGCGCGAAGCGACGGAGTGCGCCCACGTCACCCGGTGCGGCGCCGGTCCGCCATCGCGAGGCCACCGATCCCGGCGAGCCCGAGGAGCGCGAGCACCCACCCGAGCACGTCGGGGGTCCGCAGGCCGTAGCGGAGGGTGACCTCCTCGTCGGTCGGGACCACGACCATCGAGTTGGGGCTCACCCGCCAGGGTCCCTCCGCGCCGTCGGCCCGCCAGTTCGGGAAGTACGACACCTTCACCAGCACCGGGACGCCGGTGCGGTCCACGCGGAACGACACCGAGTCCGAGGTGGTGGTCACGTCGGTGACCTCCACCTCCGGCAGGTCCTGCCCGAGCGTGACCGCCTGGTCCGCGGGACCCCGGGGCCACTCGCGCGGACCGCCGGTCGCGAGGTGCACGTCCCACCGGCTCGGGTCCTGGAACCACTCGGCAGCGGGCCCGGGCGCCTTGGGCTGGCGGGGCTGCCCCTCGACCTGCGGCGGGGGGTCCGCGGCGTAGACCCACCCGTCGATGTGGTCGTTGGCGTCCTCCAGCACCACCGGCGTGCGCTCCAGGCCGGTCACCAGGTCCGAGCCGTCGACGAGGAAGACCGCCCACCGGTGCTCGACGACGCCCTCCTCCCCGCCGGGCGCGACGAAGGTCTCCGTCGCGACCTCGGTGAGGTCCTCGTGCCCGCGCGCCGCCTCGATCGCGACGTCACTGGTCGCCATGTAGTAGCGGACCCCCAGCATCTGCAGCTGCGCCACGCCGAGGTCGATGTCGAAGTTCGTGTACTGCAGGTCGCGCTGCGCCCGCGACGGCGACGCCGACAACGCCGACTGGTTGAGGAAGTGGAACGGCGTGGTGGTGCTCGCCTCGAAGTAGAGGCCCTCCATCGAACCGATGCACCCGTCGGTGAAGTACGGCAGGAGCATGAGCGCCATCGGGGTGCCGAAGCGTTCGAGGGCCTTCTCGTACTCCCACATCGCACGGCCGCAACCGTGCTCGTCCGCGACCCGCTCCATCATGTCGACGATGCCGGCGAACTCGGGGTAGGCGGGCTTGCCCTCGAGCCCCTCGTAGTTGTGCCGTGCCCAGCTCCGCAGGATCGAGGTCTCGAACTCGACCCCCGCCCAGCGGTAGCGGGACATCGAGGGGTTCTCCGGATGGGGGACGACCTGGGTGCCGGGCAGCTGCCCCGTGGAGGCGACGAGCACCAGCCCGACCGCGAGCGCGGCGAGCGAGGTGCCGGCCACCCCGACCACGAGGGACTCGCCGCCCCGTTGGCGGAGCTCCCCGACCGCGACGGCGAGGGAGCGCACGGCGAGCGCCACCGCGAGCGCCGCCAGGAGGTAGATCGCGAGGTAGAGGAACGGCAGCAGGCGGGCGTTCCAGAGCCGGTACTGGGGGAAGTACCGGAAGATCCAGGCGAACGCGACGACGGTCAGGGTGAGGAACCAGCCGAAGCGCACGCGGTGCACGAGCGAGAGCAGCACCCCGAGCCCGGCGAGCGCGTACACGACGTTGCGGTACGGCATGCCGCCCGAGTCCAGGCTGGGGTCGGCGAGCAGGTAGTCCCGGTACCGGGTGTACTTCTCCCAGCCCATGTCGTTCATGTAGGTGCTGTTCAGCAGGAACGGCACGGACCAGAACGCGGTGACGAGGATGCCGGCCGGTGCGGCGAGCAGCAGCCAGCGGACGAGCCGGTCGTCCCAGCCCGAGAAGAACGCGACGACGAGCGCCAGCGCGACGACCGTGATCGTCGCCCAACCGGAGCGGAACACCAGCGCCGCGGCCGCGGCGAGCAGCACGAGCGCGCCGACGACGCGCCCGGGCGGGGTGAGCCACCAGCGCACGATGCGGGGCTCGAACCCGGTGAACAGCACGAGCGCCACGGCGGTGCCGAGCGCCGGGAACCACCACTGCGGCAGCGGCGAGCTCAGTTCGATGCCGAAGGGCAGGGCGATCGGGGGCGTGATCGTGAGCAGGGTCGCCACGACGAGCACGCCGGCGACGATCCGTCCGGCACGGGAGCGGTCCCACCACGGCTCGCGGTCCTCGCGGCGCACGAGCAGGAGCACTGCGGTCGCCACGCCGGCGAAGATCGCCGGGATGAGGTGGCAGAGGATCGTCATCCCCAGCAGGAACGCGCCGAGGGCCCGGTCGCGCCCGGTCCGGATGCCGCGGAACGCGACGGCGAGGTACAGCAGCGCGAACGTCAGCGAGATCGAGAAGGCGAACTCGCCCGCCATCGTCGACGCGCCGTTCCCGCCGAGGATCGTGAAGCCCTTGTCGTAGATGAACGGCAGGGTGGCGAGCGCCGCGAGCGGGGCCGCGGGGAACGGCGCCCGGGCCGCGCGTGCGAGCGCGTGGGCGGCGATGGGGAGCGTCACGAGCCCCGAGACCGTGACGAGCTTGAACGCGACGTTGTACGGCAGCGGCACGAGCAGCAGCGCCACCACCGCGGCGACGGTCCACACGACCCTGCGTGCCCACGGCTCCTGCAGGCGTCGGTGGGCCCACAGCGACCCGGCCACGAGCGCGGCGAGCAGGAGCACGCCGAGCCACCACGGGGGTCCCGCCTCGAGCCACACGATCATGAGCGAGGGCACGACCATGTAGAAGACGTAGGCGGGGAACCCGGCGTACCAGTCCTGGGTCCACCCGGTCAGGCGCAGGTCGGGCAGCAGGTGGTCCGCGAGGAACCTCGGGCCCCACACATGGGCGCCCATGTCGCCCCCGGTGGGCGTGGTGTCCTGCAGCAGCAGGTCGGGGTGCAGGGTCCACGCGACGAAGGCAGCGGCGCACGCCACGACCGCCCAGGTGACGATCCGCTCGATGCGGGCGCGGTCGGGGTGGTCGTCCCCGCGGTGCTCGTCCCCCGGCGCCGGCGCGACCGCTCCTTCCCCGTCTGGTTCGAGGGTCGAGGTCGCGGCGTGGTCCTCACCGGAGGATGGCTCGGTCATGGGTCCACCATCGTGGCACGGCGCCCGTGCCCACGATCGGACGCTCAGCCGGCCGGTCCCGGCTCGGCCCGGAAGGTCAGCCCGAGAGGGAGCGGCGGTAGCGCGTCGGCACGGAGCTGATGTCGTGGAGCACCCCGTCGATGCCGACGGCCTCGCCGTCGCGGTGCCAGCTGCGGGTGTCGCACACCGAGCACGACCTCATCACCAGACGGGAGCCATCGACGGTGAGGCCGATCTCCACCACTTCGTGTCCGCACGTAGTGCACCTGCTCACGACGAATCACCGTTCCCCGGTCCCCAGACCGACTCGTTGCTGCTGGATCCGCTGGCGGGACCCTGTTCCCGAGGGACCCGTCGGCCCAAACAGGCCACTTCTGAGCATCGGCACCGGGCGACTTCCGCCACATGGGTCGTTCGGGCCGTTGCGGCGGGGCGCCGGGGGGCGGGGGGCCCCCCCGCCCCCCCCCCCCCGGGGGGGGGGAGGGGGGGAAAACACACACCCGAGGGTGGGTT
>CBFGTJ010000136.1:0-8769 GCA_965651815.1 uncultured Microthrixaceae bacterium | reverse complement strand
AGGGGCACCACGCCGACCGTGCAGGCCCCGGTCGTCGACGGCGCGGACGGCGCGGACGGTCCCCGCTCCGAGCACACCCCGCTCACCGGTGGCGACGCCGTGACGGGGACCGACGGCGAGGCGAACCCCGCCGCGCCGGGCACCGACGTGCCCGAGGCGCCGGTCGAGCCGGACGCCGCCACGCGGCCCACCCGCGCCACGCGGGCACCCGTCACCGGGGACCAGGACGCGCCCAGCGGGATCGCCCCGACCCGCGACGCCGCCGGCCGCGGGCAGGAACCCGCCGGCCCGGCGACGGCGACCACCAGTCAGCCCGCCGCCACCCCGGTGCAGGACGCCCCTGCGTCGGCGACCGGCGCCGCCGCGCAGGTGCACGAGGCCGGGCCCCGCCCGGCGGCACCGGCACCGGCCGCCGACCCCGCGCCGGCGCCGACCATGGCGGACCGCCGGGCCGAGCTCGCCGAGCAGGTGCTGCGCACCGAGGAGCTCGCCGACTCGCTGCGGGCCTCGTTCCGCCGCGGCGAGCGCGCCAGCAGCCTGTCGATCCAGCTGCACCCCGCCGAGCTCGGCGCGGTGCGGGTCGAGGCCCGGCTCGTCGACGGGGTCACCCACCTCGTCCTGCGCGCCGAGCAGCCCGCGGCCCTCGACCGGCTCGGCGGTGCGCTCGACCAGCTGCGCGCGGACCTGGCCGATGCCGGGATCGACCTCGGCGACCTCGAGCTGCACCAGGGGGGCGCGCAGGACGACCGGCGCGGCGACGAACCGGCCGCACCCGCGCGGTCCCGCCAGGGCGAGGGCCCGGGCCGGCCCGACGCCACCACCCCCACCGACCGACCGGCGCGAGCGGCCGCCCTGCACCGCGGCTCGCTCTCCGTCGAGCTCTGACACCCACAGGAGACCCGTAGCGATGACGACGATCAACCAGGTGGGCGGCGCGTCGACCCCGACGCCCTCGACCCCACCCCCGGCGACCAACGACCTCGACAAGGACGCGTTCCTCAAGCTCCTCGTCGCCCAGTTGCGCTACCAGGACCCGCTGTCGCCCGCGGCGCCGGACGAGTTCATGGCGCAGACCGCGCAGTTCACGATGGTCGAGAAGCTGACCGAGCTCACCGAGATCGGCCACACCACGAACCAGGCGCTCGGCCTCAGCGCTGCGAGCAGCCTCGTCGGCCGCACGGTCAGCTGGATCGGCGAGGACAACGAGACCCTCTCCGGCGTCGTGCGGTCCGCGACCTCCACCGCGGACGGCGTCCACCTCGAGATCGGCGACCACAAGGTCCCGCTCGAGGCCATCACCGGCATCAGCTGAGCCACGGCACCAGCTGACCCCGACCGAACCGAACCCATCCCACCCCATCACACAGGAGCCCACCCAAGATGATCCGATCCATGTTCTCCGCGGTCTCCGGCCTGCGGAACCACCAGACGATGATGGACGTCGTCGGCAACAACATCTCGAACGTCAACACGACGGGCTTCAAGAGCTCGACGACCGTGTTCCAGGACGTGCTGAGCCAGGTGCTGCGCGGCGCGGGCGCGCCGACCGCCACCGCGGGCGGCACCAACCCCGCCACCATCGGCCTCGGCTCGAGGGTCGCCGGCATCACCACGAACTTCGCCCAGGGCGCGCTGCAGCTCACGGGCCGCACGACGGACTTCGCGATCCAGGGCGACGGGTTCTTCACCGTCAACCAGGGCGGCAACGTCCTCTACACCCGTGCGGGCTCGTTCTCCGCTGACGCGATGGGCCGGCTCGTCACCCAGGACGGCGCGTTCCTCCAGGGGTGGCAGGCCGACGCGGCCGGCAACGTCAACACCAACGGCCCGATCACCAGCGTCGTGATCCCCGTGGGCGACATCATCGCCCCGGTCCAGACCGGGACGATGCGCCTCGGCGGCAACCTGCCCTCCGACGCGGAGGTCGGCGACGTGATCGCCAACTCCGAGGTCGTGTACGACGCGCAGGGCAACGCGGTCACGGTCCGGTTCGAGTTCACCAAGACCGGTGCCAACACCTGGAACGCGGTGTACCGCTACGTCGACGGCACGGGCGCCCTGCAGCCGCCGCCGCCCGGTCCGGGCGCCGCGCTGGCCGGTGCCCCGCTGACCTTCGACGCCGCGGGCGAGCTCACCTCCGGCTACGCGCTCACCATCCCGGGCGGTGCGATCCCGGGCTTCGGTCCCGGCGATCCCATCACGGTCGACCTCGGCGCCGCCGGCGCCCCGAACCGCATCACCCAGTACGGCGAGATGAGCACGCTGGCGATCCTCGACCAGGACGGCTCCGCCGCCGGGTCGCTGCAGAGCTTCACCGTCGGCCAGGACGGCCTGATCATCGGCTCCTACTCCAACGGCCGGAGCCGTGCGATCGGCCAGCTCGCGCTGGCGACGTTCAACAACCCGGAGGGCCTCGAGAAGGTCGGCGGGTCGAACTACCGGGCGACCGTCGCGTCGGGCCTCGCGCAGATCGGCGTCGCCGGCCAGGGCGGCCGCGGCCTCATCTCGGTCGGCACGCTCGAGATGTCGAACGTGGACCTCGCCAACGAGTTCACGAACCTCATCGTCGCCCAGCGCGGCTTCCAGGCGAACTCGAGGGTGGTGACGACCTCCGACGAGCTGCTGCAGGAGGTCGTGAACCTCAAGCGCTGACCCCTGTGACGGGTAGCGCTGGTCCCGACCCCCGCGGATCGGGACGAAGCCTCAGCGGAGCCGGCCCCCGTCCGATTGACAGGGGCCGGCACCGCGCCGGCGGCACATGGATGAACCGCCACCAACGGGTGGCACGTGGACGACGAAGCACGGAGGCGAGGTCGTGATCCTCTTGACGCGACTCAACGGCACGCAGGTGGGCATCAACGCCGACCTGATCGAGCGTGTCGAGGCGTCTGGCGACACCGTCGTGTCACTGATCGACGGCACCCGCTACGTGGTGTCGGAGACCTGCGCCGACGTGGTCGACAAGGTCGTCGAGTTCCGGGCCCGGGTGCTGATCGCCGCGGACGCGGGGCTCGCCGAGATGGGCGACGACCCGGTCGAGGGCGAGCGTGGCGTGCGCCGCGTGGCCTCGCACCGGTCGACGCACGCGACCGGGCCGCTGCGGCTGGTGGTCGAGTCCGATGAGCCACGACACGAGGGGAGGCGCTGAGCCATGGATCCCGCATCACTGGTCGGCCTGCTGCTCGTCCTCATCGGCATCTTCGTCGGATCGCTGATGAAGGGCGTCTCGCCGTCCGCCTTCTTCGCCGTCCCCGCAGCGTTCCTGATCGTGCTGCTCCCCAGCTTCGGCGCCGCCTTCCTCGGCACGACGATGGCCGACGTCAAGGCGTTCCCGAAGCTGCTGAAGAAGCTCACCTCGAAGACCGACGACCAGGACGTCGACGAGATGATCCAGCGCATCGTGTCGTTCGGCGAGAAGGCCCGCCGCGAGGGGCTGCTGGCGCTCGAGAGCGACATCGAGTCGGTCGAGGACCCGTTCCTCCGCCGGGGGCTCCAGCTCGCCGTCGACGGCGCGGACCCCGAGATCGTCGAGGACATCATGGACACCGAGATCCGGGCGATGCAGGCCCGCCACCAGCGCGGCGCCAAGCTCGTCACGAACCTCGGGGTCTACTCGCCGACCTTCGGCATCATCGGCGCCGTCGTCGGCCTCATCGCCACGCTCGGCAAGCTCGACAACCCCGAGGAGCTCGGTCACGGCATCGCCGCGGCGTTCGTCGCGACGTTCTGGGGCGTGTTCGCCGCCAACGGCATCTTCCTGCCCTGGGCGGCCAAGCTGACCCGCCTCTCCGCGGCCGAGGTCGCCCGCAAGCGCCTCATCGTCGAGGGCGTGCTCGCCATCCAGGCCGGTTCGAACCCGAGGGTGCTCGACGACCTGATGCGCAGCCACCTCCCGCCCGCCCAGCGCGCCGACGCACAGGGAGCGAAGAAGAGTGCGTAAGGGACGGCGCCGGCACGAGGAGGCCCACCAGGAGGAGGAGGGCAACCACGAGGCGTGGGTCATCCCCTACGCCGACATGCTCACCCTCCTCATGGGCCTGTTCCTCGTGCTCTGGGCGATCGGGAACGAGGACCTCGAGAAGATGCGCCAGTTCAGCGCCAGCTTCGCCTCGCACGTCGGGATCAGCTCGCCGTTCACCGGCGGCGAGGGGATCCTGGACGGTTCCCCGACCGCTGCCGAGGTCACGACGACCACGGTGGCGCCGGTGGCCTCGCCGATCGAGGACGCCGCCGCTGCGGCGCTCGAGCGCGAGGAGGCCCACGAGCGCGCCGCGGCGGTCGCGGCCCAGGAGCTCGACCGCGCCGAGTCGGTCATCCGCGAGCACGCCCGTGTCGAGGGCGTCGACGACGCGGTGAGCTTCCGGCGCGAGGAGCGCGGGCTGGTGGTGAGCATCGTCGCCGACGACGTCCTGTTCGAGCCCGGCTCCGCCCACGTCGAGGCCGCCGGTTCGCGGGCGCTGGACGCGGTGGCCGCCGCGCTGCGGTCGCTCGACAACCAGATCGCGATCGAGGGCCACACCGACGACCGCCCCATCTCGAACTCGCGGTTCCCGTCGAACTGGGAGCTGTCGACGGCCCGGGCGGGCGCCGTGCTGCGCTACCTGGTCGACCACCACGGGCTGCCGCCGTCACGCATGACGGCGGCCGGCTACGCCGAGCAGCGCCCGTTGGCCAGCAACGCGACGCCGGAGGGCCGGGCCAAGAACCGGCGGGTCGACGTGGCCGTGTACTCGAAGGTGACGCGGACCGACGCCCGCGCGCTGACCGAGTCGGAGGCAGGGCGGTGAGCGCGGCGACGGCTCGCCCAGGAGCGAAGGAGGTGCCCACATGAGCGCGACCGAGACGGTCGACGCCCCCGCGGAGGAGGAGCACGAGGTCGAGGCGGCCCCCGAGCCGGCCGACAAGAAGCGCCGGTCCAACCTGGTGCCCGCGCTGGTGCTCGCGGTCGGCATGGTCGCCGCGGCGTTCCTGCTGCGTCCCGCCGGCGGTGCCGGCGCGGGTGCGGTCGCCGCGCCGAGCACCACGGAGCCGGCAGGTCCGACGATCGCGCTCGAGCCGCTGACGCTGAACCTCGCGGACGACCGGTTCCTGCGCATCGGCGTGGCGATCGAGCTGGGCGAGAGCGTGGACGTCGCGTCGTTCGAGCAGCAGGGCTCGGCGAACCGGCTCAAGGACCTGATCATCTTCGAGGTGGCGGACCTCACCGCGAAGCAGCTGTCGTCGCCCGCCGGGCTCGAGTCGCTGAAGTCGACCCTCACCGAGGGCGCCGAGGAGCTGTACGGGGACGACTTCCACCGGCTCTACCTGACCGATCTGGTCATCCAGTGACGCACCCGCGCGACAGATCGCGCGGGAACCCTCACGAGCCGGCGGCACCGGCCGATAGACCGTCGTGCCTCTGGACGGGACGAACACCGACGACAACTTCCAGGCCGCGCCGAACGGCCGTGCGGCGCGGACCCGGACCTTCGACTTCCGCCGCCCGAACAAGCTGAACCGGGACCACCTCCGGCACCTGGAGATCATCCACGAGACGTTCGCGGGCCAGCTCTCGACGCTGCTGTCGTCGAGCCTGCGATCGGTCTGCGGGACCTCGGTCTCCTCCATCGAGGAGCTCACCTACGACGAGTACGTGCGGGACATGCCGATCCCGACGCACCTGTCGGTGCTCTCGCTGGAACCGCTGCCGGGCGTCGGGATCTTCCAGCTCCCGGTCGACGCCGCGATGGTGATGGTCGACCTGCTGCTGGGCGGCCGCGGCACGGCGCCGACCCGCCACCGCGCGCTCACCGACATCGAGACGGGTCTGATCCGCACCGTCACCGACCGGGCGCTCAACGAGCTCTCGTACGCGTTCGAGTCGGTCGCGGAGATCCGCCCGTCGGTCGTGGGCATCGAGTCGAACCCCCAGTTCGCGCAGCTCGCCGCCCCCTCCGACATGGTCATCGTGGTCAACCTGACCCTCCAGATCGGGGACGTCTGCGAGACCAACCTCTCGCTCTGCTACCCGTACGCCACGCTCAAGCCGGTGCTGACGGACATGTCCCGCTCCGCCGGCCACGCGGGCAGCGACCCGGACGCGATCGCCGCGCGTGAGCGGCTCGCCTCGCGCCTGCTGGACGTCCCCGTCGAGCTGTCGGTCACCTTCGAGCCGGTCATGGTGCGCGGGCGCGACATCCTGACGCTCCAGGCCGGCGACGTGCTGACCCTCGGGCACCCGTCGAACGAGGACCTGACCGCGGTCGTCGACGGGGTGCCCCTGTTCGAGGTGCGGCCCGCCCGCAAGGGCAAGCGCGTCGCCGCGCAGGTCGTCACCTCCCTCCGCCGGACGCCCGGCGAGAACGAACCCGCCACCGAACCACTGGAGCACCCTTGAGCACTGACACGCCTCTCGCGGACGGCCTCGCGACCCAGGACGCGACCGCACCGGCTGGCACGACGCCCGAGCAGCTCTGCGCCGACACCGAGGCGCTCGCCCGCGCGGTCGCGGCGGCGTTCTCGACGGTCGCCACCACCGAGCTGCAGGCGGGTCCCGCCGACGCGCAGGACGGTCCCGACGACCTGCTGCCGCCCGGCGGGGTGCACGGCGTGATCGCCGGCCTGCGCGAGACCGACGCGGTGCAGATCGTGCTGCTGGTGGGCGAGGAGCTCGGCCGCGCCGCCGGCACGGCCGAGGACGACTCGCCCGAGCCGTGGATGGCACCGGTCACCGCGGCGATGGAGTCCTGGGCGACCGAGCGCGGCGGCGTGCTCGTCAACGCGATGCCCGTGGGCGACGCCGACCAGCTGCGCCACCTGCTCGTCACGGCGGAGGGGACCACCCTCGCCGCGTCCGGCCTGTTCGCCGGCACCGAGCTGGTCGGCTCGGTGGCCGTGACCGGTCGGACGGTGGCCGCGCAGGACACCACCCAGGACGAGGCCGCGGCGGACGCCCCGACCGCGGCGCCGCAGCAGCAGGCGCCGCAGCAGCAGGCGCCGCAGCAGCAGGTCGCCGCGCCGAACGTGCCGACGGCCCACGCCGCTCCCGCCGCTCCCGCCGCACAGCAGACCCGCAGCACCGCGGCACCGACCGTGGCCGCGATGCACGTGCTGTCCGAGGTCGAGATGAAGGTCACCGCCGAGCTCGGCCGGACCCGCATGTGCGTGAGCGAGCTGCTGTCCCTCGCGCCCGGCTCGCTGATCGAGCTCGACCGCACCGCGGGGAGCCCGATCGACCTGCTCGTCAACGGGACGCTCATCGCCCGCGGCGAGGTCGTCGTGATCGACGAGGAGTACGGCGTGCGCCTCACCGAGATCACCGGCCACCCCGAGAGCTGACGCGACCCGATGGCCGAGGACACCGACACCTTCGTGCTGCTGCTGCGGCTGGTGCTGTCGTTCGGGGTGGTGCTCGCCTTCGTGGGCGCCGCCACCTGGGCGCTGCGACGCCGCGGGCTGCTGCGCGCCGTCACCGGCGGGCGCCCCACCGGGCGCCTCGAGGTGCTCGACCGCCGATCGCTCGGCAAGAGCTCCTCGATCGTGCTCGCACGCGTCGGGGACCGACCGCTGCTGCTCGGGGTGACCGGCCAGCAGATCTCGGTGCTCAGCGACGCACCGGACCTGGACTCGGCGTGGCGCGGCCAGGAGGCCACCGACGCTCCCCGACCGGCCGTGGCGGTTCGCCACGCCAGGACCACCAGGGCCACGAACAGGACAGGGGGCGCCCGACGGACCGGGCACCCCACGGCGGCTCCGACCGCCGAGCGGACACGGATGGGCTTCGTCGAGGCGCTGCAGGAACTGACGGTCCGTCGTTCCTGACCCTCCGCCCCGCGTGCCCTCCCGCCCCCGCGCCCTGCGGCGCCGACCGGCCCCGACCGCGCACCGCCGCGCCCTGACGGCGGTCGCGCTGCTCGTCGTCCTCGTCGTCACCGCGCTCGGCAGCGCCACCGCCGGCGCCCAGCCCGGACCCCAGCTCCCCACCCTGCCCGACGCCACGGCGGACCAGGGCGACGACGAGGGCTCGCTGTTCGACGGCGCGCCCGGACCCGCCCGCGACGGCGAGGAGGGCGACGGCCGGCTCGACATCAGCGTCGACCTCGGCGGCGACGGTGAGGACCCCACCCAGGTGCCGAGCCGCACGGTCACGATCATCCTCGGCCTGACGGTCCTCGCCCTGGCACCGTCGATCCTCATCATGATGACCTCGTTCACGAGGATCGTCGTGGTGCTGTCGCTGGTCCGCAACGCGCTCGGTGTGCAGTCGATCCCACCGAACCAGGTGCTGGTCGGGCTGGCGATGTTCCTCAGCCTGTTCGTGATGGCACCGGTGCTGACGCAGGTGAACGACACCGCGCTGCAGCCCTACCTGAACGGCGAGCTCGCCCAGTCCGAGGCGCTGAAGGAGGCCGAGGGCCCGATCAAGGAGTTCATGCTCGCCAACACGCGCAGCAGCGACCTCGACCTCATGCTGTCCCTGCAGGGCGGTGAGCGGCCGGAGCAGCCGGAGGACACCTCGCTGGTGGCGCTCATCCCGGCGTTCGTGATCTCGGAGCTGAAGTCGGCGTTCATCATCGGGATCGTCGTGTTCATCCCGTTCGTGATCCTCGACCTGGTCGTGTCGGCCGTCCTGATGTCGCTCGGGATGATGATGCTGCCGCCGGTCTTCGTGTCGCTGCCGCTGAAGCTGCTGCTGTTCGTGATGGTCAACGGCTGGGCGCTCACGGTGCAGTCGTTGGTCGCCAACTACAAGGGAGTGACATGACCGACACGTCCGTCATCCAGATCGGT
>CBFGTJ010000135.1:0-8830 GCA_965651815.1 uncultured Microthrixaceae bacterium | reverse complement strand
AGCTCGAGCCGTCCGGAGCGGCCTGATCCGCGACCCGGCGCCGGTCACGGCCGCGCCGGCGACGGCGCCACCCCGAGCGCGGTGGCGATCGCGGCGAGCCGCGAGCGGTTCGCGCCTCCGAGCGCGTCGTAGAGCACGCCCACCTCACGCTTCACGCTGGCCTGCGACAGGTACAGGCCCCGCCCGATCTCCGCGTTGGTCTGCCCGGCGGCGACCGCGGACAGCACCGCCAGCTGCCGTTCGGTCAGGGCCGGCATCTGCGCGGCGAGCTCCAGGACCCTCAGGGGGACCGTGACGTGCCCTCTGGCCAGGCCCTCCAGCGCGCCGGTCACGTCCGACGGTGCGTCGGAGCAGACCACCGCGGCTGCGGTGAGCTCGCTGATGGAGTCCAGCGCGCGGCGCGCACCGAACGGCCTTGGCTCGCACACGAGGACGACGCGGTTGCCGGGCGGCGAACCACCGGCGCGGGCCGGCGCCCGGTCGGTGACCAGGACGTCCCCCTCCTCCCGAGTGCTGACGGGCTCCCAGCCGCACCGCGTGGCGGCGGCGGCGAGGGCCTCGGCGAGCATCGCGTTGGCGACGACGACGCTCAGCTTCGCCGTCGCCAACGCCGTTCCACCCAACTCTGCGGGTCCCACATCTTCCTTTGGTGCCGATGGGCCATGGCGTTACGTCCCCGTCCCGGACCGGCTCACATCGTTGAGCCGCCCGGGACCTTCCACTGAGCCCTTCGGTCGAACATGGTGAGCTTCCTCGGGGTCGACACAAGGGGGAGCGATGAAGGGGATGCGACAGGCCGTCGCGGTGGCGGCCGCGGTCGGAGCCGTCGGTGCGCTCGCTGCGGCGGATGGTGCGTCCGCCACGGAACGGGACGCGGGGCACTGCGTGCTCCGGATCGTCGGGCAGGAGCGATCCGGCAGGTACCTCACCGCGGCGCCGGTGTGCTATCCGACGCTGTCGGAGTCGCTCGCCGCCGCTGGTGTCCCGGTGGGAAGGGAGCTCGCCGGCGCATCCTTCGACGAGATCGAGCGCACCGGCGCACTCGGGCGGGCGGCCGGACCGATCGGCATCCACTTCGATGGAGCGAACCGCACGGGCGCCTCGATCGTCGTCACGGGCACGGACTGCTCCGGCGGATACGTGAACCTGAGCTCCGACTGGACGAACCGGATCTCGTCGACCCGCAACTACTGCCCGACCGTCGTCTTCTACGACGGGTTCGACAAGAACGGCGCGAGCGAGGTGACCACCACGACGTCGGTGAACCTCGGGGCGCTGAACAACGCGGCCAACAGCATCGCCTACGCGTGATGGCGGCCCTGTCGGCGATCCCCGCCCTCGCCTCGCGGTCGGTGGTGCTCCGACCGCTGCTGCCCTCCGACGGGGAGTGGTGCTACACGCTGATGTGCGGGCCCGCGGGGGAGCGGTGGAGGTACCGGGGTCGCACCCCCGCCCCGGAGGTGGTGGCAGCGGACCTCTGGCGAGGTGTCTTCGCCCAGTTCGTCGTGGTCGATCGGCGCTCGGGCCGTGCCGCCGGGCTCGTCGGCTTCTACAACGTCTCACCCGAGGCGGCCCGAGCGCATGCGTTCGCCGTCGCCGAGCCCGATCTCGCGGCCAGGGTCACGGAGGGCTTCGGTCTCCTCCTCGCGTGGGGCTTCGAGCACCACGGCTTCGCGCGCGTGTTCATCGAGACGACCGAGTTCAACGCCGTGCACTTCGAGTCGCTGGGTGAGGCCGCGGTGGTCGAGGGGCGGCTGCGCAACTACGAGGTGTGGCGCGGGCGCTACTGGGACCTCTTGATCCTGTCGATCACACCCGAGGCGTTCTCCACGCGGTTCGAGGAGCTGCTCGCCGCTCGACGGGCGCCGGGGATCGATCGCACCGGCAGCGTGGAGGAGTTCCGTGACCTCGTCGCCGAGCGGTGGCCGTTGGACTCGCTCGGTGCGGTCGAGGTGCTCAACGCGCTCGAGGAGCTGGTCGGTGAGCCGCTCGACAACGACGTGGTGCACGGGATCGACGTGAACGGCCCGGATGACCTGGCGACCGTGTTGCTCGAGCGTGCTGCTCAGGCGGTCGGGAGGGCGGCGAGCCCACCGGTCGGTTCGCCGAGCGGCCCCGGCGCGTCGAGCCGTGCCGCGCCGTCAGGTCCCTTCCGAGCCACGCCCGCGACGCCGCCGCCCCCCCACTCGATGACGTAGCGCACGCGACCGGACTCGATGTCGTCCGCGACCTCGCGGGCGGTGCGGGGCGACCACTCGGCGGTGCGGGCGAGCAGCGCGACGACGTCGTCGCCCCGACTGCTCGCGCGGCGCCAGTAGACGCGTCGGGTCAGCACGCGTCGGCTCCGTCCGGTCGTGGTGACCTGGCGGGATCGCGCCGGAAGCGCGCCGGGTCGTGGGACGCCTCGACCCACAGGGTCCGGTCGGACCGTGCGGCGACGTGGAGCACCGTCGCTCGTGCGTGCCGGTCGAGCTCGTCCGGTTCCAGCCAGCGGGCTTCCTCCAGCAGCATCACCCGCGCCTCGGGCGCGCCGGCGGTGCGGATCCTCGCCAGCACGTCCACGAGCGGTCGCCCGACGACCTCGACGCACTCCAGCACCCCGCCCGGCCGGGTGGCGTCCGCGGTGTGGGCCCACTCCTCGCCCGGCTCGGCCTCGCGCCCCAGCACGAGGCGGATCGAGCCGTCGAACCCGGCCGGGACCCGGAACCCGCTGAAGCCCGAGGTCGGGTCGCCCCCGATCGTCCGGACCACCGGGGGGAGCTCGCTGCTGGTACCGCCGAGGAAGCTGCCGACCAGGGAGGGGGCCACGGGAGCGGCCTCGACGCGCAGGTCGATGCCCGCCTCGGCGGCGGCTGCCTCGATCTCCGACGGCCGGGCTTCCACGTCGACGAGCATCACCACGAGCTCGTCGCCCTCCCGTGTGATCCTGATGCCCGCGGCGGCGGGTTCCGGTCGAGCGAGCACGAACGCGGCCACCAGTGCGGTGATCGCCGCGGCGGCGAGCACGTGGACACGTCGCCGAGCTCGCCGCGCCCGATCGGGCGTGTGCACCCGTTGCGCCCTGCCGGCCGCGGTGAGGACCTCCGAGCGGAGCTCGTCGAGGAACCGCTCGTGGCTCACCTCTGCGCCTCCGGTGCCGTGCGGTCCAGGCGGTCGAACAGCGCGGACAGCCCGCGGCTCACCCTCACCCGGGCCGCCCCGACCGAGCAGCCGCACGCCGACGCCACCTCGTCGTAGGTCCTGCGCTCCACGACCCGTGCCCGCACGGCGGCAGCTGTCGCGGCGGGCAGCTCGTCGATGGCCGCGAGCAGGTCCGCAGCGCGCAGCTCCGCGTCGATCCGGTCCAGGATCACGTCGAGGTCGTCCTCGTGGATCGCGGGGGTTCGCATCGACAGCCGTGCCCGCGCCCGGTGCTCGACGGCGCCGGTGCGGTGGAAGCTGCGCAGGAGGTTCCGGGCGATGCCCCACAGCCACGCCCCGGCCTCCCCGCGCGCTGGATCGAACCGGTGGTACTGCTCGATCGCGACCGCGTAGGTCTCCGCGCACAGGTCGGCGGACACCTCCGCCGAGTAGGTGCGCGACGCGAACCAGCGCACGAGGTCCGCGGCGTGTTCGTCGTAGAGCCGGACGAAGACGTCGCGTACGTCGTCCTCGTCAGGTCGCCCGTCGCGCTGCCACCCCACAGGCCTAGACGCTGGTACATGGTCCCAGTCTGCGGCAACCGCGCCCGCATGGAAACGGCGGCTCACACAACGAGCCGTCCGGGCCCTGTCGATGAGCCGCGCGCCTTCCTACCCTGACCGGTGGCCACCGGACCGCGCGATCCGTGTCACGACACCCAACGGAACGGGGGGAACATGAAGAAGACCGTCACGTCCAAGCTGGCGTTCGGAGCGACCGCGGTCGGTGTGTCGATCGCGGCGGTGGTCGGTGCCACGCCGGCCGGTGCCACGTCCACGAGCACCATCGCGAACGTGGGGCTGCCGTCGGGCGGCGGCCTGTCCACGACCGCGGTGGGTACCGGGGTTCGCATCAACCGCGTCGACTACACGAGGGTCGCAGGACAGATCTGCAACTTCGCCGGTGGCTGGGAGGGCACGGCACCCGGGGGCGGGTTCGTCGACGGGTTCGGCGACGTCCACTCGGGCTGCAAGATCGGGATGGCCGGCGACAGTGTCGTGGTGCACCGCGACTTCAAGAACAAGACGTGGTTCAAGGGGAAGTGGAAGGAGGGCGGCCAGGTCGGTCCGGGCCGCACCCACCACTGCATCGAGCTCAACGTGTGGGACTTCTGTTGACCCACCGCCACGCGTGGGTGGCACCGATCAGCGTCGCGTTGCTGGTGCTGATCGGCGTCGGCTGCAGCTCCGGGGACGACGTCCCCGGAGCTGGGCGCGCGCAGCCCGATCGGATGGACCTCGCCGGCGAGCTGGAGGGTGAGCTCCGTGCCCAGGCCGCAGCCGCGGGGGTCCAGATCCCCGAGGACCTCCGGCCGTCCGAGCAGCAGCTCGCCGCGCTGGCGGACGGCGAGGTCTCCCGCGCCGAGCTGGAACGTCAGACGACGGCGTTCCTCGACTGCCTCGCCGCCGCGGGCTTCGACGTGTCCGAGCTCGGGTGGGACGAGGCCGAGAACACCGTCGACTACGCCGTGGGCACGGGTCGCTCCGGTGAGGAGCAGTTCCGCACCAGCCCGTTCCTCAGTCCGAAGTACGTGCGCTGCTACGGCGAGCACACCGCGCTCACCCAGACGATGTGGCAGTGGCAGCAGATGCCCAGCGCGTCCGAGCTGCGGGCCGCCGCACGGAAGCTGCTCGAGTGCGCTGCGGACGCGGGCCACGAGCTGTCGACCATCGGGGAGCTGCAGGCGGTGATCGTGAGCGAGGCCGAGGCCGCGGCGGCGGAATCCGGTGCCGACGAAGCACCGCGGCGGACGCCGCTGTTCGAGTGCCTGGAGCGCTTCCCGATCCGCACCAAGAACGCCGCTGAGATGGAGCAGCTGGCCTCGGAGGTGCTCCGGTGAGGCGGCCGAGCGGTGTGCTCCGGTGCGTGTCGTTGGTGGGCGCCGCCCTCCTCGTGTGCACGGTGCCGGCGTGCGCGGATGACGCGCCGCCCGACGTCGAGGTCCCGGAGGACCCGCCCCGGGACACGAGGACGATCGAGGAGGTCGAGGAGTCGGGCCGCGAGCTGCTCCGCCACCTCCTCGAGTGCGCGGCGGCGGAGGGGTTCGACGTGCACACGGGGTACGAGTTCCTCGAGGCGCTCGCCTCGCCTGACGGGGCCGGCTCGAACCTGCTCGAGTGCGTGGACCGCCTGCCGGAGGTCTCCTCCTCCGACCAGCTGGTCGAGCTGCTGGAGGAGCGGCTGAGGTGAGAGGTGGGCTGCGGCGGGTGCGGCTCTCGGCAGCAGTGCTCGTCGGACCGGTCACCGTCCTCGCGATCGCCGCGGTGGTGCTGTCGCGGATGCCGGGAGACCCGGTCACCCACGCTCTCGGCGACGGATCCTTCGATGCCGTGCAACCCCGCGTCGTGTCGGTCCCCCGGCTGCTCACCGCGACGGTGTCGGTCGAGCTCACGGCGCCGCAGCCGCTGCGGGCCGGTCCCGGCGCCGGCGGGATCATCACCTCGCTGGTGCTCGAGCCGGGACACGAACTTCGGAACGGGTCGAGGATCGGAGCGATCGACGGAGTGCCGATCGTCGCGCTCGCGACCTCCCAACCGCTCCACCGGCCGATCGGCGAGAACGACGTGGGCCCGGACGTCCGCGCGCTGGGCCAGGCACTCGCCGAGCTCGGGTACCTGAGCCCCGAGCACGTGGGCGACCGCGCGGACTGGGCCGTCCTCCAGGCCGTCAACGCCTTCCACCGCACGGTGCACGGCGGGGCCACCGACCTCCGACGTTTCGAGCCGTGGTGGGTCGTGTGGATCCCGACCCCGTCGGTGACGGTGGTGTCGGTCACCGCCCAGGTGGGCGCCCCCGTCGCCGACGTCCTCGGCGAGGTGCAGGTGGGCCCCACGTCGGTGACCGTCACTGGTCCCGACGGCGAACCGATCCCCGAGCGACGATGGCGGGAGCTCGCGCTCACCTCCGTCGAGGGGTCGCTGCCCCTGCACGAGGGCGCCACGATCGCCGACCTCGTCGCGGATCCGAGGTCGGTCGTACCGCCCGTCGACAGCAGCGGCGCCGGCAGCAACCCGTCCCGGCCGCACGTGAGCTACCGCGTGGAGGCGCACGACCACCAGCAGATCGAGGGGGCGGTCCTCCCACTGACCGCGCTGCTCGGCGCGCCCGGCTCGGAGTGCGTGGTGGTGGTCGACCGCGATGGCGACCACCGCACCGTGAGGGTCGAGGTCCTCGGCGCCGACGGCGGGCGCCCCGTGGTCGCGGGCATCCCATCGGAGGTGCGCGTCGCGACGAGACCGGACCCGCGGGCCCACCGGTGCGCGGGATGACGGTGCTCGACGACCGCCCTGCCCCGGGCGCCGTGGTCCTCGACGGAGTGCGGTTCGCGTACCGGCGCGGCCCGTCCTTCGGCCCGTTCGACCTCCTGCTCGAACCGCGCACCCTCAACGTGCTGGTCGGGCCCTCCGGCAGTGGGAAGTCGACCCTGCTGTCGCTCCTCGGCAGCCTGCTCCGGCCGGAGGCCGGTCGGATCTCGGTGGCACGCGGACCGGGCGCGACTCGAGCGGTCCACGCCGACGACGCGGCGTGGGTGTTCCAGCAGTCGAACGCGCTCGCCGCCCGGACCGTGTTGGACAACGTGCTGCTGCCGGCACGCGCACGGGGCAGGATCTCGGCGGCAGACGTCGAGGAGGCGGAGTCGGCGCTGGCGCGAGTCGGGCTCGACGGGTTCGCCGCACGGCAGTGCAGGGACCTCTCCGGTGGAGAGCGGCAGCGCATGTGCGTCGCGCGGTCCCTGACGATGCGTCGTCCGCTGATCCTGGCGGACGAGGCGACGGGACAGCTCGACCGCAGCAACTCCCGGCGGGTCGTCGAGGCGCTGCGAGCGGCGTCCGAGACGACGATCGTCGTGCTCGCCACCCACGACCGGGAGGCGATGCGCTCCGCAGACCTCGTCCTCGAGCTCTCCGACGGGGTGGTCCGTGCGCATGCGGGCTGAGGGGTCCCCGACGATCGTCGGCGAGGCGGCGAGCAACCTCGCGAGCCGTCCCCTCGTCAGCGCGGTGTTCGCCCTCGCCACGGCGGCCGTCGTCGTCGTCGCCGTCCTGCCCCGACTCCGCGACGACGCGGGGGCGCTGGCCGACGCACGCCGGTTCGTCACCACGGGTGGGCTGACCTACGAGCTCCACGCTGGCCTCACGAGCCGTGCCGGGACGGTTCCCGACCACCGATGCGACGAGGGATGGCTCAACCCGGACGGGCTCATCGGGTGGTCCGGGGGCCTGTCCTCGCCCGAGCAGGCCTCCCCGCGGGGGCCCGTGGCGTCCCCCGTGTCCGCGTTCCGCGCCTCCCGAGGAGTGCTCCGGCGCCTGGGGGTGCGACCCGGCCGCGACGAGGTGGTCGTCGCCCGGGCCTACGCCGAGGAGGCGGGCCTCTCGGACGGCTCGGTGATCGAGGTCGACGGGAGGGCGCGCCGTGCGCTCGTCGTCACCCTGCCGGACGAGCTCTCCCAGTACTCCCGGTCGTTGCTGGTCCCCGACCGCGGCTTCCCCGCAGCGGGTTGCATCGTCGGTCTGCACGCCTCGGTGTGGGACGACCCGGAGGCGGTCCTCGGCGCGACCGTCCCGGCCGAGCTCGGCGACTGGGGCCGGCGCTGCGTGTCGTGTGACGGCGCCGGGATCGCCGACGCGATCCGCTCGACCCGGCGTGGAGCGGCGTTCTGGATGGCCGGCCCCGCCGGTGCCGCGCTCGTCGGGGCGATGTTCGTCCTCATCCGGCGTCCGGAGCTCGCGTTGTACCGCGTCGTCGGGTACCGGGCGTGGGACGTGGCGGCCCTGGGGGCGACCGAGGCGACGTTCCTGGGCTCCGCCGCCCTCGCAATCGCTGCCTGCGTGGTCGCCATCGTCGGCCTCGACGACCTCTGGCTGCTCGGCGGGTTCGGGGTCCGCTACGTCGCCTACGCCGCGGCGACGGTCGGCAGTCTCGCCGCCGTGACCGCGTTCGTCGCCGGGTTCGGTGCGCGCTTGAGGAAGGTGCTCGGGGCGTTGAGGGACTGACGGCGTGCGAGCCGGCAGGGGAAGGGGAGACGTGGACGACCTGAACGACCAGCGGCGGAACCGCGGGCCGCGCGTGCGGCTGACCGCGGTCGAGCAGCGGCACCTGCCCGCCCTGTGGGAGCTGATCCAGGACCCGGAGGTGTCACGCCGCTGGCGGACCGCCGGTGCGAGCGTGTCGCCGGAGGAGTTCTCGTCGACCTTCTGGGACGGCGTGCTCGTCCAGCACCTCGCTGTCGATGCGGAGGGCGGGCAACCGGTCGCGTGGTTGATCTGCTACGACGCGAACCATCGTCAGTCCCGCGCGTACTTCGCGGTCGTCGGCTTCCCCGAGTTCCTCGCGACGCGCGCCCTGCGGGACGCCATCCACCTCTTCATCGACTACCTGTTCGAGACGTGGCCGTTCCGGCAGGTGCTCATCGACGTCCCCGAGTTCAACCTGCAGGGGATCGAGCACGCGATCCTGCGGGCAGGGGAGCGGGTCGCCGTGATCCCCGAGTACCTCTACATGTACGGCTGCTGGTGGAGCCTGCACACGTTCGCCATCCGGCGCGGCGAGCGGCTCGAGGAGCTGCGGCGGCGGCTGCGGCGCGAGCGAGAGGTCCGGGTCGCGGCGGGTCCCTTCGAGTTCGACGTCAACCCTGGGGGCCGGACCTAGG
>CBFGTJ010000134.1:0-8833 GCA_965651815.1 uncultured Microthrixaceae bacterium | reverse complement strand
CTGGCGTACCAGCGGGGGGTGCCGCCCGTGGTCAACACCGCCGCCGAGGCGGACCTGGTGCGCGCCGCGGCGACCGCCGCGCTCGGTCGGGACGCCGTGGTGGAACCGCCCCGCAGCAACGGCGGCGACAGCTTCGCCTGGTACCAGCAGCTGGTGCCCGGCTGCTACGCGCGGCTGGGGGTCCACGACCCGAACGTGTCGCCGGTCCGGCTCGACCTGCACTCCGGCGACTTCGACGTCGACGACCGCGCGATCGAGGTCGGCGTCCGGGTCATGGTGCGCACCGTCGAGCTGCTCGCCGCACGGATGGGGGAGTGACCGCCCGCTACGGTTCCCGGCCGTGAAGTACGACGTCGTGGTCGTCGGCGCCGGCACCGCGGGGGCGAACGCAGCGCTGCAGCTCGCCCGGCGGGGTCGATCGGTCCTGCTCGTCGAGCGGCGCGCGGCCCACCTCGGTGGCGCCCAGTGGCACAACGGGGTGCTCGACCGGCAGTTCCGCAGCGCCGGGGTCCCGCCGCCGGCCGGTCGTGCCCGCAGCAGCGACGGGGCCGTCGCCCGCCTCGTGGGGCCCGACGGTGCGCGCGGCGCGGTGGTGACCGCGCCGACGGTGCGGGCCGACATGGCCGCCCTGGGTGCACACCTGCGCCGGGCCGCCCTCGACGCCGGGGTCGAGCTGGTCGACCACGCGGTGGTCCGCGACGTCGGGCACCGGGGCCAGCGCCTGGCCGCCCTCACGTTGCAGGTGCAGCCACCCGGCGGGACGCCCCGCACGGTCAAGGTGGAAGCCGACCTCGCCGTCGACGCGTCCGGGCGGGGAGGCGCGTTGCGCCGCCGCTCGCCGGTGCTCGCCCGATGGTGCCCGCCGCCCCGCAGCGGCGAGCTGTGCGCGGCCGCGGACCTCCGCCTCCGGGTCGCGGACCCGGAGGGCGCGAAGCGGTTCCTCGAGCGCCACGGCGCGAACGCGGGTGACCACGTCAACCGGGTCGGCGTGCACGGCGGGTGGTCGACCCGTTCGATCACGGTCTCCGAGGACCTGGAGGAGGTCTCCCTGCTGGTGGGCTGCGTGGCGGACGGCCGTCACGGGACGATCCCCGGCATGCTGGCCGCCGCGCTCGACGAGGAGCCGTGGATCGGCGAGCAGATCTCCGCGGGGCGCGGGCTGATCCCGCTGCGGCGCCCCTACGCCCGGCTCACCGCACCGGGCCTCGCCCTCGTCGGCGACGCCGCCTGCCAGGTGTTCCCGGCGCACGGGTCGGGCATCGGCCTGGGCCTCATCGCGGGCACCATGCTCGCCGAGGCCGTCGCACCGGCAGCGGACGCCGGCGGTGCCGCGGCGCTGTGGCGCTACCAGTCGGGGTTCCACCGTGCGCACGGCGGCGACCTCGCCGGCTACGACGCGCTCCGCCGGATGACCACGGCGATCGGTCCCGCTGGCGTCGCCCGCATGGTGCGGGCGGGGATGCCGGGTCCGTCGATGGTGCACGCCGGGCTCGACCAGCGCTGGGGTGCACCGCCGCTGGGCGAGCTGCTCGGATCGGCCCGGGGGCTCGCGGCCGACCCGGGGCTCGCCGCGCTGCTCGCCCCGTGGCTCGTCAGGGCGCAGGCGGCGCGGGCGCTGGCCTCGCGCTACCCGCACGACCCCCTGGACGCGGCGCTGGCCCGGTGGGACCGGCGGGTGGGCCGGCTCGTCGGCGAGCACCGCGGCTGACCCTCCCGCTGCGGGCGGACTACGGTCGTCGCTCGATGCGGACCACAGCGGCGCACCCGAGCGGCGAGATCCCCGCGGTCACCGACCGTGCGATCGACGCCGGCGACATCTGGCGCTCGCTGCTGATCGGCGCACCGCCCCGCGCCTGAACGCACACCCCCCACGCTGACCGCCCGGACCGGGCGGTCCGGTCGCGCCGGTGGTCGGCGCGCGAGCGCACACCCCCACAGAGAGGACGAAGTCAGCCATGAGCACCAGCGCCGAAGTCACCGTCGCCGCGACCGAGGGGCCCGAGGCGGCCGAGCAGGTCCGCTACGTCATCGTCGCGGTCGTCGTGACGATGCTCGCCTCCTTCGCCGTGATCGCCGGCGCGCTGTACCTCTGGTACCAGGAGGTGCCCCTGGCCCTCGGCGTCGGCGGGTTCGTCGCCTTCTGGGGCGGCGGCGGGTTCGGGGTCGTGGCCGGCATGGCCATCTACAACCTCAAGGTCGAGCGGCGCGAGGCGGTCGAGGCCGGCGGCGCGGGCTGAGCGTCGCACGCGCTGAGCCGTCCCACGCGCTGGCCGGGCGCGGCGACGGAATATGGTCGGGCGATGACCCGGCTCGTCCGAACCCCCGAAGCGGCGACGGTGCCGCTCGCCGCCGTCCTGCTCGTCGCCGCGCTGTTCACCGGTGCGTGCGGCGGGTCCGACGACGCCGAGGGCACGCCGGCCGGGGTCGAGGAGTTCTGCGCGGCGGTGCAGGCGCTCGATCGCACCGACGGGACCACCGACCCCGACGTCGTCCTCGACGCCCTGGAGGAGATGCGGCGCACCGCGCCCGAGGAGGTCCGGGACGCGGTGGTGCTCACCTCCGACCGACTGATCGCGGCCGAGTACCCCGACCGGGCGGACCCGTCCGCGGAGCAGGGCACCCCGGAGCAGCTCCGGGCCGCGAGCGCCCGCCTCGGCGGGTTCGTCGACGAGCACTGCGACCTCGACCGCTGAGGCGGCCCGGCCGTGCGAGCCGACCCCGGCCGCAGGACCCCGCGGGTGCGGGATCCTGGCGACGACGGGGGTTCCCAGCCAAGTGCCCTCGGCAGGATTCGAACCTGCGCACACGGCTCCGGAGGCCGATGCTCTATCCCCTGAGCTACGAGGGCGGGGCCATGCAGAGTACCACCTGCGGCCGCGGCCCTTCGCGAGCGCGTGCGGGCGGCGAACGGGCTTCGGCCCGCGCGCCGGCGGCCGGTAGCATCCCTCGACCGACCCCCCGAACCCGGACCAGTTGACCATGCGCGCCGAACTCGCCAACGCACTCAGAGCTGCACTCGAGCAGGCGGGCATCCAGCCGCCCGAGACGATCCACCTCGAGCAGCCGGCGCGCCGCGAGCACGGGGACTTCTCGAGCAACGTGGCGCTCACCTCCGCGAAGGCGGCGGGTCGCCAGCCCAGGGAGCTCGCACAGGAGCTCGCGGACCGCATCGCCGCGGCGCCACCGCCGCACGTCACCGCCGTCGAGGTGGCCGGCCCCGGGTTCGTCAACTTCCGACTGGACGGGACCTGGCTGCACGACCTCATCCCCACGGTCCTCGCCGCCGGGCCCGACTACGGCCGCAGCGACCTCGGCGCCGGGCGGCGCGTCATGGTGGAGTTCGTCTCGGCGAACCCGACCGGCCCGGTGCACGCCGGGCACGCCCGCGGCGCCGCCTTCGGCGACAGCCTCGCCCGGCTGCTCGAGTTCACCGGCCACCGGGTGACCCGCGAGTTCTACGTCAACGACCGCGGCGTGCAGATGCAGCTGTTCGGAGAGTCGCTCGCCGCCCGCCGGGACGGCAAGGAGCCGCCGGAGGGCGGCTACCACGGCCGGTACGTCACCGAGTGGGCCTCCCACATGCCCGCGGACGCCGACCCGGTGCAGTGGGGGCGCGACTGGGCGCTCGCCGACCAGCGCCGCGTGCTCGAGCGCATGAACGTCACCTTCGACAGCTGGTTCTCCGAGAAGGAGATGGTCGACACCGGCGCGATCGAGCGCACCCTCGCCGACCTGCGCGAGCGCGGCGTGGTCTACGAGGCCGACGGCGCGGTGTGGCTGCGCTCGACCGACTACGGCGACGACAAGGACCGGGTCCTGGTCAAGAGCGACGGCGAGTACACGTACCTGCTGCCCGACATCGCCTACCACCGCGACAAGTTCGCCCGCGGGCACGACCTGCTCATCAACGTGTGGGGCGCCGACCACCACGGCTACGTGCCGCGGATGAAGGCCGCGGTGCAGGCCCTCGGCCACGACCCCTCCGACCTCGAGGTCGTCATCACCCAGCTGGT
This sequence comes from uncultured Microthrixaceae bacterium, assembly GCA_965651815.1. Classification (GTDB taxonomy): domain Bacteria; phylum Actinomycetota; class Acidimicrobiia; order Acidimicrobiales; family Microtrichaceae; genus CBFGTJ01. Next base: position 4,820 of record CBFGTJ010000134.1, on the reverse strand, counting down.
GCGGCTCGAGAAGGACGGCGAGGAGGTGAAGATCTCCAAGCGGTCCGGCAACCTCATCACGCTCGAGGAGCTGCTCGACGAGGTCGGCACCGACGCGGTGCGCCTGACGTACCTGCTCCAGTCCGTCGACTCCACCCAGACCGTCGACCTGGACCTCATCGTCGCCCAGTCGAACGAGAACCCCGTGTTCTACGTGCAGATGGCGAACGCCCGGATCCGCTCGATCGGCCGGGTCGCGGCGGAGCGCGGGATCGAGCGCCGGCCGCTCGAGGAGGTCGACCTCACGGTGCTCGAGCACGAGCGGGAGCTCGAGGTGCTGCGCCAGGTCTTCGTGCTGCCCGACGTCGTCGAGCTGGCCGCCCGCGAGCGTGCGCCGCACAAGGTCACCACGTGGGTCCGCGAGCTCGCGGGTGCCGTGCACGGCTTCTACCACGACTGCCCGGTCCTCTCGCCGGACGTGCCCGAGGACCTCCGCCAGGCCCGCTGGTGGCTGGTGGAGGCCGCCGGGACCGCGCTGCGGGTCGGCCTCGACCTGCTGGGCGTCGACGCGCCGGAGCGGATGTGACACCGCTGCCGGCGAGCCTGCTGCCGGACAGCGCGTCGGTCGACGACGAGGGCAGGCTCCGCATCGGCGGCGTCGACGTGCTCGGGCTCGCCGAGCACCACGGCACGCCGCTGTTCGTCTACGACGAGGCGCACCTGCGTGCCCGCTGCCGCGAGGCGCGGGACGTCTTCGGCGAGGACGGCGCCATCTACGCCACCAAGGCGTTCCTGTGCCGGGCGATGGCGCGGCTCGTGCACGAGGAGGGGCTGCGGCTGGATGTCGCCACCGGCGGCGAGCTCGAGGTCGTGCTCTCCGCCGGCGTGCCCGCGGCGCGCCTCGTGCTGCACGGCAACAACAAGTCCGACGCGGAGCTCGCCAGGGCGCTCGGGGTGGGGGTCGGGCGCATCGTCGTCGACTCCGACGACGAGCTCGACCGGATCGAGCGGCTCGTCGCCGCGGGCGCCCGACCGCCGAAGGTGCTCGTGCGCATCAACCCCGGCATCGAGGTCCACACCCACGAGCACGTCCAGACCGGCAACCTCGACTCCAAGTTCGGGTTCCCGCTCAGCACCGGGCAGGCCGAGCAGGCGATCCGCCGCGCCGGCGCCAGCGCGGCCATGGACCTCGTCGGCATGCACATGCACATCGGCAGCCAGGTCTTCTCGGTCGCCAACTTCCTCGAGGGCCTGCGCACCGTGGCGCCGTTCGTCGCGGAGCACTCGCCCGAGGAGCTGGTCGTCGGCGGCGGGCTGGGGGTCGCGTACCTGGCGGACGAGCAGGCACCCACGATCACCGAGTGGGGGACCGCGATCCTCGACACGTGCCGCGAGGCGGGCATCACCTCCCGGATCAGCGCCGAACCGGGGCGGGCGATCGCGGCGGCCGCGGCGATCACGCTCTACACGGTCGGCACGATCAAGCACATCCCCGGGGTCCGCACCTACGTCGCCGTCGACGGCGGCATGAGCGACAACCCGCGCCCGGTGCTGTACGGCAGCGGCTACGAGACGTTCCTCCCCCGGGCGGTGCACGCCCCGAGGGAGTTGGCGATCCGGCTGGTGGGCAAGCACTGCGAGTCGGGCGACCTGCTCGTGCGGGAGGGACACGTGCCCGCCGACCTGGCGGTCGGCGACGTGATCGCGACCCCGGTCACCGGGGCCTACGGGCACTCGATGGGGTCGAACTACAACAAGGTCCCGCGGCCGCCGGTGGTGTTCGTCGCGGACGGCGAGGCCCGGCTGGTCGTGCGGCGCGAGACGATCGAGGACCTGCTGGCCACGGACCTGGGCTGACCACCACCGTCCCCGGGCGAGTGCCCCGGACGTTCTGCGGGGGTCGCGCCGACCGGTAGCCTCCGGGGCGTGGAACGCACGCTCACGGTCGGGGTCCTCGGTTGCGGCAACGTCGGCGCGGCGCTCGTCGAGCTCATCGGCGAGCGCGGCGACGAGATCGCGGCGCGCACCGGGGTTCGCCTGCGGGTCGGCGCGGTCGCCGTGCGGTCGCTGTCCAAGGAGCGCGAGGTCGACCTCGACCCCTCGGTGCTCACCACGGACGCGCACGCCGTGGTCACCGACCCCGACGTCGACCTCGTCGTCGAGGTGATCGGGGGGATCGAGCCGGCGAGGGAGCTGATCGCCACGGCGCTCGAGCAGGGCAAGCCGGTGGTGACCGCCAACAAGGAGCTGCTCGCGAACGTCGGCGCCGAGCTCTTCGCCGCAGCCGACGCGGCCGGGGTCGACCTGCTGTTCGAGGCGGCGGTCGCGGGTGGCATCCCCATCATCCGGCCGATGCGCGAGTCGCTCGTGGCCGAGGACGTGAGCCGGGTCACCGGGATCATCAACGGCACGACGAACTACATCCTCACCAAGATGACCGAGGAGGGGTGGACCTACGCCGCCGCCCTCAGCGAGGCGCAGAGCCTCGGCTACGCAGAGCGTGACCCCACCGCGGACGTCGAGGGCTACGACGCGGGCGCGAAGGCGGCGATCCTCGCCACGATCGCGTTCGGCGCGAAGGTCGTGGCGGGCGACGTCTACCACGACGGCATCGCGGACGTGACGCCGGCCGACATCGCGTTCGCCACCCGCCTCGGCTACGTGGTGAAGCTCCTCGCGATCGCCGAGCGCTTCGACGACGGTTCGGTGGCGGTGCGGGTGCACCCGGCCATGGTCCCCGACGACCACCCGCTGGCCGCGGTGCGCGACAGCTTCAACGCGGTGTTCGTGGAGGGCGCCGCCGTCGGCGAGCTGATGTTCTACGGGCGCGGCGCGGGCGGCGCGCCGACCGCGTCGGCGGTGCTCGGCGACGTGGTCGACGCCGCGTCGAACCTCACGAAGGGCACCCACGCGTCGATCGGGACCTTCGGCAAGGCGACCCTGCGCCCCGTCGACGAGCTCTCCTCCGAGTACTACGTCAACCTCGAGGTCCTCGACCGCCACGGCGTGCTCGCACGGGTCGCCGGCGTGTTCGGCTCGCACGAGGTGTCGATCCGCTCGATGGAGCAGGAGGCGCTCGACCCGGAGGCGCCCGAGCGCGGCGACCGCAGCGGCACCGCACGGCTCATCTTCATCACGCACGCCGCCCGCGAGGCCGACGTGCGCGCCACGCTGCACGACCTGCGCGGCCTCGAGGAGGTCGTCTCGGTCGGGTCCGTGCTGCGTGTCGTCGGTGGACGCTGAGGCGCGGCCGTGAAGTACGTGTCCACCCGTGGGGCGGCGCCCGCACTCGGGTTCGGTGACGTCCTGCTGTCGGGCCTGGCGACCGACGGCGGCCTCTACCTGCCCGACTCATGGCCGGAGCTGCCGCCGCTCGACGAACTGCGCGGCCTCACCTACCCGGAGGTCGCCACCCGCGTGATGTGGCCCTTCGTGGAGGGCGAGATCGACGCGTCGGACTTCGAGCGGATCGTGGCCGAGACCTACTCGGTGTTCGACACCCCCGAGGTGTGCCCGGTGGTGCCGCTCGGCGAGACGGCGGCCGGGGCGCCCCTGTGGCTGCTCGAGCTGTTCCGGGGACCGACCCTCGCGTTCAAGGACGTCGCGCTGCAGCTCGTCGGCCGGCTCTTCGACCACGTGCTCACCGCCCGAGGCGAGCGCATCTGCATCCTCGGGGCGACCTCCGGTGACACGGGCTCGGCGGCCATCGAGGCGTGCCGCGACCGCAGCCACCTCGACATCTTCGTGCTGTTCCCCGACGGTCGGGTCTCGGAGGTCCAGCGCCGGCAGATGACCACCGTGCCGTCCCCGAACGTGCACGCGGTCGCGGTCGCGGGCACCTTCGACGACTGCCAGGACCTCGTGAAGGCCGCGTTCGCGGACGCCGCGTTCCGCGACGAGGTCCGCCTCTCGGCGGTGAACTCGATCAACTGGGCCCGGGTCATGGCGCAGGTCGTCTACTACGTGACCGCCCACCTGGCCGTCGCGCCCGACGGCGGACCGGTGTCCTTCGTCGTGCCGACCGGCAACTTCGGCAACATCTTCGCCGGCTGGGCGGCGAAGCGGATGGGCCTCCCGGTGGACCGGCTCGTGGTCGCGTCGAACCGCAACGACGTGCTCACCCGGTTCTTCACCACCGGCACCATGGAGATCCGCGAGGTCGTGCCGACGACCAGCCCGTCGATGGACATCCAGGTCAGCTCCAACCTGGAGCGGCTGCTGTTCGAGGTGCTGGACCGGGACGGGGCCGCCGTCGCGTCCCTGATGTCGAGGTTCCGCGAGGACGGCACCGTGTCGGTCGAGGCGGCGATCCTGGAGCGGCTCCGCGACGAGTTCGACTGCGGGCGCGTCGACGACGAGTCCGCCGCCGAGGTGATCCGGCGCACCCACGGGCGACGGGGGATGCTGCTCGACCCGCACACGGCGGTGGGCGTCGGCATCGCCGAAGGGCTCGAGGGCGACCCGTCGGTGCCGGTGGTGTCGCTCGCGACCGCGCACCCCGCGAAGTTCCCCGACGCGGTGGAGGCCGCGACCGGTGTGCGGCCCGAGCTGCCGCCCCACCTCGCCGACCTGTTCGAGCGCGAGGAGCGCATCGAGCGGGTCCCCGCGGACCTCGCCGCGGTCGAGTCGCTCGTCCGCTCCCGAATCGCCACCGCGTGAGCGGCACGGCAAGACTGGCACCATGAAGTACGTCATCTGCGTGCCCGACGGCTGCGCCGACGAACCGCACCCGGACCTGGGGGGTCGCACCCCGCTGGAGGTCGCCGACACGCCGGTGCTGCGCTCGCTCGCCGCGCGGGGGACCGTCGGCCGCGCGGCGGTGATCCCGTCGGGCATGCCGC
>CBFGTJ010000133.1:0-8874 GCA_965651815.1 uncultured Microthrixaceae bacterium | reverse complement strand
CGGTCGCCATCGCCCGCGAGGGCAACGTCGCCGCCATGGTCCAGCTCCGCTCCGAGACCGACTTCTCCGGCAAGGCCGAGGACTTCGTGGCGCTCGTCCAGAAGATGGCGGACGCCGTGCTCGCCGGTGGCGAGTCGGCCCTCGAGTCCCTGGCGGAGGAGCTCGACACGCTCCGCATCCAAAAGCGCGAGAACATCGAGATCGGCGACGTCGTCCGCTTCGAGGCCGCCGAGGGCAACGTGCTGGACACCTACCTGCACGTCCAGGACGGCCGTGGCGTCAACGGGGTGCTGCTCGAGGTGTCGGGTGCGTCCCCCGAGGTCGTGCACGAGATCGCGCTGCACATCGCCTTCGCGAAGCCCGACGCGCTCACCCGCGAGGAGATCGACCCCGAGCTCGTCGAGAAGGCCCGTGCCTCGTTCGAGGAGCTGACCCGCAAGGAGGGCAAGCCCGAGCAGGCGATCCCCAAGATCGTCGAGGGCCGGCTCAACGCCTGGTACGCCGAGCGGGTGCTGCCCGAGCAGGGCTTCCTCGGCGAGAAGGAGACGGTCGCGCAGAAGCTGGGCGACGGGAAGATCGTCCGCTACGCGCAGTCCGTCGTCGGCGGCTGAAGGTCGGCCGCAGTGGACTCGTCGACGTCGGAGGCCCACACCCGCACCGGGTCCACGTCGCCGGCAGGGGAGCGGGAGGGCCTGCAGCCCTCCCGCTGGCCGCGCGTGCTCGTGAAGCTCTCCGGTGAGGCGTTCGCGGGCGGGGAGGGGTTCGGCATCGACGGCGAGGTCGTGACGCGCCTCGCCCGCGAGATCGTCGACGTGAAGGCCCGCTTCGACGTCGACATCGCCGTCGTGGTCGGCGGCGGGAACATCTGGCGCGGCATGACCGGCCAGGGCGCGGGGATGGACCGCGCCCAGGCCGACTACATGGGCATGCTCGCGACGATCATCAACGCGCTGGCCCTGCAGGAGATCCTCGAGCGCCTCGGCCAGCCGACGCGGGTGCAGACCGCGATCCACATGTCACAGGTCGCCGAGCCCTACATCCGGCGCCGGGCGATCCGGCACCTCGAGAAGGGGCGGGTCGTCATCTTCGCGGCGGGCACCGGCAACCCCTTCTTCACCACCGACACCACCGCCGCGCTGCGGGCGGTGGAGATCGACGCCGACGCGATCCTCATGGGCAAGCACGGCACCGACGGCGTCTACACCGCGGATCCCCGGACGGATCCCGACGCGGAGCTGCTCCGGGAGGTGTCCTACATCGACGTGCTCAACAGGGGGCTGAAGGTGATGGACTCCACCGCGATCACCCTCTGCATGGACAACGAGCTCCCCATCTGCGTGTTCGACCTGATGGGCGAGAACCTCGCCGCGCTGCTCGCCGGCGAGCACATCGGTACCGTCGTCTCCTGAGCGCCCGCGGGTGACGTGTCGCGCGACCGGCGCGTCGGTGTGGGAGGCTGAGCGCGATGAGTGACGACCTGATCAGGGCGGTGCACGAGGACGCCGCCGAGCGCATGTCGAAGGCCGTGGCGCACGCGCGGTCCGAGTTCGCCGGGGTCCGCACCGGCCGGGCGACGCCCGGGCTCGTGGACAAGCTGCCGGTCGAGTACTACGGCACGACCGTGCCGCTGCAGCAGCTCGCGAGCTTCTCGGTGCCCGAGGCACGGATGCTCGTGATCACCCCCTTCGACAAGGGGTCGCTGCCGGCGATCGAGCGGGCGATCCAGGACTCGAACCTCGGGCTGAACCCGTCCAACGACGGCGTCGCGGTGCGGCTCGCGTTCCCGCCCCTCACCGAGGAGCGGCGCAAGGACTTCGTGAAGCTCGTCCGCGCAAAGGCGGAGGAGGGGCGCAACGCCGTGCGGGCCGCGCGCCGCGACGCGCGCAAGGAGCTGGAGGCCCTCGAGCGCGACGGCGACATCTCGACCGACGACCTGCGCCGCTCGGAAGCGGAGCTCGACCGGCTGACCAAGCAGTACGAGGCGGAGATCGACGAAGCCCTCGAGGCGAAGACCGTCGAGCTGATGGAGGGCTGATCTGCCGGCCGGCACGATCGCAGGAGGACCCCGTTGAGCGATTCCGACGAGCCAGAGGAGCACAGGACCGAGGGCGTGCGGATCATCGGCGCCCAGGAGGCTGCCGAGGCCGCGGGGCGGCCGGACGTCGTCCGCCGCCGGAGCGAGCGGGAGAAGCGCTACGGCGACCGCCCGGAGAAGCCCGAGCCGGCGTCCGACCTGCCGAAGATCACGATCTCGACCACCGAGACCGAGACCCCCGCCCCCGCGGACCGGCTCGGCGACGCGGTGCGACCGGAGGACGAGTCGGCCGGCGCTCCCGGGGAGCCCCAGTGGTCCGACGAGCCGCAGTGGTCCGAGGAGCCCGAGGCGGACCCCCGGGCGGGCTTCGGGCACGCCCGGATCGTCGAGCCCGGGCCGGACGACGTCCGGGCGGAGGGCTCGACGCCGTCGTGGGGTGAGGACGAGCCCGTCGACGACGAGGCGACCCGCCAGTGGACCGCGGAGGAGCTCGCCGAGGCCGAGGAGCTCGCGGAGGCCGAGGAGCCGCCGCCGCCGGGGCACCGGGTGGACCAGGCGTACGCGGCGCTGCTCGAGTCGGGCTTCGCCGAGGACGACGGGGGAGCAGAGGACCAGCCGGCCGTCGAGGAACCCCTCGCCGAGGAACCCCTCGTCGAGGAACCCCTCGCCGAGGACCGGGAGGCCGACGACGACGTCGCCGCCCCCGTGGAGGACGAGCTCGGCGACCTCGGCGACGAGGACTCGTTCGTGCTGCCGCACTGGACGGAGCCGCCGACGGGCCAGGTCCCCAAGGTCGTGGTCGGGGAGTCGCCCGAACCCGACGCGCTCGCCACCTACGGCAGCCAGCCGCGCTGGCGTGACGAGGGCGAGTGGGACGACACCGACTTCGACGACCTGATCGAGGAACGTCCCCGCCTCGGCGCGCTCGCCGGCGACGACGACGTCGCGGACGACTTCTTCGACGACGACTACTTCGCGGACGACGACGCCCTCGCGGACGACGACCTCGCCGCGGACCTCGACCTCGACCCGGACGACGAGGCCCTCGCCGCCGTGCGTGGGCGCCGGCGTGGGCCCCGGCGGTCCGACGACTTCTCCGCCGGACCGCCCCGTGGCGGCGACCGGGACCTCGTGAGCGCCGTCGCCGTCGGCGTCGGGCTCCTCGCCGTCGGACTGCTGTGCTTCGCGCTCGGCGCGCTGCCCACGACGCTGCTCGCCACGGTCGTCGTGGCGTTCGCCGCGTGGGAGTTCTTCGCCGCGGTCCGCACGGCGGGCCACAATCCGGCGACGCTGCTCGGCATGGCCTCCGTCGTCGGCCTGATGGTCGCGACCTACACGTCCGGCCTCGCCGCGTACCCCGTGGTGCTCGGGCTCTCGATCGTCGCGGGGCTCTTGTGGTTCCTCTGGGTCGCCCCGGGACCCGGGGCGGTGCAGAACCTCGGGCTCACCCTGACCGGCATCCTCTGGATCGGCATGCTCGGCTCGTTCGCGACGCTGTTCCTCGGGCTGGGCGAGGTGCTCACCGACGCCGATCGCTCACTGGACTCGAACCCGGGCATCGGGGTGCTCATCGCGGCGGTCATCGCGACGGTGAGCCACGACATCGGCGCCTACTTCTCCGGCCGCTACCTGGGGCGCACGCCGATGTCCGCCGCGAGCCCCAACAAGACCCAGGAGGGCCTCGCCGGAGGCGTGCTCACCTCGCTGGTCGTCACCGTGGTCGCGGTCGGCGTCGTCGGCATCGACCCGATCGGCTCGGACCTGGCGCAGACGTTCGTGTTCGCGCTCGTGTGCGCGCTGGTGGCGCCGCTGGGCGACCTCGCCGAGTCGTTCGTCAAGCGCGACCTCGACATCAAGGACATGGGCACCGTGCTGCCGGGCCACGGGGGCGTGCTCGACCGCTTCGACGGCCTCCTGTTCGTCCTGCCGGCGGCGTACTTCGTCACGCTGCTGTTCGACATCTGGTCCGGCGCGGGCGTCTGAGGGTGGCCTCACCGGCGGCCCGCTCCCTGCCGGCCGTCGGTACGATGGCCTGACCATGACCACCGTCGCCGTCATCGGCTCGACCGGCTCGATCGGGACGCAGACCATCGAGGTGGTCGCCGCCGAACCCGAGCGCTACGAGATCGTCGCGCTCGCCGCGGGATCCTCGGTCGAGCAGCTCGCGGAGCAGGCCCGGCAGGTCCGGCCACGGGTCGTCGGGCTCGCGGACGCCAGTCGCGCCGGCGAGCTCGCGGAGCTGTTGCCGCCGGGCGTGGAGCTCGTCGCGGGTCCCGAGGCGCTCGCGGACCTGGCCACCGAGGCGGACGTGACCGTGAACGGGGTCGTCGGGTTCGCGGGGCTCCCCGTGACGATGGCGACCCTCGCCGCCGGGCGCCGGCTCGCGCTCGCGAACAAGGAGTCGCTCATCGCCGCCGGCCCGGTCGTGCGCACCGTGCGGGACACCCCGGGCGCGGAGCTGGTGCCGGTCGACAGCGAGCACTGCGCGGTGCACCAGTGCCTCCGCGCGGGTGAGGGCTCCCGGCGCCTCGCCCGCATCGTCCTGACCGCGTCGGGCGGCCCGTTCCGGGGCCGCACCGCCGAGGAGCTGGCCTCGGTCACGGTCGACGAGGCGCTCGCCCACCCGACCTGGAGCATGGGCCCCAAGATCACCGTCGATTCGTCGACGCTCATGAACAAGGGCCTCGAGGTGATCGAGGCGCACGAGCTGTTCGACGTGCCCTACGACCACATCGAGGTCGTCGTCCACCCGCAGTCGATCGTGCACTCGATGGCCGAGTTCACCGACGGCGCGACGATCGCCCAGCTGTCGATGCCGGACATGCGGCTGCCGATCGCGTACGCGTTGGCGTACCCGGACCGCGCCACGGTGCCGTTCGGCCGCGTCGACTGGACCGCCACGACCCGCCTCGACTTCGAGCCGCCCGACCGGTCCACCTTCGCCTGCCTCGACCTCGCCTACGAGGCGGGACGGTCCGGCGGGACGGCCCCGGCCTGGCTGTCGGCGGCGAACGAGGTCGCGGTGGACGCGTTCCTCGGCGGCCGCATCGGCTGGATCGCCATCAGCCAGGTGCTCGCCGCCTCGCTCGAGCGCTGGGACGGCGAGCCCGCCGACAGCCTCGAGGCGGTGCTCGACGCGGACGCCCGCGGCCGCCGCTGCGCGTCCGAGCTCATCGGCACCGGGCGCTTCGACCTCGCCAAGGAGCCCGCATGAGCGTGGAACCCCCCGCCGCCGCCCCGGGCCCGAGCGCAGCGGGGGAGGAGGCGACGCCGCCGGGCCCGCCGCGCCGCCCGCCGGTCGGGGGTCCGCTCAACCGTGCGGCCCGCCTCGGTGCCCTCGTCGCCCTGGTCGTGCTGCTCGGCCTGACCCAGGGCATCTCGATGGTGATCGTCGTGGTCGCCATCGTCGTGATGATCTTCCTCCACGAGCTGGGCCACTACGTGATGGCCCGCCGGGCGGGGATGCTCGTCACCGAGTTCTTCATCGGCTTCGGCCCGCGCATCTGGTCGTTCCACCGCGGCGACACCGAGTACGGCATCAAGGCGATCCCCGCGGGGGCCTACGTGAAGATCGTCGGGATGTCGAACATGGAGGAGGTCGACCCGGCCCTCGAGCCGCGCACCTACCGCCAGGGGCGCTTCCACCAGCGGCTCGGCGTCGCGGTGGCCGGCTCCGCGATGCACTTCCTGATCGCGATCGCGCTCCTCGTCGCCCAGTTCGCGTTCATCGGCGCCCCCGACGGCGACCGCTGGCAGGTGGGCGCCGTCACGCCCGGCAGCGCCGCCGAGGAGGCCGGGCTGCGTGCCGGCGACCGGCTGGTCGAGTTCGACGGGGAGCCGGTCGGGAGCTTCGACGACTTCCGCGACCTGATCGCGGGGGAGGAGCCCGGCCGCGTCGAGCTGGTCATCGAGCGCGACGGCGCCCGCCGGACGCTCCCGCTCCAGCTGTCGACCCGGGTGAAGCTGATCGGCACCGTGCGCGAGGACATCGACGTGGTCGACAACGGGCGACGCCTCGTGGTCGGACCCGCGCGCGAGGGCGGCGCCGTGCAGCGTTCCGGGCTCGCCGGTGGTGCGACCCTGGTCGAGGTCAACGGCGCCCCGGTGGAGGACCTCGACGACGTCGTCGCCGCGGTCGGCGACTCGCTCGGCGGGCGGGTCTCCCTCACCACCTCGGTGGACGGTGAGCTGCGGCGCCACGAGGTGGACCTCGGCAGCGCGGTCGGCACCACCAAGCCCGCGCCGTTCCTCGGCGTCGGCGCCGACCCGGTGCTCGTGACCGAGCCCCTCCCGTCGGCCGCGGTGGACGCCGTGGGGACCTTCGGCGAGGTGGCGTGGCTGAGCATCCAGGGCATCGGGCGGTTCCTGTGGCCTCCGAACCTGCTCGGCTTCGTCGTGGACGCGATCGGCGGCGGCTCCGACGAGGTCACCGACGAGCCCACGCCCGCGGAGCACAGCCCCTCGAACGTCGACGCGGCACGCCCGATCTCGATCGTCGGGGTGGCGATGCTCGGCAGCGACATCTCCTCCGAGCGCCTCGCGAACCTCGTGGTGTTCCTCGCGCAGCTCAACATCTTCATCGGCGTGTTCAACCTGATGCCCCTGCTGCCCTTCGACGGGGGCCACGTGGTCATCGCCGTCTACGAGAAGCTGCAGGAGCTGCGCCGCCGGTCCACGAAGCGCTACCTGGCGGACGTGTCGCGGATGCTGCCCGTCGCCTACGGGGTGGTCGTCGTGCTCGTCACCGTGGGGCTCCTCGCGATCTTCATGGACCTCACCCGCGGCGTCAGCCTCTGAGCCCCGGGCGCCGGGGAGGGGCCCCGGCGGGCGGGTAGCCTCGGCGCCATGGACGCAGGAGCCGTCACCTTCCCGCGACGCACGACTCGCCAGATCAAGGTGGGCGGTGTCCCGGTGGGCGGGGACGCACCGGTGAGGGTCCAGTCGATGACCACCACCCGCACGGCGGACGTCGAGGGCACCCTCGCCCAGATCTACGCGCTCGCCTCGGCGGGCTGCGACATCGTGCGCTGCACCTGCAACGAGATCGAGGCCGCCGAGGGGCTCGCCCGGATCATCCCCCGCAGCCCGGTGCCGATCATCGCCGACATCCACCACCAGTACCGCATGGCCCTCGCCGCGCTCGAAGCCGGCGTGCACGGCCTGCGGCTCAACCCCGGCAACATCCGCAAGCCGGAGCACATCAAGGCGGTCGCCGCCGAGGCGCGCGACCGGGGCGTGCCGATCCGCATCGGCGTCAACGGCGGCTCCCTCGACCCGCGGCTCTACGAGCGCCACGGCGGGCGGGTCACCCCGGAGGCGATGGTCGAGTCCGCCCTGATGGAGATCGGCTACTTCGAGGAGGTCGGCTTCGACCTCATCAAGATCTCGGTGAAGGCCTCCAACGTGCCGCTCATGATCGAGGCCTACCGCCAGCTCGCGGAGGTCACCGAGCACCCGCTGCACCTCGGGGTCACCGAGGCGGGGCCGATGCCCGAGGGCCTGATCAAGGCCACCGCGGGCATCGCGAGCCTGCTCGCCGAGGGCATCGGCGACACCATCCGGTACTCGCTCACCGCCGACCCGGTGGAGGAGGCCCGCGCCGGCCGGGCCCTGCTCGAGGCGTTCGGGCTGCGCGAGCGCAAGAACGTCGACCTCATCGCCTGCCCCAGTTGCGGGCGCGCCGAGGTCGACGTCATCCAGGTCGCCGAGGCCGCCCGCGCGGCGCTCGCGGACCGCGAGCTGCCCCTGCAGATCGCCGTCATGGGCTGCGTGGTCAACGGTCCCGGCGAAGCACGTGACGCGGACCTCGGCATCGCCGCGGGCCGCCACCGCGGGCACCTGTTCGTCAAGGGCGTCAACGTCGCGGTGGTGCCCGAGGACGAGATGGTGCCCACCCTGGTCGAGTGGGCCGAGTACATCACCGAGCACGGCACGGAGGCGGCGCTCGCACGGGTCGACGTCGAGAAGGCCCGGCGGGAGGCCGAGCGGGACCGCGCCGCGCTGCTCGACGAGCAGGGCGCCGACGCGAACGCCAGCGAGCAGACGGTCGAGCTGATCCACAAGCGCCTGGGCAGCTGAACCGCGCCCGCCGCGCCGTGCCGGGGGCACCGGAGGTGCCAGCGGCCGCCGGGCGCGCCGGTACCATCCCCCGCCATGGCCAAGGCTCCGATTCTCACCCCAAGGGCGGAGGACTTCCCCCGCTGGTACCAGGACGTCCTGAACAAGGCGGAGCTGGCCGACAACGGGCCGGTGCGGGGCACGATGGTCATCCGCCCCTACGCGTACGCCCTGTGGGAGCGCATGGTCGACGAGGTCGACGCGCGCATCAAGGCGGCGGGGGCGGAGAACGCCTACTTCCCGCTGTTCATCCCCGAGAGCTACCTGCAGCGCGAGGCCGAGCACGTCGAGGGCTTCAGCCCCGAGCTGGCCGTCGTGACCGTCGGCGGGGGCAAGGAGCTCGAGGAGCCCGTCGTGGTTCGCCCGACCTCCGAGACGGTCATCGGCGAGTACATGTCGAAGTGGATCCAGTCCTACCGGGACCTGCCCCTGCTGCTGAACCAGTGGGCGAACGTCGTGCGGTGGGAGCTGCGGCCGCGGCTGTTCCTGCGCACCAGCGAGTTCCTGTGGCAGGAGGGCCACTGCGCGCACGCCACGCAGGAGGAGGCTGCCGAGTATGCGGCCCGCATCCTGCGCGAGGTCTACCGCGACTTCATGGTGGAGGTGCTCGCCATCCCCGTCCTCATCGGGCGCAAGATCCCCGAGGAGCGCTTCGCGGGAGCGATCAACACGATCACCTGCGAGGCGATGATGGGCGACGGCAAGGCGCTCCAGATGGGCAC
>CBFGTJ010000132.1:0-8914 GCA_965651815.1 uncultured Microthrixaceae bacterium | reverse complement strand
ACCACACCGGGCTGTGGCCCGCCGAGGGCGTCGAGGTCACCGGCCGGCGGGTCGCGGTGGTCGGCACCGGCTCGAGCGGGGTGCAGGTGATTCCTCCACTTTCGGCGGAGGCGTCCGAGCTGGTCGTGTACCAGCGCACCCCGAACTGGTGCACCCCGCTCAACAACGCGCCGATCACCCCGGAGGAGCAGGAGGCGCTGCGGGCCGACTTCGAGCGGATCCGCCGCACGCTCGACACCTCCGCGACCGGGTTCCTGTGCCCGCCGCCGGAGCGCATGTCGACCGAGGACACCCCCGAGGAGCGACTCGCGTTCTACGAGGAGATGTGGAACAGCCCCGGCTTCGCGAAGCTCCTCGCCAACTACAAGGACCTGCTGAGCGACCCCGAGGTCAACCGGGAGTGGTGCGACTTCATCGCCGGCAAGATCCGCTCCATCGTCCGCGACCCGGTGACCGCCGAGCGCCTCATCCCCACCGACCACCGCTACGGCGAGAAGCGCCCCCCGTTCGTGACCGGGTACTACGAGGTGTTCAACGAGCCGCACGTGGAGCTGGTGTCGCTGCTGGAGACGCCGATGGAGCGGATCACCGCCACCGGGATCGAGACCACCGAGCGGCACCGCGAGCACGACGTGATCGTGTGGGCCACCGGGTTCGACTACGGCACGGGCCACCTGCGGCGCCTGGGCGTGCGCGGCGTCGGCGGCAGGGCGCTGGAGGAGCACTGGGCGGAGGGACCCCGCACCTTCCTCGGCGTGCAGACCACCGGGTTCCCGAACTTCTTCTTCCCCGGCGGCCCCCACGGGGCGAGCGCGAACGTGCCCCGCTACAACACCGACCAGGTCGACTACGTCGCCGACCTGCTGGTCGCGCTGCGCGAGGACGGCTACGACGTGGTCGACGTGCCCGAGGAGCTGCAGGACTCCTTCACCGGCATGGTCGACCAGCTCGCGTCGCACGTGCCGTTCACCAACATCAGCTACTTCTTCGGGTCGAACATCCCCGGCAAGCCCGTGAAGAACCTCCTCAACCCGGGCGGCCGCCCGATGCTCGCGAAGTTCATCTCGGAGCTGCGCGAGGACCGCTACGCGGCACTGCGGCGGTCCCGGTCGCGAGGGAGCGTGCCCGGGTGACCCTCACGGGCCGGACCGCGATCGTCACCGGCGGGGCGTCCGGGATGGGGCGCGCCGGGTCCGTGCGGTTCGCCGCGCACGGCGCCCACGTCGTCGTCGTGGACCGCGACGCCGACGCGGCACGCGACACCGTCGAGGAGATCCTCGCTGCGGGCGGGTCCGCGGAGCACCACGTGCTCGACCTGTCCGACCAGGCCGCGCTGGCGCCGTGGGCCGAGGCGCTCGAGCACGACGTCGTGGACGTCCTGTTCAGCCACGCCGGGCTGCCGGGCCCTCCCGGGTGGCGCTTCGACGCGGAGAGCTGGAACGAGACGATGGTCGTGAACGTGTGGGCGCCGATGGAGCTGACGAGGCTCCTGCTCCCCCGCATCCGCCGGGCCGAGTGCGCGTCGCTCATCTACACCGCGTCGACCTCCGCCCTGCGGGCCGTGCCGGGCATGCTCACCTACTCCGCGAGCAAGGCGGCGCTGGTCCAGTTCGTGCGCTCCCTCGCCGTGCAGCTGGCACCCGAGGGCATCCGTGCCAACGCGATCTGCCCCGGGGCGACCGACACCCCGGCGCTGCGCCGCGACATCGAGGACGGCACGGTGCCCGCGTCGTTGGAGGCGATCGCGCAGCGGGTGCCCATGCGGCGCCTCGGCACCGTCGACGACGTCGCGCAGGTCGCGCTGTTCCTCGCGTCGGACGCGTCGGCCTACCTGACCGGACTGGCCATCCCGATCGACGGAGGGGCGACCGCATGACCACCACGACCCCGGCGCTGCGCGACGACCCCAGGATCGACCCGCGGCTCGTCGCCGCGGTCGAACCGTTCGGGCTGGCGGACCCGCTCCCGCCGTCGCGGCTCGACGCGTCGGCGCCCCTGGAGGTGATCCGCACCGCGCTCGAGCGGCTCGAGGCAGGTTCGGGCACCATGCTCGCCGCGGCGACGGCCGGGCTGGAGCCGGTGGAGGGTGTGCGCCACACCCGCGCGTCCGCCACCGGTGCCGCCGGGCACGAGATCCCGCTGCACGTGCACCGGCCCGAGACGTCCGACGGGCCGCTGCCAGGGGTCCTTCACCTGCACGGCGGCGGTTGCGTGATGGGCTCCGCGGAGGACCCGCACTACGTGCGCTGGCGCGACGAGCTCGCCGCGCTCGGCCTCGTCGTCGTCGGGGTCGAGTTCCGCAACGGCGCGGGTCGCCTCGGCGTGCACCCGTTCCCCGCCGGCCTCGACGACTGCGCCTCGGCGCTGGCGTGGATGGACGCCAACCGCGAGGACCTCGGCATCTCGAGCATCGTGGTGTCGGGCGACTCCGGTGGCGGCAACCTCGCGCTCGCCACCGCGCTGCGCGCCGCACGTGAGGGCGTCGCGCACCGCGTCGACGGCGTCTACGCGCTGTGCCCGTACATCTCGAACGCGTACGCCGAGCCGCTGCCGGAGCTGCCGTCGCTCGTCGAGAACGACGGGCTGCTCGTGTCGGTCGCGCTGTTGGGGGCGATGGCCAAGGCGTACACGCCCGACCCCGACGACGCACGCAACCCGCTCGCGTGGCCCTACCACGCGACGACCGCGGACCTGGAGGGCCTCCCGCCGCACGTCATCTCGGTCAACGAGCTGGACCCGCTGCGCGACGAGGGGCTCGCCTACTTCCGGCGCCTGCTGGCCGCCGGGGTGCCGGCGAGGGGCCGGACCGTCAACGGCACGTTCCACGCCGCGGAGAACAACTACTTCGCGGCCGTGCCGGACGTGGCCCGCTCGACGCTCGCCGACCTGGCCTCGTTCGCGCGCTCCCTGTGAGCGGTCGGCCCGACGGGCGGGACGGGCGGGCCGCCGATCCGTTGACCGGTTGGACCGCCCGGTCTACGTTCCGCGGATGAGCGCGACCGACGCCCGTACCGAGGTCGGCGACCGCAGCCTCGACGTGCCCTACCCGGTCACCGAGGAGCAGGTCCGGATGCTCCACCGCGACAGCTGGGCCTCGCTGCCGGGGCTGCTCGACCGAGCGACCGCGACCCGGTTGCGCGACGCGCTGCTCGCCGCCGAGCCCCGCACCACGATCAGCGGCCCCACCAAGCCCGCCGCGGACCCCACCGCGCTGCTCAGCCACGAGGGCGTCGCGTGGCGGGACCCGTTCGTCCGCAGCGTCGCGACCTCCCGCCGGCTCTCCAGCGCCGTCGTCGCGCTGCTCGAGCAGCCGGACGCCCTGTTCTGCCAGGACATCAGCTTCTTCAAGCCGGAGGGGGCCTCGGCGATCCCCTACCACCAGGACTACTCCTACTGGCCCTTCGACCGGAAGGGCTGCGTCACCCTGTGGATCGCCCTGGTCGACCTCACCCCGGAGATGGGACCGCTCCGTTACCTCAAGGGTTCGCACCACGAGGGGCCGCTCGGCCTGATCGAGCAGCGCGACATCCGCGACGCCTACCCGCACCTGCGGGACCGCGAGGTGGTCGGTGGGAAGGCGATGCAGGCCGGCGACGCGCAGGCGCACTGGGAGCTCACCCTGCACGGGTCGGGGCGCAACAAGGGTCCCGGGCGGCGCGAGGCGGTCGCGTTCCGCTACATCCGCAGCGACACCATCTACATCGGGCTCACCCACCCGCACTACGACCAGTTCGGGTTGGAGCCGGGGCAGCGCTTCGTCGACTGCGACGCGTTCCCGCACCTCGACGCCGACGGCGAGGTGGGGCGCTAGCCACCCAGCGCCGCGACGATCGCCGGCCGGAGCTGCGACGCGGGGATCACCGCGTCGAGCGAGCCGACCTCGACCGCCCGCTCCACGGTGTGCACGGCGTCGAAGCGGCGGGCGACCTCGGCGCGCGCCGAGCTGAGCGCCGCCGCGCGGGCCTCGTCGAGCGCTTCGAGCAGCCGGAGCCGTTCCTGCCCGTCCGCCGCGCCCTCGAGCCGCGCCGCGGCGCGGGCGACCCCTGGGTCGCGGGCGGCGAGCTCGCGCACGTCCCGGGTGAGCACCACCGCCGCTGCCGGTGCGCCGCCGATCACCGACGCGTAGCTCCCCTCCACCGCGAGGGCGGTGAGCCGCGGGTTGAGCCGCTTGGAGAACACGACGTAGGCGCCCCCGTGGTAGCGGCCGATGACGGTGAACACGATCGGCCCGTCGAACTCCACGACCGCCCGGGCGATCTCGGCGCCGTGCTCCAGCTGCAGCCGCCGCAGCGACTCGGGGCTGCCGTCGAAGCCCGACAGGTTCGCGAGCACGACCGCCGCCCGGTTGCCCGACGCGGCGCGAAGGGCTCTGGCGACCTTCTTCGAGGCGGCCGGGTAGAGGGTGCCGCCGGCCCACTCGGCCGGGCCGTCCACCGGGGCGGCGTCGCGACGGGGACGTGGCCGTGACTCGATGCCGATGAGCGCGACCGGGTGGCCACCCAGGCGCGTCTCCCACACCACGGCGCCGTCCGCGTCGGCCATGGTGCGCCAACGCTCCAGGCGGGGCCCGTCCCGGTCCACCAGCGCCCCCATGACCGCCCGGATCGAGAAGGGACGCTTGCGCCCGGGGTTCACGGCGGGGTCGAACAGGTCGCCGATCGTGGCGAAGCCTTCGTCCCCGCCCTTGTAGGGCTCCAGGCAGACGTCGCGCGCGACGGGGTCGGTCGTGCGCAGCACCGGTGCCCGGGTGCGGCCGGCGCCCGCGTGGGTCAGGGCGTGGTGCTCCATGAGGATCGCGTAGGCGTCCGCGAGGTCGTCGGCCCGGTACTGCGACTGCCCGTTGGGGCCCATGGTCCGGTCGTGGCCGCCGATCGCCACCTCGTCCTGTGCGCCGACCGAGCCGGACAGCTCCAGCGCCCGCCGACCGGTGAGGACCATCGACGCGTTCGGGGTCATGACGAGGATGCCCCGGGTGTGCATCAGCATCGTCGCCTCGGCGTTCCAGTACGACTGGGCCCCGACGTTGGTGCCGGCCACGATCACGTCGATCTCGCCGCCGGCCCGGGTGAACTCGACGATCCGGCGCAGCACCGCGGCGGTCCAGTCGAGGTTCTCGGTGCCCGAGTCCCAGGCGATGCGTGCGCCCGAGGAGATCGAGACCCATTCGAGCGGGACCCCGAGCTCCTCCGCGAGGTCGATCGCCGCGATGACCCGTCGGCACTCGGGTTCGCCGAGCGATCCCATCGAGCGCAACGGGTCCCCGGCGATCCACACCCGCCTGGCCCACTCCGCGCGGCCGGGCAGCGGGTTCTCGACCACGCCGACGATCACCGAGCACGAGTGCCCGGCGGGTGGGCGGTCCACCGGGACGAGGCGGCGCCCTTCCTCGTCGAGGTCGTGCTCGACGAACGAGCCGTCCCGCAGCGCGGCGTGCGGCACCTCGCCGGGGTGGACCCGGCCGCGCAGCAGGTCGACGAGCTCCCACGGGTCGACGACGCCGAGCCGCCGTGCCGTGAGCGCCCGCCGGTCGAGCTCGCGCCGTGGTGTCGCCGCGGCGGGGTCGGAGGGGAGCACCTCCATGCGTGCGTGCCCCCGGCGCCGCAGCGAGTACTCCTCCGGGGGTACGGACCCGCCGGGGACGCAGCACACCGTGACGTCCTGGAGGGCGAGCCCGCGCGTCGCGGGCTCGAAGCGGGTCGACAGCGCGAGGAGCGCCTCTGGTCCCCCGGCGTGCACGCCGTGCAGCGCCACGTGCGCGGCCGCCCACCACTCCTCGCCGCGCGCCCGGGAGTGCTCGTCGCGGCGCCGGGCGAGCAGGGCCGCACCGGCGTCGAACAGGGTGGCGAACGGGGCGAGCTCGGCCTCCCCCATCTCGTGCAGCGGGCCGGTCGCGCCGCGGAACTCGACCGCGAGCACCGTGCGCCGGTCGGACCCGTCCGAGGCGTGCGCGGCGACGACCACCGCGCGGCCGGCGTCGGTGGCCACGGCCTCGAGCACCGTGAGCTGCCAGGCCCGGTAGCGCTCGAGCGCGGTCAGCGACGAGGGGTCCACCTCGTCGGGGGCGAGCCGGCGGAGGGCCGCGGCATCCGCGCCGAGCTCCGAGCGGGCGAGCGCCGCGGCCTCGGTGAGCGTGCCCGCCGCGCCGGCGCTCGCACGCTCCACCTCGTCGAGGCGACCCAGGAGCTGTGCGCGTTCGACGACACCGGCTCGGGCGAGGGTCGACAGGGCGCGCAGCACCGCGAGCAGGAGTCGTTCGCGCTCAGCACCTCGCGCGCGGGTCCCGTACAGCCGCCAGAGCTGCAGCGGGAGCCCATCGGGATCCTGCGCCGCATCGTCGTCGAGCAGGCCGGTGGGCGGCACCCCCAGCGCCCGTGCGAGCAGGGGCTCCAGCTCGGGGATCGCCCTGGGGGCGCCCTCGCCGACGGCCCTGCAGAGGTCGTGGAAGGCGGACTCGGCGCTGACCGCCGCCGAGTGGTCGTCGAGGAGCAGGAGGTTGCGCTCGAAGAGCGCCTCGACGCGCACGAAGGTGTCGAGGCGTTCGAGGAGCCCGGCCCACGACGGGTCGTGGGGGCCCGCGGAGCGGGCGAGCGCGTCGAGGCGCCCGATCGCCCAGTCGACCTCGTCCTCCGAGCACTCGTGCCCGGTGAGCAGCGCGCCGACCAGGTCGAGGACCCGTTCGCACTCGGGGACCTCCTGGCCCGGCCAGCGTCCTCGGTCGGCGTGGTCCGCCGACGAGCCCGCAGCGGGGGTGCCCGCAGCGGTGGCGCCCGCCGTGTCGGGGCCGAGCACCACGATCGCCTCGCCGGCGGCCACCTGCGTGCCGACGGGCACGACCACGCGCTCGACGACCCCGGCGGCCTCGGCCACGAGCGGGGCCTCGGTCTTCATCGCCTCGAGCGTGCCGATCCGCTGGCCGGCCTCGACCCGGTCGCCGACCCCGACGGTGAGGTCGACCACCAGCGCGGGCCCCGGGGCGCGGACGACACCGGAGTCGCTCAGCACCACGCGGTGGAGCCGGCCCTCGACGTCGACGGTGACGCCCTGGGATCCCCGGTGGAGCAGGACCCGGACCGCACGGCCGCCGAGGTGCGCGACGACCGCGTGCTCGTCGAGCGGCTCGACGAGCAGGTCGAGGGCGCGGCCGGCCGGGCCGACGAGCCATCGGGTGCCGCCGCGGTGGCGCACCGCGAGCCGGTGCACCTCCCCGTGCAACCCGAGCTCGACCTCGACCGGTCGGGTCGCCGCCCGGGGCGGCTGCGGCACGCCCGTGCGCGCCGCGCGGAAGAACTCACCGACCCGCGAGGTGCGCTCGCGCCGCGCCAGCTCGACCGCCGCGACGGCGAGGGCGATGGTCGCCCCCTCCCCGCCGTCGCGCGCGCCGAGGTCGGGGACCTGCTCGAGCCACCCGGTCGTCGCGGTCGCACCACGTACCTCGTCGCGCTCGAGCAGGTCCAGCAGCAGCCCGCGGTTCGTGGCGCCGTCCTCGACGAGGACCTCGTACTCGCGCAGCGCCCTCGACAGCGTCGACATCGCCCGCTCGCGGGTCGGCCCCCAGCCGATGACCTTCGCGATCATCGAGTCGAACTCGGCGGGGATCGTCGACCCGGCCCGCACCCCGGCATCGACCCGGACGTGCGGCCCGGCCGCCGGCCGGTGGACGAGCACCCTGCCGGGGGACGGGGCGAAGCCGCGCTCGGCGTCCTCGGCGACGATCCTCGCCTGCACCGCGCAGCCACGGGGTCCGGCCGATCGCTGGTGGGGCCGCCCCAGCGCGACGTCGAGCTGGGCCCGCACCAGATCCACGCCCCACACGACCTCCGTGATCGTGTGCTCCACCTGGAGCCGGGCGTTCACCTCGCAGAACGAGGCGGCACGGTCGGCGGGCGTGTAGAGGAACTCGGCGGTGCCGACGCCCCGGTACCCGGCCGCCTCGGCGAGGCGGGCGGTCGAGCTGGTGAGCAGCTCCTCCTCGATCGGGGACAGCACCGGCGAGGGCGTCTCCTCGACGAGCTTCTGGTGGCGGCGCTGGATCGAGCAGTCGCGCACGCCGAGCGTCTCGGCGCGCCCGTCGACCCCGACGAGGAACTGCACCTCCACGTGGCGGGCCGACTCGATGCAACGCTCGAGGAAGACCTCACCGGCGCCGAAGGCCGCCTCCGCCTCTGCCTGCACGCTGCGCACCGCACGCTCGAGCTGGTCGGGGCCGTCGACGCGGCGGATGCCCCGGCCGCCTCCCCCGTTGGCCGCCTTGGCCATCAGCGGGTACCCGACCTCACCCGCACGGTCGTGCCAGCTGGACGGGTCGGCGAGGTCGAGCCGCGCCCAGGGTGCGAGGGGCACTCCGCAGGACGCCGCGAGCTGCTTGGCACGCACCTTGTCGCCGAGGGCCCGCATGGCGGCGGCGGGCGGGCCGATGAAGGTCATGCCCGCTGCCTCGACGAGCTCGACGAGGTCGGGGTCCTCGGAGAGGAACCCCCACCCCGGCCACACCGCGTCCACCCGGGCCGCGGTGAGGCGGTCGATGACCAGCTCCGCGTCGCAGTAGGCGGGTCGCAGCACGCCGCCGTCGGTGCGGCGCAGCGCCGGTCCCAGGGGGATCGCGTCGTCGGCCAGCCGGACGAACGGTGCGTCCCGGTCGGGGTCGGTGTGGACCGCGACGACCTCGATGCGGGGTCCCTCCGCGTCGCGCAGCTCGCCGGCGGTGCGCAGGAAGCGCATCGCCGCGTCACCCCGGTTGAGCACCGCGACCCGCAGCGCGCTCATCGGGTCCCCTGGAGGACGACGACCGCGGCGGCGGTCGGCCCGTCGTGGCTCAGCGAGAGGTGCGCGCACCAGCGGTCGCCGAGCTGGGCGTCGACCGCGTCGGCGACGGGGCCGTGCAGGTGCAGCGCGGGCCGGCCGTGCGCGTCGTTGA
>CBFGTJ010000131.1:0-9048 GCA_965651815.1 uncultured Microthrixaceae bacterium | reverse complement strand
GGTGCCTCGGTGGTCCAGATCGAACCCGGCCCGGCGGACGAGGAGCGTACTGACGGCGAGGACGCGGAGCACGCCGGCACCAACTAACCGCCCGGGCGCGGCGCCACGGAGGGCTGAGGAGATCGACGAACCCGGCGACCTCCTGCAGAAGGCGTTCGAGCTGGCGCTCGCGCGTGCACGCCGCGACGCCCGCACGCCCGACGCCCCGCCGCCGCCGTCGGCCCTGCGCCCGCTGCTCAAGTTCAACCGGCTCCCCGGCCGCGCGAAGGAGATCCTGCGGCGGGTGCTCGACGAGGACGGCGCGTTCCGGGCGCGCGTGGCGGAGGGGCTCGAGGAGCAGGACCTGGACCGCGCCTCGTGGCTGTTCCTCACCCGGCCCGACGGCTGGGAGGACGAGTTCGAGCTGCTCGAGGAGGCCGCCGCCAGCAGGTGGGAGGACGAGCGGGCGAGCCGGGAGGAGCAGCGGGCCCAGCGCCGTGTCGAGCAGCTGACCGAGACCGTCCGCCGGTTGCGCAGCGAGCTGGACGAGCTGTCCGCCACGCTCGCCGAGGCCGAGCGTGCCGCCGCGACGGAGCGCTCGGCGCGGCTGACGATGGAGCGCGAGCGCCAGGAGCTCGCCGAACGCGTCGACGAGCTCACCGCGGAACGGGCCGAGACGGTGCGCTCGCTGAAGGAGACCGAGGCGATCGCGCACGCCCGGCTGGAGGAGCTGCGCGAGGTCCGCGGCCAGCTCAGCGGGATGCTCGAAGGGCGGGCGACGCCCCCCGCCGACGACGTCGCCGGTCCCACCGGACCGGCCGAGCCCGAGCCCGACGTCCCGCCCGCGGAGCCCCCGCCTCCGGCGTGGCCCGGCGTCGAGCCGGCGGCCGTCTCCCGCTCGGTCGCCGCGGCGGCCGACGCGGCCCGCTCGCTCGCGGACGCGCTCGGCGAGCTCGCACGATCCCTGCTCCCGGAGGACACGCCCGGCGGGTCCACCGGCAGGTCCAGCGGCGAGGTGGCCGCGCCACCGGCCGGTCCGGACACGGGCGGGGCGCGACCGGCCCCGGCCGAACCGCCGGCGCGCCCGCCCCGGCGCACCCCGCTGCGGCTGCGGCAGGGACTCACCGAGGACAGCCCGGACGGGCTCGAGCAGCTGCTCGCCACCCCCGGCGTGGTCACGATCGTCGACGGCTACAACGTCAGCCAGGAGGGGTGGCCCGCCCTCGACGCCACCGGCCAGCGCGACGCGCTGCTGTCGGGGCTCGGCGGGCTGCGCGCCCGGACCGGCGGCGAGGTGCACGTCGTCTTCGACGGCGACG
This sequence comes from uncultured Microthrixaceae bacterium, assembly GCA_965651815.1. GTDB lineage: Bacteria > Actinomycetota > Acidimicrobiia > Acidimicrobiales > Microtrichaceae > CBFGTJ01. Next base: position 7,750 of record CBFGTJ010000131.1, on the reverse strand, counting down.
CGGAGGGCGGTCGCCCGTCGGTCACCGCCCGGCTGCCCGTGCGGGTGCACTTCAGCCCCGCGGAGCTCGAGGCCGACGACGTGATCCTCGACATGGTGCGCGAGCTGCCCACCGACGTGCCGGTCGTGGTGGTCAGCTCCGACCGTCGGGTCGCCGACGGTGCCCGACGGCTCGGAGCGAACGCCGTCCGGTCCCGCCACCTGCTCACCCTGCTCGGCCGATGAGCACCCTCCCGACCCCACCGGTCGCCGAGCAGCGTCTGTTCACCCGCGCGTTCGTCACGGTCGTCGCGGCCGGGCTCGCCTACTTCCTCTCGCTCGGCATGCTGCTGCCGGTCGTGCCCCGCTACGTCGACGGACCCCTCGACGGCAGCGAGCTCGCCGTCGGCGTGGTGGTCGGCGGCTTCGCGGCGGGCGCCGTCGCGATCCGCCCCCTCGCCGGACGGCTCGGCGACCGGCGCGGCCGGCGCATCCTCGTCGTCGCCGGCGCGCTGATCGTCGCCGTCGCGGTCCTCGGCCACCACCTCGCGCAGGGCATCGTGCCGATGTTCCTCGTCCGCGTGCTCGGCGGGTTCGGCGAAGCGGCGTTCTTCGTGGGCGCCGGCACGATGGTCACCGACCTCGCACCGCTGTCCCGGCGCGGCGAGGCGATCAGCTACTGGTCGATCGCCGTGTACGGCGGCCTGGCCTTCGGCCCCTCCCTCGGGGAGTGGCTCCTCGACGGCGACCGCTTCGGGCTGGTGTGGACCGTCAGCGCCGGGCTCGCGCTCCTCGCGGCGCTCATCGGCCTCGCGACCACCGAGACCGTCCGGCCACACGCCCACGACCCCGAGGTGCCGCCCACCCCGCTGATCCACCGTGCGGCCCTGCCACCCGGGCTCGTGCTGTTCCTCGGCATCGTGGGCATGGCCGGCTTCTTCGCGTTCGTGCCCCTCTACGTCGACGAGCTCGGGATGGAGGACTCGAGCGGGGTCTTCCTGCTCTACGGCTGCACCGTCCTCGCCGTGCGCATCCTCGGCGCGCGCATCCCGGACCGCATCGGCCCGTTGCGGGCGGGGTCGTTCGCCACCGTCGCGTCCGCCGCGGGCCTGCTCGTGGTGGCCGCGGCCGGATCGTCGGTGGGACTGCACGTCGGCACGTTCGTGTTCGCGCTCGGGATGTCGCTGCTCTACCCGGCCGTGCTCACCCTCGCCCTGACCGGTGTGCCCGAGCGCGAGCGGGGCGCCGCGGTCGGCACGGTCAGCAGCTTCTTCGACCTCTCCCAGGGCCTCGGCGCCGCGCTCCTCGGCATCGCCGTCGGCCTCGCCGGCCACCGGGGCGCGTTCGTCACCGCAGCCGCGTTCTCGCTCCTCGGCCTCGCCCTGCTGCGCAGCCGCGTCGGACACCGCGGCGGCGGGGAGGTCGACCACGAGGCCGCAGCGGCCGCACGGGAGCAGGTGGAGCGCGAGCCGTGACCACCACCTCGACCCTCGCCGAGGAGGTGCTCGAGGTCGGCCGACGCGTCGGGCTGGACGAGGTCGCGACCTGCAGCGCCGAGCCGTTCACCGAGGCGCGCCGGCTGCTCGAGCAGCGCCGCGACGAGGGGCTGCACGGGGGGATGCAGTTCACCTACCGCAACCCGGCGCGCTCGACCGACCCGTCCGCCACCCTGCCCGGGGCACGCAGCCTCGTCGTCGGTGCGCTCCGCTACGACACCGACGTGCCCCCGCCGCCACCGGCGCCCGCCGGTCGCGTCGCCCGCTACGCCACCGAGGACCACTACGGCGAGCTGCGCCGGGCGCTCACCGCGGTGAGGGACCACCTGCGCGCCGCCGGCCACCGGGCCGTCGTCGTCGCCGACGACAACGCGCTGGTCGACCGGGCCGCGGCGGTGCGCGCCGGGATCGGGTGGTACGGCAAGAGCTCCAACGTGCTGGTGCCGCGCCGCGGCTCGTGGTTCGTGCTCGGCTCGGTGATCACCGACGCCGAGCTCGGCGCCAGTCGCGACCCGGTGCCCGACGGGTGCGGCGCCTGCCGCCGTTGCCTGGACGGCTGCCCGACCGGCGCGATCGTCGCCCCGGGCGTCGTCGACGCCGGACGCTGCCTGTCCTGGCACCTCCAGGTGACCGGCGACTTCCCACGGCAGCACCGGGCGGCGCTCGGCGACCGCATCTACGGCTGCGACGAGTGCCAGGAGGTCTGCCCGCCCAGCCGGCGCGACGCCCGCGACGGCGGGACGGCCGGCGATGGCGGGGCGGCGGGCGACGCCGTGCCGGTGGCGGCTCCCGGGGCGGGCGCGCCCGGCAGCTGGGTCGACCTGCGCTGGATGCTGACCGCCTCCGACGACGAGCTGCTCGGGGCGCTGGGCCGCTGGTACGTGCCGCGCCGCGACCCCCGCTACCTGCGGCGCAACGCACTGGTCGTGCTCGGCAACACCGCGGACCCCACCGCGGGGTGGGTCCGCGACGTGCTGGCGGGCCACCTCGACGGCGACGACGACCTCCTCGCCCGCCACGCCGCGTGGGCGGCCTGCGCGCTCGGTCTGCGGGGCTGGCTCGAGGAGGGCGGCTGGGACCGCCGCCCGGCCGTCGCCGAGGAGCTCGCCGCCGTCGACGCGGGCGGCGACGTGCCCGACGACCGGCCCGCCGATGTGTCCGCCCGCGGCGCCCGCGGCGAAGATGAGGGGCGATGAGCACGCGGCAGCGCCCCCCGCGCGCACGCCGGGAGCGGGACGGCTCCCGTCCGCCGACCGCCGCCGAGGCACGGGCCGCGGTCGAGGCCGAGCGCGCCGCGAACCGGGAGCGGCGCGCCCAGCAGATGCGCGAGCGCTTCGGCGACGAGGTGCCCGGCCGGGCCATCATCGTCGCGTCGTGGGTCGCCACGGCCCTCTTCGGTGTGGTGTCCGTGCCGGCGGTGATCGACCCGGAGCGCTTCGTCGCCCTCTTCTTCGGCGTGTCCGTGGTGCTGTTCTTCACGGGGTGCGCGGTGTTCGTGCTCGACCTCGTGCTCGCGGCGGCACGCAGCCGCGACGACGCGATGGGCATCGGCGGGCTGTTCTTCCTCGCCGGCTCGGCGCCGCGCCAGGTGCAGGTCCACCTGCTCGGCTCCCTGGCGGCGCAGGTGGCGATCTCGGTCGTCGCCGCCGCCCTCCACCCCTTCACCCCGCTCGCGTTCGGCACGCTCGTGCCCACCCTCGCCCTGTCGCTGTCCGGTCTGTGGGCGGTCCGCCACGGGTGGTTCGAGCCGGCGACCGTCGAGTGAGCCCCGCACGGTCGCACCGGGGGACGGGGGAGGGGGCGCCGTGAGGGTCCTGCTGTTCACCGGCAAGGGGGGTGTCGGCAAGACGACCACCGCCGCGGCGACCGCGCTGCGCCTCGCCCGCGACGGGGCGAGGGTCGTCGTCACCTCCGCCGACCCCGCGCACTCCCTGGGCGACGCGTTGGGCGCGGAGCTCGGGTCCACGCCCACCGAGGTGGCGCCCCGCTGCGCCGCCCAGCAGCTCGACGCCCGGGAGCGGCTCGAGGAGAACTGGGGCGAGATCCGCAGCTGGCTGCTCGAGGTGTTCGACTGGGCGGGCGTGGAGGCCATCGAGGCCGAGGAGCTCGCGGTCGTGCCCGGGCTCGACGAGCTGTTCGCGCTCACCGAGGTGCAGTCGCTGTGCGCCTCGGGCGAGCACGACGTCGTGGTCGTCGACTGCGCGCCGACCGCCGAGACGATCCGCCTGCTGTCGCTGCCCGACATCCTCAGCTGGTACATGGACCGGCTGTTCCCGGCCTCCCGCCGCCTCAGCCGCGTGGTCGGCCCGATCGTGCAGCGCATGACCTCGCTGCCCGTCGCGGACGACGAGGTCTTCGCCGCCGGCCAGCGCTTCTACGACCAGCTCGACGCGGTGCGGCGCATCCTCGCGGATCCCCAGGTCACCTCCGCCCGCCTGGTGGTCAACCCCGAGCGCATGGTGCTCGCCGAGGCGCGGCGCACCTACACGTACCTGTCGCTGTTCGGCTACCAGGTCGACGCCGTGGTCGTGAACCGGGTGCTGCCCGAGGGCCTCGGCGGCGACTGGATGGAGGGCTGGCGGCGCACCCAGGCGGAGCACCTGGCCTCGATCGAGGACGACTTCGCGCCCCTGCCGGTGCTGCGCGCCGAGCACGCCGGGGGAGAGGTGCTCGGCGTCGAGGCGTTGACCCGCTTCGCGGACGATCTCTGGGGCGGCACCGACCCCGCCGAGCGGCTCGTTCGCTCCCGCCCGCTGCAGCTCGCACGCGACGGCGAGCAGCACGTGCTCTCGATCGAGCTGCCCTTCACCGACCGATCGGAGCTCGACCTGACCCGCACCGGTGACGAGCTGTCGATCACGGTGGGCCCGCACCGCCGGAACCTGGTCCTGCCCGACTCGCTGCGGCGCCGCGAGATCACCTCGGCGCGCATGGTCGGCGGGCGCCTGCAGGTGACCTTCGAGGTGCCCGAGGCGGGGTGAGGCCGTCCGACGGCGTTCCGCGCCACGGCCCGCCGCCGTGAACCGGTGTCGTCCAGGGCCACGAGTCCCCGCGCGATGTCACCGGTACGGCGCGGTCACGGTGTGGCAGGTGCCGGGTCGTCAGCTGCAGGCCCGCGAGGTCATGATGGGTCGATGGACGAGCGACGCACCGCCGAAGGCGTGGAGCACCTGCAGGCCGCGGCGCGGGAGCTGCTCGGCGCGGCCAGGGCCTTCCTCGACGTCGTGGAGGAGGTCGTGGAGGACTCGGACCGGCTGAGCGGCGCCGCGGCGACGATCTCCGACCTCGTCCGCAACTTCACGGGGCGGGGTCCCCAACCGTGGGAGCAGGCGGCGTGGACCACGGACGACGACCGCGGGCCCAGCGACACCGCCTGGTGGGACGAGCCCTACGAGAACGAGGACGAGGACGTGGCGGCCGGGCCGTCGACGACGCCTCCGCCCGGCGACGCCGGTCAGGCCGGGGAGGCCGAGGAGCCCCGGGCGGAGGAGACGCCCTCGGAGCGGGCCCCGGCGAAGAACGCCTCGGCGAAGAAGGCTGCTGCGAAGAAGGCCCCTGCCAAGAAGACCCCCGCCAAGAAGGCCGCGGCGAAGCGGTCGCCCTCGAAGAAGGCCCCGTCCGCGACGGCGCCGGCCAACACGGCCAACGCGGGCGACGCGTCCGAGGACGCGGCGCCGGCCGAAGGTGGCAGCGACTCGACGGCGTCGACCCGCCCCACGAGCCGCGTGCGGCGCATCTCTGTCGAGTGAGGCCCCGCCCCGTCAGGACCCGCCCCCTCACTATGCGCTCCATCGTGCCGATCGATAGCCGAGGACCACGATGAGACTCGTACGGATCGATCGACTCGCGCCCGGTGGGGCGGCGCTCCAGCCGCACCAGCGTTGGACCGTCGTGTCGGGCGCGTCGCCGGAGCTGCGCCGCCGGCTGTTCCAGACCGTCCGCGCCCTCGTCGGCGACGAGCCACCCGAGTGCAGCGGCGTGCTGGAGGTGGGCGGCGTGCGCCTCGCGCTCGACCGGGGCACCCTCGACCAGCTCCAGCTCGACCGCCGGCTCGACCCGGTCCTGTCGTTCCGGGCGGGCAGCGAGCGCACTGCCACGGTCCCCGCTGCGGCCGCTCCCGACGCGCCGGCCGACCCGTCCGGCCCCGACGCCCCCGCGAGCAGCTGGGTGACCTCCACGGTCGTCGCCGGCCGCACCCGCGACGAGCTGCGGGCGGAGCTGCGCTCCGTGACCTCGGCACGCACCCGCCTCGGCGAGCGGATGGAGGAGGCCCGCCGCCACCTGGACTCGTTCTCCCGGGCCGCGCTCGAGGTGTGCCGGGGGCAGATCGACGCCCTGGAGGCCCGTCGCAGCTCGCTGCGCGCCGAGTGGCGCGCCGCCCAGGACGAGCGCTCCGCCCGCCGTGACGAGCTCCTCGGTCAGCTCGCGGCCGCGCGAGCCGCCCTCGAGGCGGTCGGGCCGGTCGACGCGGCGCCCGTGCGGCGCACCCGTGACGAGCTCGCACAGCTCATCGACGTGCCGGAGCAGCCCGTGCAGGAGGCGGCCGAGCTCGCCGACCGGCTCGAGGCCACGCTCGCCGTGGTCGTCGCGTCGCAGCAGCGGCGCGACGAGGAGGAGGCCCGGCTCGAGGCCGCCAGCCGCGAGCTCGCCGAGGCCCGGGCGGAGTTGACCGAGGCGGAGCGCGCCGCCCGGTCGCCCGACTTCGACCCGGAGGTGGTCCGCCGCCTCGAGGAGGTCCGCGACGAGATCTTCTCGACCGACGACCGCGGGCTGCTCGGCTCCGGGCGGAAGCGGCGCATCCAGGAGCTGCGGGCGGAGGAGGCGGTCCTGCTGGACCGGCTGGGGTTCGACACCTACAGCGCCTACGTCATGGGCATCCCGTCCACCCGCACCGACCTCGAGCGCAGCGAGCGCCTGGTCGCGGCTCGTGAGCGGGTCGTGGCGGCCGAGGCGGCGCTCGGCGAGGTCCGGGCCGCGTCACCGGTCGACGCGGCGCCCGAGGGCATGCGGGAGCTGTTCACGCTGCTCGCCAGGGCCGAGGAGCTGACCGGTGTCCGCCAGCACCCGGGCGCCGAGGACGAACCGGTCGAGGCACTCCCCTCCGAGGTGGAGCAGGTCATCGCCCGGCTGCGGGGGATGCGCACCGGTCCGCCCGGGATGGAGGCCCCCGAGGTGCGCGCCGCGGTGGAGGCGCTGGCGGCGCTGACCGGCACCGGCCCGTTCGAGACCCCCCGGGAAGCGCTCGCCGCCGCGGACCGCTGGATCGAGGAGGCGAGCGCCCGTGCCGAGCAGCGCGACGAGCTGGTCGACCGGGTGCACGAGCTGGAGGCGCGCCTCGCGGACCTCGACGCGGTGTCCGAACCGGAGATCGACCTCACCGAGCTCGCGCACGTCGAGGAGGAGCTCGATGCCGCGCTCGACCGCCTCGCGGCCGCCGAGGACCGGGTGCGCGCGCACGAGGCCGCGATGGAGCAGCTCGCCGAGCTGCGCACCGAGGAGCTCGAGCTGCGCGAGCGGGAGCGGGAGCTGCTCGCCGCGCTCTCCGACGCAGGCGAGCCGTCGCCCGAACCGGCCGCCCCACCCGCGGGGGAGCAGCCCGCGGCGACGCCGCCGCCCTACCGGGGCCCGGTCGCCCCGGCCGAGCGGACCGAGCACGCCGTGGACCCGCATTGGCGGCTCGTCGCCCGGCTGGCGGAGCAGCGGGCCGTGTCGTTCGTCGGATCGGTGCCGCTCGTGGTGGACGGCCTCCCGGAGGACGACCGGGACCGCGACCGCCTGGTCGAGCGCATCGAAGCCATGTCGGACCTCGTCCAGATCCTCGTGCTGAGCGACGACCCCGAGGTCGCACGCCGCGCCGAGCGAGCCGGGTCCGACGCCGCGGTCGTCCGCTACGGCTGACCGGCGGACCGGGGGCGGACCCGCACCGCCCGGCGCTAGGGTCCCGCCCCGTGCCCGGTCGACCTGACGACCCGTCAGCTCCGCTCCACGAGCTCGGCTTCTACGCGCTGGCCGGGCATGCCTCGGACCCCCGGTCCGTGCTGGCCGAGGCCCGCGACGGCGAGCGCCTGGGGCTCGGTGCGGCGTTCGTGTCCGAGCGCTTCAACGTCAAGGACGCGCCGACGCTCAGCGGCGCGATCGGTGCGGTCACCGAGCACCTGGGCGTCGCGTCCGCGGCGACGAACCACAACACCCGCCACCCGCTCGTCACCGCCACCTACGCGAGCACGATGCACGCGCTGACCGGCGGCCGGTTCTGCCTCGGGCTCGGCCGGGGCT
>CBFGTJ010000130.1:0-9094 GCA_965651815.1 uncultured Microthrixaceae bacterium | reverse complement strand
CGGGACCGTCCCGTACGCATTGATCGGAGGCGACCCACATGGTGACGATCGACGGGTTGGTGACGGGCCTCGACACCAGCTCGATCATCCAGCAGCTGATGCAGCTCGAGCGGCTCCCGCAGGACGCCCTCGTCGCGCGGCGCCAGGCGGTCCAGGCCCGCCTCGACGCCTACGCCTCCGTCCGTTCCAAGCTCTCCGCGGTCTCCACGGCGGCGGCGAAGGTCGCCGACCCCGCCAGCTGGACGAGCCGCACCGCCACCTCCTCGTCACCCGAGGTGGCCAGCGTGACCTCCGCCGCCGGCGCGGCCACCGGGGCGTTGAGGTTCACCGTCGACCAGCTCGCCGCCGCGCACGCGGTGCGCGGCGTGAACACGGCTGCCTCGCTCGACACCGTCGTCGCCGGCGGGCAGCTCACCTTCGACCTCGGTGACGGCGACCCGGTCGTCGTCGACGTCGGCGGCGGCACCCTCTCCGAGGTCGTCGACGCGGTGAACCGCGCCGGCATCCGCGTGCGCGCCGCCGCGGTCAACACCGGCGACGGCTACCACCTCCAGCTCACCTCGACCGAGACCGGCGTCGCGTCCGCGTTCTCGGTCACCGGCCTGGACGCGGCGCTCGGCGGCACCGTCGAGACGACCGTCGGCCGCGACGCCCAGCTCACCATCGGCGAGGGCGCCGGCGCCTACACCGTCACCTCGAGCTCGAACTCGTTCGCCGACCTGCTGCCCGGGGTCACCGTCACCGCGGTGTCCGTCTCGGACACGCCCGTCGAGGTGACCGTCGCCGACGACGTCGACGCGCTCGCGGAGCAGGTCAAGGCGATGGTCGAGGCGGTCAACGCCGCGCTGTCGGAGATCTCGACCCGCACCGCGTACGACGCCGGCAGCGGCCGGGCGTCCTCGCTGGCCGGCGACTCCACCGTCCGCCGTGCCGCCCAGGAGCTCACCCGGGCCCTCATCGACGCCGTCGGGCCGAACGTGCCCGGCAACGCCGGCGTGAAGCTCGACCGCAACGGCAGGTTCACCTTCGACGAGGCCGCCTTCAAGGCGGCGTACACCAAGGACCCGGACGCCGTGCGCGACACGTTCGTGCGCGGCGCGTCCACGACCGGGCCGCTGCGGTTCAACACCGCGGGCCCCCGCGCGGTGGAGGGGACCTACGAGGTGGTCATCACCCGCGAGGCCGAGGCCGGACAGGCGACCGGTCCCGCATGGCCGGTGGGGGCACCCACCACGATCGTCGTGCGCGTCGGCAGCACCGAGGTCGACGTGGCGCTCACCGGTTCCGAGAGTGCCGAGGACGCGGCCGCGGCGCTCCAGGCGGCGATCGACGCGGCCGGGCTCCGGCTGACCGCCGGCACCGAGGGCGGCGCGCTCACCCTGCGCACCAACGACCTCGGCAGCGGCGCGAAGTTCGAGGTCGCGTGGGACGGCACGACCTTCACCGAGCACCAGGGCGTCGACGTCGCCGGGACGATCAACGGCGTCGAGGCGAACGGCGTCGGCAACTTCCTCACGGTGCCCGCGACCGAGCCGGGCCTGGGCGGCCTGTCGGTGATCGTCGAGGGCGGCGGCACCGGCGCCATCGGCAGCATCACCTACACCCCGGGCGCCGCGCAGCGGGTCACGTCCGTGCTCCGCTCCGCGCTCGACCTGGTCGACGGCTACCTCACCAGCACCGAGAAGGCCAGCGAGCAGCGGATCACGGACCTGCGGAAGTCGATCGACGCGTTCGAGGTCCGGCTCGCCGCCCGCGAGGCGCGGCTGCGCCTCTACTACTCGAACCTCGAGGTCGCCCTCGGCAACCTCCAGCAACAGAGCTCCTGGCTCAGCGGCCAGATCGCCGGCATGTTCACCGGCTAGGGGAGAAATGTCAGCACACTCGCCCGTCGAGCGGTTCCGCACCGCGACCGAGACCCTCAGTCCCGCCCGCACGCTGGTGCTCCTCTACGAGCGCCTCCAGCGGGACCTCGTGGACGCCGAGGACGCCATCACCTCCGGCGACCGCTACCGAGCGCACCAGGCGCTGCTGCACGCCCAGGAGATCGTCGCCGAGCTCGACGTCGCCCTCGACGCGAGCCAGTGGAGCGACGCCGCACGGCTGTCGTCCATCTACCGCTTCCTCACCTCGCGGCTGATCGCCGCGAACGTCGGCCAGGACGCCGCCGCGGTGCGCGACTGCCGTGCCGTGGTCGACCCGCTGGTCGACACCTGGCGCGAGGCGTGGCAGCAGCAGTCCTCGGCGGCCGCCGCGCCGGCTGCCGCACCGCCGGCGGGCGAGGTCCGCCGCGTCCCGCTGGACGTCACGGGATGAGCGACCCCGACGGGACGCCGACCGTGCCCGACTGGGACACGGTGCTCGACGAGCTCGAGGAGGCCCTGGCGACGGGCGCCGCGTGGGAGCCGCCCCAGGGGCTGCCCCCGCTGCCCGGGCGCCTGCTCGCGCGCGCCGAGGCGCTCCTCGCGCGGCAGGAGGCGGCGCAGCGTGAGCTGGCCGCCGAGCGCGACCGGGTCGGCGACGAGCTGCAGCGCGCCCGGCGCGCGCCGCGGGGACCGGACTCGACGCCCGCGACGGGGACCGCGGTCTCCCTCTGAGGCACTGATCCGGAGAATCGGCGCGAAACCCTCATGAGCGGCTCGCCGGCGCCGATGGCCCTGCGAGCACGGATCGCTCGACCAACGCGCCACGGACCGGCGAAACGCATCCGACCGATCGGATCCGAGGACCCGTGATCTCCGACCTGACCCTTCGCACCCTCCAGGCGTCCCTCAACGGACTCGACGCACGCCGCCGAGCCGCCGAGGACAACATCGCCAACGTCGAGACGCCCGGCTTCATCGCCTCGACCGTGTCGTTCGAGGACTCGCTGCGCGAAGCCATCCGGCGGGGCGAGCCGACGGCCACCCACGTCGAGGTCCAGGCGTCGACGAAGCCGACCCGGCTCAACGGCAACAACGTGAACGTCGCCGACGAGATGGTCGGCCTGACCGAGACCGCGCTGCGCCAGCAGCTCATCGTGCAGGCGCTCAACGGGCGCTACGCGGCGCTGCGCACGGCGATCGGAGCCTGACCATGCGGATCACACCGTTCTCCTCCCTCGGCGCGCCCGCGTCCGGGATGCGCGTCTACCAGACCTGGATCGACGCCCTCGCCGACAACGTCGCGAACATCAGCACGATCAACCCGGCCGGCGAGCCGGCGTTCCAGGAGCGCTACGTGCACGCCCGTGCCGCCGGCGGCGGGCTCCGCGAGGCCATCGGCCTCGGCGGGCGTGGCTCGATCGGCTCCGGTGCCTACGTCGCGGGCGCCGAGTTCGGCGACCCGGAGGGCCGCATGGTCTACCAGCCGGACCACCCCTACGCCGACGAGAACGGCATGGTCCGCATGCCGGACATGGACCTGTCCACCCAGATGACCAACCTCATCATCGCCCAGCGCGCCTACCAGGCGAACGTCACGGTCTTCGAACGTGCCCGTGACTCGTACCTGCGCGCCCTCGAGATCGGGAGATGACCGTGCCCATCAGCCCCATCGACCCGCTCGCCACCGGTCCCGCCGCGCTCGCGCCGGCCGGCACCGGCAACCGCACCGAGGGTGCCGGCACCGCGTTCGCGTCGTCGTTCGCCTCGGCGCTCGACGACCTGGACGCCGCGCACAAGGCCACCGACGAGCTGGCCCGCGCCGCCGCGACCGGTGACCTCCGCAGCGTCGAGGACCTCATGATCGCCTCGACCGAGACGCAGCTGGCCACCCAGCTCACCGTCGCCGTGCGGAACCGGGCGCTCGAGTCCTTCAACGAGATCATGCGGATGCAGCTGTGACGGCGATCGAGACGACCGCCGTCGACAGCCGGACCCCACCGGGCTTCGACGGCGGCCCGGACGAGGGCCCCCGCGACCTGAAGGAGCGGATCACCCGCCTGCTCGCCGGCTACACGACCGCGCAGAAGGCCGGCGCCGCCGGCGTCGCGGTCGCGGTGGTCGTGGGGCTGCTGCTGGTCTCGCGCCTGACCGGTGGCCCCGAGTACGCCCCGCTCTACACGGAGCTGACCGCCGAGGACGGCGGCGCGATCGTCGCGGAGCTCGAGAAGCAGGGCATCCCGCACCGCATCTCCCAGGGCGGCACCTCGATCCTCGTGCCCGCCGACAAGGTCCACGAGACCCGCATGAAGCTGTCGTCCACCGAGCTGCCCGGCGACACCAAGGTCGGCTACGGCGTGCTCGACAACCAGGGCCTGACGACCTCCGAGTTCGGCCAGCGGGTCGGGTTCCAGCGGGCGATGGAGGGCGAGCTCGCCCGCACGATCGAGTCGCTCGACGCGGTCGACACGGCGGTGGTGCACCTCGCGCTGCCGGCCGAGCAGGTCTTCGCCCGCGACGACGAGAAGCCCTCCGCCAGCGTGCTCGTCCGCACGAAGGGCTCGGAGCAGCTCTCCGAGGACCAGGTCCGGGCGATCGTCAACCTCGTCGCGTCCGGCATCGAGGGCATGTCGCCCGACTCGGTGACCGTCGCCGACTCCGACGGCAACGTGCTCTCCGCGCCCGGCCAGGGCGTGACCAGCGCCGCCGGCAGCGGCACGCGCCAGCGCCAGACCGCCGACTTCGAGGACGGGGTCGAAAAGGCGCTCGAGGACATGCTCGCCAGCGTCGTCGGCCCGAACGGTGCGGACGTGACCGTGAGCGCCGTGCTCAACTTCGACGAGGAGAGCATGACGCGGGAGACCTACGAGGCGCCGGAGCAGGGGCCCGGCGGACCGCTGGTGCTCGAGGAGTCCACCCGCGGCGAGAACTACGCCGGCACCCCGCCGCAGACCGGCGGCGTGCTCGGCCCCGACACCCCGCCGATCCAGGCCGGGGGCGAGGGCACCGACTACGAGCTCGAGGAGGCGGACGTCCGCTACGCGGTGAACCGCGCGATCGAGTCGACGAACCGGGCACCGGGCCGCATCGAGCGCCTGTCGGTCGCGGTGGCCCTCGACGAGGCCAAGGTGACCGAGAACCAGGTCGCCAACCTGACCCCGCTGCTCGAGGCCGGGGCCGGCATCGACCCGGAGCGGGGTGACGTGCTGAGCGTGTCCCGCACCCCGTTCGACGACGGCTCGGAGGCCCGCGAGGCCGCGGAGGCGCAGCTCCGGGCGGAGGAGGAGGCCCGCGCCGCGGCCGCACGGGGCGCGCTGATCCGGAACCTGGGCATCGGTGCGGTCCTGCTGGGGCTCGTGCTCGCCGCCTTCCTGCTCCACCGCCGTGCGACCCGCCGCCGCGACGAGGAGCTCGAGGCCCTGCTCGCCGGGGAGGCGCCCGCCGAGCTGCCGCCGGCGCCGGCCACCGCGGTGGCCGAGGAGCTCGACGACGCGGACGTGGTCGAGCTGTCGCCCGAGGCGATCGAGGGTCCCCCGGAGACGCCGGAGCTGCCGGCGCTCGAGGAGACGGAGGCGGCGGAGGAGACCGACGAGGAGGAGGAGTTGCTCGATCCGGAGGAGCACGAACGCATGGTCCGCCACGCAGCGGTCGCGGAGCTGATCGAACACCAGCCGGACGAGGTCGCGGCGCTGCTGCGCAGCTGGCTGGGTGACCGCAGGGCGGTGCAGCGATGAGCTCGAAGTCCCTCGCGACGATGTCCGGCGCGGACGCCGTCCGTCAGCTCACCGGCCCGCAGAAGTCGGCGATCCTGCTCATGTCCATGGGCACCGAGCGCGCCGCCAGCGTGCTGCGGGAGATGCGCGAGAGCGAGATCACCGAGATCATGGCGGAGGTCGCGCGGCTCCAGGACGTGTCGCCCGAGGTGGTCGACGCGGTGCTCGAGGAGTTCGACCTCACCGCACGCGCCCGCCGACACATCGCCTCCGGCGGCGTCGAGGTCGCCCGCGAGCTGCTCGAGGCGAGCCTCGGCCACGCCAAGACCGAGGAGATCTTCGACCGCCTCTCGGTCGCGTTCATCTCGGCGCCGTTCGAGTTCATGCGGCGGATCGACCCCCGCATGGTGCTGTCGTTCATCCGCGAGGAGCACCCGCAGACGATCGCCCTCGTGCTGGCGCACATGAACCCCGACGCCGCGGCGATGGTCCTGTCGGGGCTCGACGAGGACACCCAGCGCGACGTCGCGGTCCGCGTCGCCACGATGGACCGCACCTCGCCCGACATCATCGCGGCGGTCGAGCAGGCCCTCGAGCGGCGGCTGTCGTCGGTCGCGCAGAGCACCGACATGTCCACCGCAGGTGGCATCAGCTCGCTGGTCGACCTGCTGAACCGCTCCGACCGTGCGACCGAGCGCCTGATCTTCGAGGGCCTCGACGAGCACGACTCCGCGCTGGCCGACGAGGTGCGCTCGCGGATGTTCGTGTTCGAGGACATCATCTCGCTCGACGACCGCTCCGTGCAGCAGGTGCTGCGCCGGGTCGAGTCGAAGGACCTCGCCCTCGCGCTCAAGGGCGTGCGGGAAGAGGTGCGGCAGAAGGTGCTGTCGAACATGTCGGCACGCGCCCGGGAGACCCTCGAGGAGGACATCGTCATCCTCGGTGCGGTGCGCCTGAGCGCCGTCGAGGAGGCCCAGGGCGCGATCGTCCGCATCATCCGTGAGCTGGAGGAGGCCGGCGAGATCGTGCTCGTCCGCTCCAGCGAGGAGTTCGTGGAGTGAGCACGGACGCGGTGCTCGGGTCCCGGGAACGGGACGAGGGCGCGACCCTGCCCGAGTGGCTGGGCGAGCCCACCGCCGCGCACCGCGGCCGGGTCGTGCGCGACGGCGCCGCGCCCGTGCAGCCCGTCCACCTCCCCACCGTCGAGGAGGTCACCGAGCCCGAACCGGAGCCCGAGGAGGAGCCGGAGGAGCCCGAGGAGGAGCCCGACGGTGGCGGCGACAAGGTCGCCTGGGCGCTCGCCTACCGGCGCGGCCTCGAGGAGGGCCGGGCCGCGGGCCACGCCGAGGGGCTCGAGGAGGGCCGCCGCGAGGGCTACGAGGCCGCCCGCGACGACGCCGTCGCGCGCTACGACGAGATCCTCCGCGCGCTCCGCGAGGACGCGGCGCGCCACCTCGAGGAGCTGGACGCCGTGACCGCGGCGATCGCCGCGCAGGCCACCGAGCTCGCGTTCGCCGTCGCGGAGACCGTCATCGGCCGCGAGCTCGCGATCGCGCAGGACCCGGGCGCGGACGCGGTGCGGCGCGCCCTGGCCGCGGTCGGCGGCCCGCCGGAGGCGGTCGCACGCCTGCACCCCGACGACCTCGAGCGCCTGTCGGTCACCGCGGACGACCTGGCACCCGGCTCGGCGCTGCAGCTCGTGCCCGACGACTCGCTCGAGCCCGGCGACTGCGTGCTCGAGGCCGGCGCGGCCGAGGTCGACGCCACGATCGCCGGCGCGGTCGCCCGCGTGCGTGCGGCGCTCGGCGCCGGCGGGACCCCCGCCACCGGCCCGGAGGTCGCCGCGTGAGCGCCACCGCGGAGCTCCGGGCCCCGTCGCCGCTGCTGCCCCACCTCTCCGCGGAGGGGCGCGTGGCGCTGCAGCGCGCCGCGGCGCCCCGGGTGACCGGCCGGGTCGCCCGCGTCGTCGGGCTGACCGTGGAGACCGAGGGGATCGACGCCGCGATCGGCGAGGTCCTCCTGTTGGGCGACGAGCCCGGCGTGCCCGCCGAGGTCGTGTCGCTCGGCGACCGCGGCCCGGTCGCGATGGTGCTGGAGCACCTCGACGGCCTGCGGGCCGGCGACCGTGTGCTCGCGAGCGGCACGCCGCTCGACACACCCGTCGGCTGGGAGCTGCGCGGGCGCGTGCTCGACGGACTCGGCCGCGCGCTGGACGACGGCCCGTCGCTGTCGGGCCTCGATCGGGCACCGCTGCACGGCGACACCCCGCACCCCCTCAGCCGCCCGCTCGTGCGCGAGCCCGTGCACCTCGGCGTGCGGGCGATGGACACGCTGACCCCGATCGGGCGCGGCCAGCGGATCGGGATCCTCGCCGGCTCCGGCGTCGGCAAGTCCAGCCTGCTGTCGATGCTCGTGCGCGGCAGCGACGCGGACGTGTCGGTGCTCGCGCTGATCGGCGAGCGCGGCCGCGAGGTGCGCGAGTTCCTGGACGTCGACCTCGGCCCCGAGGGACTGGCGCGCTCGGTGGTGGTGGTCGCCACCTCGGATGCCCCCGCGCTCGTGCGGCGCAGCGCCGCCTTCGTCGCGACCCGCATCGCCGAGTGGTTCCGCGACCAGGGGGCGCACGTCAACCTCCTGATGGACAGCCTCACCCGCGTCTCGATGGCGCAGCGCGAGATCGGCCTCTCCGCGGGCGAGCCACCCGCGACCCGCGGCTACCCGCCGTCGGTGTTCTCGCTGATGCCGCGCCTGCTCGAGCGGGCCGGCACCTCCGAGCGCGGCTCGATCACCGGCTTCTACACGGTGCTGGTCGAGGGCGACGACCTCAACGACCCGATCGGCGACACGGCCCGCTCGATCCTCGACGGCCACATCTCCCTCACCCGCGAGCTCGCGACCGCCGGCCACTTCCCGGCGATCGACGTGCTCCAGTCGCTGTCGAGGGTGGCCGGGTCGATCACGACCCCGGAGCAGCGCGAGCTCGCCACCGAGCTGCGCCGGCTGCTCGCCGCCCTGCGCAACGCGAAGGACCTGGTCGACATCGGCGCCTACGTCCCCGGCGCGGACCCGGTCACCGACCGGGCGCTGGCCCTGCGGGACCGGATCGACTCGTTCCTCCGCCAGGACCTCCACGACCTGACCGGACCGGGCCAGGCGTGGGGCGCGCTCGCCGAGCTCCTCGGCGAGCCCACCGCGATGGGGGGTGCGTCGTGAGCCGCTACCGATTCCGACTCGATTCGGTGCTGCGCGTCCGGCGGGTGCAGGAGGAGCGGGCCCGCGCCCAGCTCGCCAAGGCCCGCCTCGAGGAGGTGGAGGCCCGGCGCGCGACCGAGGTGCGCCGGCGACGCCTGCGCCGCTCCCTCGACGTCGGGCTGCCGAGCGGTGACCCGGCCGACTGGAAGGTCGGCCGCGACCGCAACGACCGGCTCGCCGCGGCTGTGCACGCCAGCCAGGCCGCCGAGCTGAACGCGCTGGAGCTGACGGCGCGGAGACTCGGCGTGTGGGAGAGGGCAGCGGAGGTAC
>CBFGTJ010000129.1:0-9122 GCA_965651815.1 uncultured Microthrixaceae bacterium | reverse complement strand
CGGCGTTGCGCAGCTGGACCCGGCGCTCCCAGCGCTCGATCGCGCGCTCGCACTCGTCGTGTGCCCGGCGCGCGGCGTCGGCCCGCGCCGCGGCGCGCTCCGCGATGCGGCGGGCGCTGTCGGTGTGCGCCTCCACCGTGCGGAGCAGCTCGTCGAGCTCCGCCTGGTCAGCGGGAGCCCACGGCTCGTCATCCCCGTCGTGGGCGCCGTCGCCGGCGTCGCCGTCGCCGTCCCGGTGCGCATCGGGGTCGGGCTGGACCTCGGCCCAGCGCTGCGCGGCCTGCCTGCGCAGCTGCTCGAGGTGTCGGTGGGTGTGCTCCACCGCGTCGCACTCGGCCCTGGCCAGGTGGTCGAGGTGCTGCGCGACCGCCTCGTACAGCTGGGTGTCGAACAGCGTCTTGAGCAGCTCCTCGCGCCGCTCGGAGGTGGCGCGCAGCACCTCCTCGAACCGGCCCTGCGGTAGCAGGATCACCTGCTGGAACTGCGCCGCGCTGAGCCCGACGAGCTCGCAGACCTTCCGGTCGACCTCGCCCACACCGGTCGCGACGGTGACCCAGGTCCCGTCCGGCGCCCGGCGCGACAGGTTCGCCTTGGCGGGCTTGTCGACCATGCCCTCGCCCCGGAGCTTGGCCCGCTGGTGCTTCGGCACCCGCTCGACCAGCCAGGTGGCGCCCTGGGAACGGAACTCGAGCGAGACCATCGGCTCCGCCCGGGGGTCCGCGAAGTCGGACCGCAGCGACGACACGGTGCGCCCACCCGCGACCCTGCCGTAGAGGGCGAAGGTCATCGCGTCGAGCAGGAACGTCTTGCCCGCGCCGGTGCGGCCGTGGATGAGGAAGAGGCCCTCGGCCTCGAGCTGGTCGAAGTCGACCTGCTCGGTGCCGCCGTAGGGGCCGAACGCGGTGAGGGTCAGCAGCACCGGCCTCATCCCGACACCCCCTGGCGCACGTGCTCGAACGCGTCCGCGAGCAGCCGGCGCTCCTCGTCGTCGGGCTCGACGCCCCGCTGGGTGCGCAGGAACTCGACCGCCAGCTCGAACGGGTCGGCCTCACGGGTCTGCGCGGCGGAGCGCCGGGTCGGTTCGGTGTCGTCGACCCCGGCGGGCTCGTGGTGCAGCTCCACCGCGTGGGGGAAGCGGCGCTGCAGCCGTGCCATCGCCTGCAACGGGAGGCGCCGGTCGGTCAGCCGGGCACGCACCCACGCGCCCTCGGCATCCGCGAGGGACGGGTCGGCGAGCAGCTCCTCGAGCTCCCCGGTGAGCGTGCGCAGCGGGCGGCCGACCCCGAGCGGCACGACCTCGACCTCCACGGAACCGTCGGGGCCGAGGTCCACGATGCGCACCGCCTTGGTGTGGTGCTGCTCGGAGAACGAGTACGGCAGCGGGGACCCCGATTAGGCGACGCGGCCGCCGTCGAACGCCTGGCCCTGGTGCAGGTGGCCGAGCGCCACGTAGTCGATGCCGTCGAAGACGTCGAGGCGCACCTGCTCGACGTGGCCCATCGTCAGCTCGCGCTCCGACTCCGACGGGTTGCCGCCGGTCAGGAACGTGTGGGCCACCACGACCGAGCGCGCCGGGCCGCGCCGGGCGAGGTCGGCGCGCACCCGTGCCATCGCCCACGCCATCGCGTCGTGGTGGGTGAAGCGGCGCCGCTCGCCCTCGACGGCCGCGCCCCCGTCGGCGGCGTCGCCCCTCGTGGCGTCCTCCAGCACCGGATCGCCCTCGGCGAGGTGCGCGGTGCGCAGCGGGTCGAGGTAGGGCACCGGGTACACGACGAGCGGCGGGCCCCCGTCGGTGGCGGGGATCTCGACCGCCTCGCCGGTGCGGGACGCGTCGCCCCGCACGCTCACCCCGGCCTCGCTCAGCAACCGGTCGCCGTAGCCGACCCGCACCGCGGAGTCGTGGTTGCCGGCGATCGCGACCACCGACGCGCCCGCCCGGCGCAGCTGCAGCAGCGCGTCGTCGAACAGCTCCACCGCGTCCGACGGCGGGATCGCCCGGTCGTACAGGTCACCCGCGACGACCACGACGTCCACCTCGGCATCGGCGGCGAGCTCGGCGATGCGCGCGACGGCACGAGCCTGCTCGTCGAGCAGGGAGGCGCCGTGGAACAGCCGCCCGAGGTGCCAGTCGGAGGTGTGGAGGATCCGCACGCACCAAACGGTAGGGAGGCGGTGTGACACTGACGCGGACGGTCGGGGCGACACCGGTCACCGGGGCTACCCGGCCCGGTGGCGCCCGATCAGTACCCTCAGCCTGGTGGATCCCTTCTCCCGCCTCGTTCGAGCGGTGACCGACGGTCCCCGCGGCGCGCCGGGGCGGAGGCGCGCCCGGGTGGCGCGGCGGTGGTGAGCAGGGCGCGCCGGCCCGCTGCCGGCACCTGGCGCATGGTGGCGGCGCTGGTCCGCCAGCGCCGCCGGCTCGCGCTGGCCACCCTCGCCATCGCGATCGGGGTCGGCTACCTCGCGGGTGCGCTGACCCTGCTCGACCGGGTGTCGGAAGGGCTCGACGACCTCGCCGCGGCGGGCAGCGAGCGTGCGGACCTGGTGGTGGAGGGCGAGGTCGCCTACGAGTCAGCGCTCGAGCAGACCCGCCGGCTGGTGCCGTCGCTGATCGCCGGCACGCTCGAGGACGTGCCCGGCGTCGCCGCGGTCGTGCACCGCATCGAGGAGGTCACCCTCCTGCTCGACGACGAGCTCGTGCCGCTCGTCCCGCCGGGGCTGTCGGAGCAACCGCTCGGTTCCAACTGGCCCGAGGACGAGGCGATGTCGCCCTACCGCTTCGTCGGTGAGGGCCGCCCACCGGAGGCCGACGACGAGGTCGTCATCGACCAGGGCTCCGCGGAGCGTGCCGGGGTGTCGGTGGGCGACGAGATCCTGGCGGTCGGGCGGACCCAGCCGGCGTCGTACACGGTCGTCGGGGTGGTCACCACCGATGAGGGGCCGCTGCCGGACGGCGCCAGCCTCGCCTTGTTCACCACGGAGCGGGCCCGCGCGATCTTCCGGATGCCCGACAACGACAACCGGATCGCCATCCGGATCGAGGACGGCGCGGACCCCGCCCGGGTGGAGGCACAGATCCGCGCCCAGCTCCCGCCGGGCACCGAGCTGGTCGACGGCGAGACCGCGGCGCAGCACCGTCAGGAGTCGCTGACCCGCAGCTTCGCGCTGGTGCGGGTGCTGATCATGGGGTTCGCCGGGTTGGCGCTCGTGGTCGGCATGGTGACCGTGTCGAACTCACTGACCCTGCTGTACGCGGAGCGGCGCCGTGCCCTCGCCGCGTTCCGGATGGTCGGCGCGAAGCAGCACCAGCTGCTCGGCGCGGCGCTGATCGAGGCGGCGCTGCTGGCCGCGGTCGCGTCGCTGCTCGGCGCACCGCTCGGGTTGGCGTTCGGCCGGTTCATCGAGCTGGTGCTGGGAGCCCTGGGCACCTCGGTGCCCGTCGGCGGGTCGATCATCTCGTGGAGCGCCCTGGGCACCGCGGTGCTGGTCGGCACGGCGGCGACGGTGCTCGCCGCGGTCATGCCGGCGCGGCGCGCCTGCCGGGTGCCCCCGGTGGAGGCGGTCGTGGAGGTGCCCGCCGAGGCGTCGCTCAGCACCGGGCAGCGCCTGCTCGACTCGGCGGTCGTCGGCGCCACCGTCGGGGTGGCGATCGCGGGGCTGCTGGCCCTGTTCGACGTCGACGGGCGCATCGCGGCAGCCGTCGGAGCCGGGGTGCTCGTCCTGGTCGTGGTCGGGACGTTGCTGCCGACCGTGCTCGCCGCGGCCGTCGCGGTCGGCATCTCGCTCGTGCCGCTGAAGCCGCCGCCGCTGCGCCGCATCGGTGCCCGGGACGCGGTGCGGAACCGGTCGCGCACCGCGGCGACGACCGGCGCGCTGACCCTCGCGGTGACCGTGGTGGCGGGGCTCGCGGTGTTCCTCGCGTCGTTCGCCGCGTCGATCGACGGTGACGTCGACGAGCTCGTCGTGTCGGACCTGGTCATCGACTCGAGGACCTTCACCCGCGGTGGGTTGTCGGCCGAGCTGCTCGCGCGCACCTCGGAGCTGAGCGGGGTGCAGGCCGTGAGCGGCTGGCAGGTCGGGCGGGGTGCGATCGGGCAGGTGCCGGTGCGGCTCACCGGGATCGACGGTGGCTCGCTGGGCGACGTGCTCGCCCCGGGGTGGGTGGGTGAGCCGGCCACGAGCTTCGGTGACGACGGGGTCCTGATCGAGGCCGGGGTCGCGGCGCAGCTCGGCGTGAGCGCCGGTGACGTGGTGCCGGTGACGTTCCAGAGCGGCAGCGTCGAGCCGCTGACCGTGGCAGGCGTGTACGAACGGGGTTCGGTGCTGCTGGGTGAGGCGGTCGTCGACCGGCAGCTGCTGATGCGGCAGGTGCCCGCGTCGGTCGACATCGCCGGGCTGGTGCGGCTCGAGCGCGACACCCCCGCGGTGCGGGACGCGGTCGAGGACCTGGCGAAGTCCTACGGGGTCACCGCGGTACTGGAGCCGCACGAGTTCGTGGACAGCCGGTCGGACCTGCTGCGCGGGTTCGAGCGGGTCATCCAGTGGATGCTGTTCTTCACACTGCTGCAGGCGTTGGTCGGTGTGGTGAACACGCTGCTGTTGTCGGTGGGGGAGCGCCGGCGCGAGTTCGGGCTGCTGCGCGCCGCGGGTGCGGGTCCGCGGCAGCTGCGCCGGCTGGTGCTCGCCGAGGGCCTGTCGTTCGCGGTGATCGGCACCGTGCTGGGGTTGGTGCTCGGTGTGATCGGGGCGGCACTCGGCATCCGGGCGCTCGCCGCGTTCGGCATCTCGGGGCTGTCGGTGCCGGTGCTGCCGCTGCTGGTGACCGCGCTGACCGCGATCGGGCTGGGGGTGGCCGCCTCGGTCGTCCCCGCGAGGTGGGCGGCGGCGGTGCCGCCGCTCGAGGCCGTGGCCGACGCGGGGATGGGTCCGATCCGGGGACCACGGGGTCGGGGCCTGGTGCGCTTCAGGTTCGGAGGGCGGCGGGCCGAGGCGCCGGAGCGCCAGCTGCGTCCCGGGCGCGGACCTGCGGTGGCGCCTGTGACAGCGCCTCGACCGGCGTTCGCCCGGGGCGGGCCCAGCCCCGCAGGTGCGGGCGCGATGTTCCGCACCGGTGCGGTGCCCGCGGGGCCGACGGGCGCGCCGCCTCCTCCTCCACCGTCGGTGCCGCCCGAGCGGCCGCCGCTGTTCCGGCCCGCGGCTGATCCGACGGCTCCGGCGGCCTCGACTCCCACGGTTCCCACCGGCGAGCAGGGTCAGCGGAAGGAGAGCTGGGTCCGCCCGGCTCCGGCGAACGGCACCGGGCGGGGCGAGACCGGGCGCGAGGAGCGACCGGTGTTCGCACGACGCCCGCGGTCGGACGCGGCGGTGCCGCCTGCTCCGCAGCTGCCGGCGGGGGAGCGGCCGCACGGGTGGCACCCCGGGAAGCGCCCCGAGGTGGACCCGGTCGCGTCGATCCGGCTCGCCGAGGTGCTGGAACGCCTCGACCCGGGCAGTGTGCGCGACGCGCGACCGGCGCTCGTGCCGCTGGCGCGCACGCTGGAACCCGACGAGCACGTCGTGGCGATGGTGCAGGGCTGGGCGAAGGGGCTGCTGTGCCTGGTGGCGCGCACCGACCGGCGGATCGTCGTGGTCGTGGACCGGTTCCCCGAGCCCTTGGTGGAGTCGCTGGACCCCGTGGCGACGAAGGTGCTGCTGTTCGGTCCACCCGAGACCGACCGGATGTCGGTCTCGGTGGTGGATGGACGCCGCCTGCTCGAGGTCACCGGTGTCCGCGACCGGGCGCAGGCGGAAGCGCTGCAGCACGTGGCCGCACCGTCCACTGCCGAACCGACCGGGACCGGCTACTTCTGAGCGGAGGATTCCGACGGAGCGTCGTCGCCGCCGTGGAGACTGCTCAGGATCGCAGCGCGGCGGCGCGGCGGCGCAGGTGGCTGCGCTCCACCTCGCTGGTCGCTCGTCGGGCGGCCTCGGCGTAGGCCTGCCGCGCCCCGTCCACGTCGCCCGCCCGCTCGAGCAGGAACGCCCGCACGGCGTGGGTGCGGTGGTGCCCGGCGATCCGGTCGTCCTTGACGAGCTCATCCAGCAGCGCCAGGCCCGCTGAGGGCCCGTGGACCTCACCGACCGCGACGGCCCGGTTCAGCGACGCCACCGGGTTGGGCGCCACCGCCTCCAGCAGGTCGTACAACGCCAGGATCTGGGTCCAGTCCGTCTCCTCCGCCGAGGGTGCCTCGGCGTGCACCGCGGCGATCGCGGCCTGCAGCTGGTACGGCCCGAGCCGCGTCGAGCCCGCGAGCGTCGCCTCCACCAGCGCGACCCCCTCCTCGATCGCCGCCCGATCCCACAGCGACCGGTCCTGTTCGTCCAACGGCACCAGCGCCCCGTCCCGCAACCGGGCCGGTCGGCGCGCCTCGGTCAGCAGCATCAGCGCCAGCAGCCCGGCCGCCTCGGGGTCGTCAGGGCGGAGCCGGCGCAGCTCACGGGTCAGCCGGACCGCCTCCGCAGCCAGGTCCCGGCGGTGCAGCCCAGCCCCCGTCGAGGCGAGGTACCCCTCGTTGAAGATCAGGTAGAGGACCTTCAACACCGCCTGCACCCGCGGCTCGAGCTGGTCTTCCGGCGGCAGCACGAACCGGGCCCCCGACCGCGCCAGGGTGGCCTTCGCCCGGGCGATGCGCTGGCCCATCGTCCGCTCCGGCACCAGGAACGCGGCGGCGATCTCCTTCGTCGTCAGCCCACCGACCGCCCGCAGCGTCAGCGCCACCTGCGACGACGGTGTGAGCGCCTCGTGGCAGCACAACAGCAGCAGCGTCAGCGTGTCGTCGTCCTCCGACGGCGCCCCGTCCACCACCTCGTCCACCGCCGGCAACACCTGCCGGTCCGCCGGGGTGAGCGCCGCCTCCCGCCCCTCCCGCCGGGCACGCGCCTCGCTGCTGCGCAGCGCGTCCACCAACCGGCGGGACGCCACCCGCACCAGCCACGCCTTCGGGTCATCGGGCCGCCCGTCCGCCGGCCACTGCGTGGCCGCGGCGACCAGCGCCTCCTGCACGGCGTCCTCGGCCAGGTCGAAGTGCCCGTAGCGCCGGACGAGCGCACCGAGGACGACCGGCGCCAACCGGCCGACGTCCTCGGTGCGCACCTCACCGGTCACGGCGTCACGTCAGAGCTCGTCGGCGGTGCCGCCGTGCAGCAGCGCCCGCACCTCGACCTTGGTGAGCTCCGAGGCCGGGTTCTGCGCGGCGATCTCCAACGCCCGCTCCTCGCTCTCGACATCGACGATCGTGAAGCTGCCGATGTACTCCTTGGTCTCGATGTAGGGCCCGTCGGTCACGCTCGGCTCGCCCGTTGCGGTCGACACGAGCTTCGCGGCGTCCTGGTCGGCCACACCGAACGCCCCGACCATCTCGCCCGACTCGACCAGCGCCTTGTTCAGCGCGTCGGTCCGCCGGATCAGGTCCTGCATCTGCTCCTGGGGGAGCGACGCCCACAGCTCCTCGTTGCCGTAGATGATCAGCATGTACTTCATGTGGTGAACCTCCTCGGTGGGGGCGCCGAACTGCGCCCGTCGAACGCGACGTCGGAGCCGAGCCGCCGCCTTCGACACCACCCCGAGGAATTCTTCACGGAACGGCGTGCCGGCGCTCCGGGGGCCGGTCGCTCAGTCGTCCTCGTCGATCTGGCCCTTGGCGCGCCGCCGCTCGACCGCCGCGTCGGTGATCCGCGACAGCAGGCGGCCACCACGCAGCAGCACGAGCACGAGCACCGTGACGAGCGCGGCGACCAGCGGCGCACCCAGCGCGCACGCGCACCCGATCACCGCGGCGCACAGCACCGTCGCTGCGGTCGTCAGCCCGGTGATGCGCTCACCGGGTGAGCGCAGGATCGTGCCCGCACCGATGAAGCCGACCCCGGTGATCACGCCGTGCAGCACCCGGGTCGCGTCACCCACCCCGTCGTCCGCGAGGATCAGCCGGCCGAGCCCGACCGCGAGCGCCCCGCCGATCGCAACGAGCGCGTGCGTGCGGGTCCCGGCACGCTTGCCGGCCAGCTCGCGCTCCAACCCGATGGCGGCACCGAGCAGGCCGGCGATCAGGACCTGCGCGGCGAGGACCAGCTGGTCGTTGGCGGCCAGCGAGCTCACGTCGGCGGCGAGGACGTGCATGGCGGACACTCTGTCGGATCGACGCCCCGTCGCGCGGGACCCCGGACCCAACTCCGCCATGAGTAGCGCACTGCTCATGCGGACGACCCGCCTCCGGCGTGATGATCGCCGTAGGGAACGGATCGAGTGGGGGCTGTGGGACGCGGCTGTCAGGGGCGTGCAGCCGCCGTAGCCCAGTGGGCCACCGCCGTGCGTGACGGCATCGGTCCGGTCCCGGCGACCACGAGCAGGGGAAGGTGCCCGATGCGAGCCAAGGTCATCCACGCCACCATCGATCCACGTCGGCTTCCGGTCGCCGCCGAGGCGGTCCGCCTCGAGCTCGGACCGCAGCTGCTGTCCCACCGCGGCGCCCGCCGCGGCTACTGGATGGCGGACCGCTCGACCGGTCACGTGCTCGCCGTCACCCTGTGGGACAGCGACGAGCGCCTCGTCGACGCCGCGGTCGTCGACGGGATCGAGCGTGCCGCGGTCGCCGAGCGGATCGGCCTGCGCGTCCTGTCGATCCACTCGCTGGAGGTGATGGGCGCGCACGAGGGGCCGATGACGTCCGAACCGCGCCTGCACTGGGTCCGCGCCACCTGGGTCGACGGGCTCCACCCCGACGTCCACGGCCAGCTGCCCCAGATCTTCCGCGAGGCGGTGCCCGACCAGGCACGCAGCAGGGGGTTCTGCGCGAGCTACTGGCTGGTGGACGTCGCGACCGGATCGGGCCTCGGGCTCAGCATGTGGGAGGGCCCGGCGGAGCTGTCGGCCAGTGCGCAGCACAGCCGGAGGCGCCGCCGCCGCTTCGAGGAGCTGCTCGGCTGCACCGTCGCGGCCGTCGCCGAGTACGAGGCGATCGACGTGGTGCAGCACGACCACCGGCCGCTGCCGGCGGCGGTCGCACCGCGGGACCTGGCGGGAGCCCGGGCGGGCGCCCCCAGTGCCGAGGCACGGGCCTCGTCGGCGCCCGCCTCAGGCCCGCCCG
>CBFGTJ010000128.1:0-9209 GCA_965651815.1 uncultured Microthrixaceae bacterium | reverse complement strand
AGCCGAGGGTGAGGAGCCCGGACTCCAGCGACGACCAGCCGGCGGCCCGCTGCACGAGGCCCAGCGCGACGACCAGGGTCCCCGCCGAGCCGTTGAGCAGGAAGTTCGACAGCGTCGCACCCGAGTAGGTGCGGTTGTCGAAGATGCTGAGGTCGAGGAACGGCTGGGCAGCCCGGGTCTCGATCCGGAAGAACGCCACGATGAAGACGGCGAACGCGGCGACGAGCCCCAGCGACGCACCGGAGAACCAGCCGAGGCTCGGTCCCTGCGAGATGAAGACGTTGATCGCGAGCATCGCGATCACGAAGGTGATGACGCCGCCCAGTCGAAGCCGCGCTGGTGGCCCGCGTCCGTGGCACGGGACTCGGGCGTGTTGCGGATCAGGTAGAGCGACAGCACCGCGATCGCGATGGACAGCCAGAAGATCGAACGCCAGCCGAGCGGCGACTCGGCCATGGCGCCACCGAAGAGCGCGCACAGCCCCGACCCACCCCAGGAGCCGATCGACCAGAACGACAGCGCACGGTTCCGCTGCGCGCCGTCGTAGAAGTTCTTGATCAGCGCGAGCGACGAGGGCATCACCGCGGCGGCGGACAGGCCCTGCACGATGCGGCCACCCATGATCATCGCGGAGGTGAGGGCGCCCTGGTCCGCCGGGGCCAGCGCGACCAGCAGCGACCCGAGGATCGACAGGCCGATGCCGGCGCGCAGGACCATGGCCCGGCCCAGCCGGTCCGCGAGGCCGCCGAGGACGACGATGAACATGCCCGACATCAGCGCGGTGACCGACACCGCCAGGTTCGCGACCGTCGTTCCCAGCCCGAGCGACCCCTGGATGCCGGGGATGACGTTGAGGAGGGTCTGGGCGAACAACCAGAAGGTGACGACCGCGAGGACGATGCCGAGCAGCCAGCTGTCCCCGGGGGCGGTCGCCGCCTCGTCGCGGGTGGGCTTGGTCGCCGCCGTCATCGCGCACCTGCCGGTGACGGTGCCGAGGTCGACAGCCAGGCGTGCGTCGCGGTGACGAAGGCCTCGACACCGGTCGCCAGCGTGGGGTGGAGGACCGGGGCGAAGCGCGGGTTGTGGTTGGTGGGCAGCTCGGCGAGCCGGTCCGCTGCGGCGAGCCGTCGGTGCGTCTCGGGGTCGGTGCCGCCGATCGTCCAGAACACCGAGGGCACGCCCCACTCGCTGCCGAAGGACCCGAAGTCCTCGCTCGCGGAGAGCGGGGGGATGTCCACGACGCGGTCGGTGCCGAACCGGTCGACGAACGCCGCCCGCACCCGCATGGTGGCCTCGGGGTCGTTCGTGACCAGGTCGTAGCGGTCGAGCGGGGTGATCTCCGGTGGGCTCGGCGCGCCGGAGGCCTCGGCCTCGGCCTCGACGATCCGCCGGATCGCGTCGAGCACCCGTCGGCGGACGTCCTCGTCGTAGGTGCGCACGTTGAGCTTGAGCACCGCCTCGTCGGGGATGACGTTGGCCTTCGAGCCGGCCTGCAGGGCGCCGACGGTGACGACGGCGGGCTCGTTGGGGGCGACCTCGCGTGCCACGATGCCCTGCAGCCGCATGACGGTCGCCGCCGCCATGACGACCGGGTCGACGCTCGCCTGGGGCATCGAGCCGTGGCCGCCCCGGCCGCGCAGCCGGACCTCGAGCGAGTCGCCCGCCGAGGTCATCACCCCGGGCCGCGCCCCCAGCATCCCCGCCGGGGTCGGCATCACGTGCTGGCCGAGGATGACGTCCGGCCGGGGAATCCGCTCGAACAGCCCGTCGTCGATCATCGCCCGGGCACCCTCGGCGGTCTCCTCCGCCGGCTGGAACAGCGCGACGACTGCCACGCCACTCGTGCCGGTTCGTCGAGAGGTGCGCCGCCGCGCCGGCCAGCCAGGCGACGTGCAGGTCGTGGCCGCACGCGTGCATGACCCCGTCGACGGTGCTCGCGTACTCGAGGCCCGTCTGCTCCTGGACCGGCAGCGCGTCCATGTCGGCGCGCAGCATCACCGTCGGTCCGTCGCCGTTGCGGAGCACGCCGGCGACGCCGGTGCCGCCGATCCCGGTCGTCACCTCGAACCCGGCGGACTCCAGCCGGCCCGCTGCGACGCAGGCGGTGCGTTCCTCCTGCATCGACAGCTCCGGGTGTCGGTGGAGGTCCTTGTAGAGGTCCTCGATGTCCTGCACGATCTCGTCGAGGCCGAGCGTCGACGTCGTGGCTGATGGATCCGGCATGGGCCTCCGTTCCGTGGGTGAGGTGGGTGGGGTGGATGGTTGGTCGGTGGCGCCGGGTGTGTCGTCGGACACAGTTCTACCCCCGCGCCGGTGATCGGAGTCGCGGATCGCGGCTAGACCGGCGCGCACACACGACCACGGGAGGCCCCCCATGGAGCTCATCGAGCACGAGACCGGGACGAGGCTCCGCCGCGAGGAGGCGGCGGAGCGCCTGCGCCAGCTCGCCGACCAGCTGTCGCGCCACAACCAGATCGCGTTCCAGCGCGAGGGGCTGCGCTACACGGTCGACGTGCCCGACGAGGTCGAGTTCTCCCTCGAGGTCGAGGTGGGCTCCGACGGTTCGGAGATCGAGGTCGAGCTCAGCTGGTGAGCTTCCCCCGAGCCGCGTCGCCCCGGCGCGCAGGGCGCGTTCCCGGCGGGCCGCTCGTCCGTCGCGAACCCGACGAGTTCACCTAGCCTCTGTCACGAACCCGAGGATTCCGGAGGAGCCGATGGCACAGGCGAGCGCCACCTTCCACGAAGACACCTCAGACCTTCGCCCGGAGACCATGGAGCGTCACCGGGCGATCGTCTCGCTGATGGAAGAGCTGGAGGCGGTCGACTGGTACGACCAGCGCATCGACGCGACCTCGGACGAGGAGCTGCGTGAGGTCCTCCGCCACAACCGTGACGAGGAGAAGGAGCACGCGGCGATGACGCTCGAGTGGCTGCGCCGTCACGACCCGGAGCTCGACCGGGAGCTGCGCCGCTACCTCTTCACCGACGGGCCGATCCTCGACGACCACGGGCACGACCACGACCACGAGGAGGGCGACGCCGCCCCCGGCGGGTCGGTGCGTGGGGACGGGTCGCTGGGCATCGGCGGCCTGAGCGGGAGGCAGATCTGATGAACCAC
The DNA here is from genome assembly GCA_965651815.1 of uncultured Microthrixaceae bacterium. GTDB lineage: Bacteria > Actinomycetota > Acidimicrobiia > Acidimicrobiales > Microtrichaceae > CBFGTJ01. The sequence continues at coordinate 6,091 of CBFGTJ010000128.1, read as the reverse complement.
TTGCATCGCGAGCTCGCACCGATCAGCGACGCCGCCTGGGCGGAGATCGAGGAGGAGGCGTCGAGGACGCTGCGCCACTTCCTGGCGGCACGGGCGCTGGTCGACTTCGAGGGTCCCCGCGGCTGGCGGCACGCGGCCGAGCCCGTCGGGACCGTGACCCCGCTCGCGTCCGGACCCGCCGAGGGGGTGCGCGGCGGGGTTCGTGCCGTGCAGCCGATGGTGGAGCTGCGGACCGTGTTCGAGGTGTCCCGCGCCGAGCTGGAGTCGATCGACCGGGGCGCGTTCGCCCCGGACCTCGACGCGGTGACCGAGGCCGCGAAGCGTGCCGCGGCGGCCGAGGACACCGCCGTGTTCTACGGGTACGCGGCGGGCGGCATCACCGGGCTCGTCGAGGCCTCGCCGCACGACCCGATCCGCATCAGCGACGACTACGAGGAGTACCCGTCCAGCGTCGCGAAGGCCGTGTCGAAGCTCATGGCGGCCGGGGTCGAGGGGCCCTACGGGATCGCGCTCGGGCCCCGGTGCTACCGGGGCGTCATCGAGACGACCCAGCACGGCGGCTACCCCGTGTTCGACCACGTCCGTCGCATCCTCGGCGGGCCGCTGATCTGGGCCCCCGCCGTGAGCGGCGCGGTCGTGGTGAGCACCCGTGGCGGCGACGCGAGCCTCGTGTGCGGGCAGGACTTCTCGATCGGCTACCTGGACCACGACGCCGAGTCGGTCCGCCTCTACCTGGAGGAGAGCCTCACGCTGCTCGTGCGCGACGACCGCGCAGCGATCGGGATGGTCTACGAGGGCTGAGCATCAGTTCGCCCACTCGGGTCGGACGGCTCAGCGGGCGCGTGCGCGGGCGCTCGTGGACGAGCCGCCGTGCGTGCTCAGGTCCGCGACCAGCCCGAGCGCCACGATGAACCAGCCGAACCCCGTGACCCCGACGCCGCCGGCCGGCTGGTAGGCCGCTGCCCAGGCGAGCGCGGTCCAGGGCAGGAACAGGAACCCGAGCAGGCCGACCCAGCCGGACTCGAACGCCTGCGTGAGTCGGTCGGTGAACGCCCACAGGAGGAACAGCCCGAGGCGGGGCGAGATCGCCGAGGCCAGCAGGACGAGGCAGCCGCAACCCATGCCGGCACACTACGGGGCAGCGGCTCGCCTCTGCGTGGAGGTTGCGGGGTCGGGCAGTCGGGGGCCGCTCAGGCGGCGTGGGGCAGCGGTCCCGCACGCTGGCGGTGGTGGCGCTGCCCCCAGAACTGGTGGCCGCCCCGCGTCGTCCACCGCGTCCAGCCGTCGTCGGTGACCTCGACGGACCACCCGGGCCGGTGCGCGACCCCGTGGTGGTGCCGGCAGGCGGAGACGAGCTGGTCCAGGTCGGTGCGGCCGCCCCTGGCCCAGTCGAGGCGGTGGTGCGCGTCGGTCCACGCCGGTGGCGCAGCGCAGCCGGGGAAGGTGCAGCCGCCGTCGCGGTGGGCCAGCGCCCGACGCTGGGCGGTGGTGGCGAAGCGGACCTGGCGTCCCATGTCGAGCGGCACGCCGAGGCTGTCGACCACGGTGGCGTAGATCGCCGCGTCGCAGGTGAGCGGCGCGTAGGGATCGGTGCGCACCCGGCGGCCCTCGGCGTCGGTGAGCGTGAACCCGACGATCCCGGCGTGCAACGTCCAGCGCCGACCCAGCGTCTGCTCGGCGAGGCGGTCGGTGGACCGTCCGTCGGTGCGTTCGCCGCGGAGGCCGGCGTCGAGCTGGTCGGGGGTGAGCAGGAGGTGCAGCTCGGTGCGGGGTGGCCGGCTGGCGTCCCGGTCGATCGCGAGCGCGCGGCGGACGACCTCCTCGAGTGCGAGCCCCATCAACGTCGCCCGGCTCGGCACGGGGAGCTCGGGGGTGACCTGGTTGTCGTGCGAGTACCGCTCGAACAGCTCGTCCGCGATGGTGTTGAGCCCCGCCTCGACGAGTGCGCCACGGGCACCGATGAGCTCGAAGTGGCCGACCGTCTGCTCGCCGGTGCGGCCGATGCGGAGCCGGTTGCGGGCGAGGTCGCGGTCGGGGTCGTAGCCGCCGTCCTGGTCGAGCTGCTCGGCGATGCCGTGCACCTCCCTGCGCCAGTCGTCGAAGACCATGCCCTCGGCGAGGTCGCACAGCTCCCCCGAGAGCTGGGCGAGGTCGTCGACGATGCGGGGGTTCGCGGCATCGGCGATGACCCGCGCGTGGTCGAAGCCGACCGCGCCCGCCCGGAGCCGCTCGTCGAGCGCGCCGAGCCGGCGCAGCTGGGTCCCCACGCGCACCCGCTGGCGTGCGACCCCGGAGGGCAGCCCGGCGTGGTGGGCCAGCCAGGCCGAGGTGCGCTGCCCCGCCGCACGGTCGGTGACGCCCCGGGCCTCGAGCTCGCCCAGCACGTGGCACTGGGTGGCATCGAGGAAGCGGCGTGCCGACTCGAGCGCGAGGGCCGCGTCGCACAGCACCTGCTCGTCCGCGCCGGCGACGTCGACCGCTGCCAGGCGCCGCAACGCCTCGACGATCCCGCTCACCTCGCCCGCGTCGAGCTCGAACATGCGTGCGAGACTAACGAGGCACTGTGACAATCAACGTTGCCCTTCAGCGCACCCCGATCCGGTCGAGGAGCCAGCGCGGGCCCACGACCTCGGCGGCGCAGGAGCGGGCGCGGCCGGCCAGATCCCGGTCCGCGGTCACGACGACCGACCCGGGGTGCGACGCGGCGAGCTCGGCGATCGTGTCGTCGCCCTCGCCGGGTGCGTGCACCACCCGGACGCCGTCGAGCTCGGACTCCTCGGCGCCCTCCCGCGACCGGCCCTCGAGCACCACGGCGACGGGTGCTGCCAACCGTCCGGCCGCCACGGCGGCGCGCACGTCCTCGGTGAACCGCCGCGCCGCGCCCGGGCGGTCGCGCCACCAGCCGGTGGGACGCGAGCCGATCACGTTGGCGGCGTCGACGACCAGCACGTCACCCTCCCGCAGGGGTGTCGGCGAGGCGACGGTCGATCTCGGCGCCCATGACGCGGCAGTCCGTCGCCGGGTGGTCGTAGCGGCACAGGAGCGCCCCCTCGAGGTAGGCGCGTGCCCGCTGGAGCCGCTCGATCTCGACGTCGAGCAGCTCGAGGCGTCGCTGCGCGATCGCCTTCCACCCCTCGACGTCCGGGGCGTCGAGCACCCCGCGGATCTCCTCGAGGGTGAGCCCCGCGTCCTGGAGCATCCCGATGAACACCAGCCGACGCAGCGTCCCGACCCGGTAGCGGCGCTGGCCGGAGCGTCGCGCATCGGCCTGCACCAGCCCGCGCCGCTCGTAGAACCGCACCGCGGACGTGGCCACCCCGGCCCGGCGGGCGACCTCGCCGATCGTCAGGAGCTCGTCGTCCACACCACACCTTGACGTGAACCATGGTTCAACTGTCAAGGTCGTCCACATGACCACGACACCGCACGACATCGGGCTCCCACCGAACCACCACGCGGACCACCCCGGCTTCTCCGGGGTCGCGGGCCTCATCGCGGCGCTCACGTTCACGGTGGGTCGGACCGGGGACGCCGACCTCGCGATCCGGCTCACCGGCACCGGAGCGGGCGACGACGTCGTCGACGTGGGCTGCGGGGCCGGGGTCGCCGTGCGGCGGGCCGCGGCCAGGGGCGCGTCCACCGTGGTCGGCGTCGACCCGTCCACCGAGATGCTCCGCGTGGCCCGTGCGACGGTGCGCGCGAGCCGCCGGTTCGGCGAGCTCCGGGGCGCGGAGGCCACGGTGGACGTCGCGCAGGGCACCGCGGAGGACCTGCCGCTGCCGGACGGCGCGGCGAGCGTCGTGTGGTCGCTCGCGACCGTCCACCACTGGCGCGACCTGGGGGCCGGGCTCGCCGAGGTGCGCCGCGTGCTGCGGCCGGGAGGTCGGTTCCTGGTGATCGAGCGGCACAGCCCGCCGGGGGCGAAGGGCAACGCGAGCCACGGGTGGACCGACGACCAGGCGGAGCGCTTCGCCGGGATGTGCCGTGACGCGGGCTTCACCGGCGTCGAGGTGGGCGAGCACCGCCACGGCCGCCGCGAGGTCCTCACCGTGCTCGCCGGTGAGCCCTGACACGCGGGGATCCCGCACCGCCCGGCCGGGTAGGTGCCCCTCGCGGCGGCAGCAGGTGCCGAGCCGATGGCCCCGGTCATCACCCTGGAGGTCGACGACATGGAGGCCGCGCTGCAGCGGGTGCGCGACCGCGGCGGGGAGGTCGTCGGCGAGGCGACGAAGGTGGGCGAGATGGGCTACGCCGCCTACTTCCGCGACACCGAGGGCAACCTCATGGGGCTCTGGCAGAGCGCCGGCTGAGCCGCCGCACGAGCCACGGTTCCACGCGCCGAAGTGCCCGGCCGCGCTGGGGCGACCGGGCACTCCGCGTCGGGGTCGGCGAGGGGAGCAGGTGGCGGGCTACTCGGTCGCCACCGCCTGCAGCACGTCCAACCGGGCGGCACGACGGGCGGGCCGGACCGACGCGAGCACCCCGACCAGCCCGCCGACCGCGACGATCGCCGCGAGTCCGACCAGCGGTGCCCGGAACGTGCCGATGCCCTCGGTCGAGACCAGCGCGTTCACGAACGCCCAGGCGATGAAGGTGCCGAGCAGGACCCCGCCGACGGTGCCGAACGAGGCGACCATGACCGACTCCCAGCGCACCATCGAGCGCAGCTGGCGCCGCGTCTGGCCGACCGCCCGCAGGAGGCCGAGCTCGCGGGTGCGCTCGTGGATCGACAGCGACAGCGTGTTGCCGATGCCGATCAGCGCGATCACGATCGACAGCGCCAGCAGCGCGTAGACGACGACCAGCAGCGCGTCGAGCTCCCCGGCGGCGGACTCGACGAAGCCGTCCATGTCGAACACCTCCTGGGCGCCGTGCCGTGCCGCGACCTCGGCCACGGCCGCCTTCGCGTCGGCGACGGAGGTGCCCGGCGCCGCCTCGACCACGACCAGCCAGTCGCGCAGCTGGTTCATGTGCTGCTCGGCGAGGTCGCGGGGCACCACGACGCTGCCGACGACCTCGGGCCGGTCGAAGGTCGCCGCGATCCGCGCGGGCACCACGGCGCCGTCGACGAAGGTCACCTCCACGACGTCACCGAACGCCCAGCCCTGCTCCGCGGCCATGTCCGTCGAGACGGCCACCGACTCGCCGGTGACGTCCTCGAGCGAGCCCTCGACCACCTCGAGCTCGGCCACACCGGCCAGCGCGGCCGGGTCGACGGCGCTGAACAGCTGCTCCTCGCCACCGATCAGCCCGGGGGCGTCCGAGAGGCCGACCGCGTCGGCGACCTCGGGCAGCTCGTCGAGCTCGTGCGCGAGCTCCGGGCCGATGCCGGCGCCGCTGAACCCGTCGGCCTGGACCACCACGTCGCCGGTGAGCGAGCCGGCGAGGGTGTCGGTGAGCGAGGCCTTGAGGGACGACGCGAACACCGTGAACACCGACACGATGCACACGCCGATCAGCAGCGCGCTGGCGGTGCTGGCCGTGTGGCGGGGGTTGCGCGCCGCGTTGCCCCTCGCCAGCGCCCCCGAGCCGCCGCGCAGCCTGGCGGGCAGCGCGCCGAGCACGCGTGCGGCCGGCGCGGCGATGACCGGGGAGATCACGAAGGTGCCGACGACCAGCAGGCCCGCACCCACGCCCACCGCGGTGAGGCTCGTGCGGCCCACGAGCACCACGGCGAGGCCGGCGCCGACCAGCAGCGTGCCGGCGACGGCGCGCAGGCGGGAGGTGTCGCTCGTGTCGTGGGCGACGTCGCGCAGCGCGGCGAGCGGCGGCGTGCGCGAGGCCCGCACGGCCGGCACCAGCGCAGCCACGAGCGTCACGACCATGCCGACGACCCCGGCGATGACCAGGCTGTCGGTCTCGACGACCAGCCCGGAGCCCGGGAAGTCGAACCCCATCGCACCGAACAGCGCGCTGAGGCCCGCGGCGAGCCCGAGACCTGCGAGCACGCCGACCACGGAGGCGAGCACCCCGACGAGCACCGCCTCGACCGCGATGCCGCCGAGCACCTGCCGCCGGGTCGCCCAGTCCGCCCGCAGCAGCGCGGACTCGCGCAGCCGCTGTGCGAGCACGACGGTGATCGTGTTGTGGA
>CBFGTJ010000127.1:0-9226 GCA_965651815.1 uncultured Microthrixaceae bacterium | reverse complement strand
CGCGGCGCCCATGACCTCGCGGTAGAGGTCCGGGAACACCTTCGACACCTTGGACAGCAGGTAGTCGCCGTAGGTGCCCTCCGCGTCGAACACGCTCGCGCCGTCCCAGCGGTCGCCCTGGCGGGCCTCGGCGAGGTCGGTGCCCGGCAGCGGCTCCACCTCGGCGTCCCACGCCGGGTCGAGGAACAGCGGGAACGAGTACCGGTCGGTGCTCGGGAGCCGGACCCGGTGCGGGGTCGAGCGGAACCGCCCGCCGCTCGCCCGTTCGAGCATGTCGCCGAGGTTGCACACGATCGCGTCCTCGGTCGGCGGCACCTCGACCCACCGGCCGTCGACGCGCACCTCGAGCCCGCCGGTGTCGTCCTGCACCAGCAGCGTCAGGAGCCCGTAGTCGGTGTGCTCGGCGACGCCCCAGCTGCCGGCGAAGCCGGGGGGCGGGGGCGGGTAGTGGAAGATGCGGAACAGCACGGTCGGGTCCGCGCACCACCGGTCGAACCAGTCGGCGTCGAGGTCGAGCGACAGCGCGATGCCCGACAGCACCGCGCGGCCGACCTCGGTCACCCGGTCCATCCACTCGAGCACCACGTCGCGCAGGTCCGCGGGCCGCTCGGGGAACAGGTTCGGTCCGTGGAGCGGCACCCCCGCGCGCACCCGCGGGTGGTCGTGGCCGAGCTCGGAGCCGAAGTAGATGCCCTCCTTGCCGTCCGGCACGCCGGAGGTGAGCTCGCCGCCGACGGGGAACCACCCGCGCCAGGCCCGCCCGCCGTGCCGCATCGAGATGCGGTCCTTCTCGTCCTCGTCGAGGGCGAAGAACTTCGCGGCCGCGTCGCGCAGGCGGCGCCGCAGCTGCGGGTCGATCCCGTGGCCGACGACCTGGAGGAACCCGTACCGGCGGCACGCGTCGCCGATGCGTGCAGCCACCGCGCGCCGTGCCTCGTCACCGGCCCCCGAGCCGGGGAGCAGCGCGGCGATGTCGATCGTGGGGACGGACTCGGTGCTCACGTCGACCACTCTCGCACCACCACCCCTTCCGGAGAACGGGGGTTGGGGGAGAACGGAGCCCGGTCGGGAGGGTGCGATCTAACGTGCGGCACATGCAGCACCGCTTCCTCGGCAGCTCCGGCCTCCAGATCAGCGCGATCTCCTACGGCAACTGGATCACCCACGGATCCCAGGTCGAGGACGACGCGGCGATCGCGTGCGTGCACGCGGCGCTCGACCTCGGCATCACGACCTTCGACACCGCGGACGTCTACGCCGGCACCCGCGCCGAGTCGGTGCTCGGGCGGGCGCTCGCCGGCCAGCGGCGCGAGGGCCTCGAGATCCTCACCAAGGTGTTCTGGCCGACCGGCCCCGGACCGAACGACATGGGCCTGTCGCGCAAGCACATCCTCGAGTCCTGCGAGGGCTCGCTGCGCCGGCTCGGCATCGACCACATCGACGTGTACCAGGCGCACCGCTACGACCTGTCCACCCCGCTCGAGGAGACGATGCTCGCCTTCGCCGACCTCGTGCGGTCCGGCAAGGTCCTCTACATCGGGGTCTCGGAGTGGACCGCCGAGCAGATCACCGAGGCCGCCGCGCTCGCCCGCGAGCTGCGCGTGCCGCTCGTGTCGAACCAGCCGCAGTACTCGATGCTGTGGCGCGTCATCGAGGAAGAGGTCATCCCCGCGAGCCGCGCGGCGGGCATGTCGCAGATCGTGTTCTCGCCGCTCGCGCAGGGCGTGCTCACCGGCAAGTACCTGCCCGGCCAGCCCGTGCCGGAGGGCTCGCGCGCGACCGACGACAAGGGCGGCGCGGAGTTCGTGAAGCGCTTCCTGCGCGACGACGTGCTCGAGCGGGTGCAGCAGCTCGTGCCGCTCGCCCGCGAGGCCGGCATCTCGATGGCGCAGATGGCGCTCGCCTGGGTGCTGCGCAACCCCGACGTCGCGTCCGCGATCGTCGGCGCGACGCGGCCCGAGCAGCTCGAGGACAACGTCGGCGCACTCGAGGTGACCCTCGACGACGACCTCGTCGCCCGCATCGACGAGATCCTGGACCCCGTCGTCGCCCGGGACCCGGCCCTCACCCAGAAGGCGACGCCCCGGGCACGACGCTGAGCCGCACCCGGGGCGTTCCGGTTCCCGCCGGTGCCGTTGCATCGGCGCACCCGGCGGGTGACTCAAGAGATTTCCCTCGCCCGAAAGGGTTGACGGTGGTTCAGCTTTCGGTTGAGACTTGTCCGATCGCGCCCGGGTCTGCTGTGGGGTGGGCGCCAGCGAGGGAGTGCAGATGAGGCGAAACTGGCGTGCGGTCGCGGCCGCGATCGGCGTGCTCGGCCTGGCGGCAGCGATCCTGCCGGCGACCGTGGGGGCGCAGAAGGTCGCGAACCCCGGGACGTTCAAGCTCGAGGGGGAGAGCGGGTTCCTCCAGATCGGGACGACCGGGAAGCTGCCCGCGATGAGCCTCGCTCCGAGGGCGCTCGCACAGTGCATCGACGGGTTGGACAACGACGGCGACGGCCGGATCGACACCGCCGACCCGCAGTGCGTGCCCGGCCCCAACGGTGAGCCGGACGACAGCGAGCTCGCCGCGGGCTACCAGCCGAAGGTCGACGTGTCGATCACCGGGTCGATCGACGGTGCCGGCAACGTGACCATCCCGAAGGACAACGTCGTGTTCCCGAAGGTCTACCGGGGCGTCGACGGCTTCAGCGGCCACGCGGTGATCGAGGTCGTGCCGACCCATGACGCCACCGGGTTCATCGACCCGATGACCGGCGAGGGCGAGCTCGACGTGCGGTTCCGCGTGAAGATCTCAGGCACCATCAACGGTGGGGCGCTCCCGTCGGGATGCACCATCGGCACGGCCGCCAGCCCGATCCACCTCAACCTCGTCACCGGCCGCAAGGAGGCGGTGCCGGGCTTCGACAACGCGGTGACGGGCACGCCGTACGACCCGACGCAGGGCACACTCACGATGGTCGACAACGCGTGGAACGTGCCCCGCGTGACCAACTGCGGCCTGCTCGACGGGATCCTCAGCGAGGTGGTCGGTCTGCCCACCCCGCGCGGCCACAACAAGGTCGTGCTCGGCGGTCGGATCACCCCGGCGATCGGTGAGGGGATCAACGCCACCTTCACCCCGAACCGGAGCCTCCAGGGCGAGGCGCCGTTCACGGTCTCCTTCGACGCCCGCGACTCGTTCGTGGCGAAGGGCCCGGCGACCTACGAGTGGGAGTTCAGCAACGGCACGACCGCCTCGGGTCCGGTCGTGGAGACGACCTACGAGACCGGTGGTGACCACTACGCCCGGCTCAGGGTGGTCGATGCGGACGGTGACTTCGACGAGTACGAGCTCGACTTCAGCTTGAGCGGACCGTCGACCACGACGCCGACGACGACGCCGACGACGACGCCGACGACGACGCCGACGACGACTCCGACGACGACTCCGACCACCACGCCGACCACCACGCCGACGACGACTCCGACGACGACGCCGACGACGACGCCGACCACCACGCCGACCACCACGCCGACGACGACGCCGTCGCCGAGCGACGACTCGGTCGCGGTCCAGCTCAGCGGTGCCCTCACCTACTCCAACCAGGGCTCCGGCACCGGTGACCTCCGGGTGGCGCGCGACGGCTTCGGGGTCAGCTCGATCAGCGGCACGCTGACGATCCCCGGCGCCAACGGCGGGGAGGCACAGGTGACGGTGTCGGTGCAGCGGGTGTGGATCCTGCCGCTGTGGGCCGGTCAGGTCCGGATCGTCGACCTGCCCGCCGGCATCAACCACTCCAGCCCGGTGCTGGGTCCGGTGTCCGGCGGCGGCCAGACCGTGAGCGGCACCCTGCAGTGGTTCCTGCCGGGCCAGTTCCCGAACCTGTTCCGGCCCTACACGCTGCGCTGGTCCGTCACCGACGCCGGCTGATCGGGCACCCTTCGGGGTCGTGAGATCGATCGAGGCAGGGGGCCCGTCCGCGGGTCCCCTGCCCTTCACGTTCCGGGAGGAGTGAGTGGCAGGTCCCCTGGAGGGCGTGCGCGTCCTCGAACTGGCAGGGCTCGGTCCCGCGCCGTTCTGCGCGATGTTCCTCGCCGACCTCGGTGCGGACGTGCTGCGCATCGACCGGCCGGCGGGCAGCCCGAGGTTCCCGACCGGCGAGGGCCCTGGCGACAGGGGCGCTGGCAGCGGGGGTGCGCCGCAGCCCGAGGCGCACACCAACCCGTGGGACGTGCTCAACCGCAACCGGACCGGCGTCGCCGTCGACCTGCGCTCCGAGGCCGGCCGGCGTCTCGTCCACCAGCTCGCCGAGCGGGCCGACGTGCTCATCGAGGGGTTCCGACCGGGCGTCGCCGAACGGCTCGGGGTCGGCCCCGACGACCTGCTGGGGGTGAACCCGCGCCTCGTGTACGGCCGCATGACCGGCTGGGGTCGCAACGGCCCGCTCGCTCCCCGCGCCGGGCACGACCTCAACTACGCGGGGCTCGCCGGAGCGATCGCGCACATCGGCCGGCGCGGCCAGCCGCCGACGCCGCCGCTGAACCTCGTCGCCGATTTCGGCGGCGGCGGGATGCTGCTCGCCGCGGGGATCCTCGCCGCGCTCGTCGAGCGGCAGCGCTCGGACCGCGGCCAGGTCGTCGACGCGGCGATGGTGGACGGCGCGGCCCTGCTCATGGCGCCCCTGTTCGGCGCGTTCGCGTCGGGCTTCTGGTCGGCGGAGCGGGGCACGAACCTGCTCGACTCCGGCGCCCCGTTCTACGACTGCTACGAGTGCGCGGACGGCGGGTGGGTCGCGGTCGGCGCGCTCGAGCCGCAGTTCTACGCGGCGCTGCTCGAGGGGCTGGGCCTCGCGGACGCGACCGACCTCCCCGACCAGCACGACCGGTCGCGCTGGCCGGAGCTGCGCGAGCGGTTCGCCGCGGCGTTCCGCACCCGCAGCCGCGACGAGTGGGCGGACCACTTCGCCGGCGTCGACGCGTGCGTCACCCCGGTGCTCGACATGGGTGAGGCGCCCCACCACCCGCACGCGGTCGCCCGGGGCGCGTTCGCGGACGTCGAGGGCGTCGCCCAACCGGCACCCGCACCACGCTTCGACCGCACGCCGGCCGCTGCGCCGACCGCGTCGGTCGAGGGCGCCGACCCGGCCGAGGTGCTCGCCGGGTGGGGCGTGGACGCCGAGGCGTTCGCCGAGCACCGCAGCGCCGGCGCGTTCGGCTGACGGCGGGCTGCTGCGAGCGCCGGGCGCGTCGGGCGCGCGAGCCGCAGGCCGCGCTGGGCGGGTCCAGGCCGCCCGGGCTCAGGTCGTGTAGTCGGCGTTGATGCGGACGTACCCGTCCGACAGGTCGCACCCGTAGACGGTCCAGTCCCCGTCCGCGATGCCGAGGTCGACCCCGATGTGCACCTCGCCGCCCCGCAGGTACTCCTCGAGCGCGGCCAGGTCGCCCTCGTCGCCGTCGGGGTAGACCTGCACGTCACCGAACCGGATCGCCACCCGCTCCTGGTCGATGTCGGTGTCGTCAGAGCACTTGCCGACCGCCATCGCCACGCGGCCCCAGTTCGGGTCCGCGCCGTGCACCGCGGTCTTCACCAGCGGCGAGTTCACGATCGCCTTCGCCACCCGCTTCGCCTGGTCGTCGTCGCGGGCCCCGGTGACCCGCACCACCAGCAGCTTCGTCGCGCCCTCACCGTCGGCGGCGAGCTGGCGGGTCAGGCCGAGGCACACCCGCCCGAGCGCGGTCTCGAGCTCGGCGAGGTCGACCGCCCCCGCCGCGCCGTTCGCGAGGACCGCCGCGGTGTCCGAGGTCGAGGTGTCCGTGTCGACGCTGAGGCTGTTGAACGTGCGCGCCACGACACGCCGGAAGATCGGGTCCAGCTCCGCCGCGGGCACGGCCGCGTCGGTGAACACGAACGCGAGCATCGTCGCCATGTCGGGCTCGATCATCCCGACGCCCTTGGCGATGCCCACCACGCTCGCGGTGCCGCGCTCGGCGGGGAGCGTCGCGACCGAGGTCTTGGGGTGCGTGTCGGTGGTCATCATCGCGGTCGCCGCCGCGACGGCGTCGCTCGGCTGGAACGGCCAGCGCAGCTCGTCCAGGTGCGCCCGCAGCGCCGGCATCGGGTAGCGGCGGCCGATCACCCCGGTCGAGGCGACGAGCACCTCCTCCACCGGGCACCCGACCGCGCGGGCGACGCCCTCGGCGAGCTCCCGCGCGTCGGCCCTGCCCGCCTCGCCGGTGGCGACGTTCGCGTTCTTCGACACGACGACCACGGCACGCAGCCGTCCGTCCGCCGCGTGGCGGCGCGACAGCTCCACGCTCGGCCCCTCGAAGCGTGACCGGGTGAACACCGCCGCCGCGTCGCAGGTCGTGTCCGACGCGACGACCACGAAGTCGTCGGTGTCGTCCTTGATCCCGACGTTCGCGACGTGTGCGTGGAAGCCCCGGGGGAGCGGCACCTTGCTCATGTGGGCACCTCGCTCATGTGGGCACCTCGCTCATCTGGGCACCTCGGGTCGGGTGGGGGACGGGCTCGTCGAGCGGCTCGGCGGCGCGGCCAGTTCGGTCACGGCCGACGAGTCTGTCGCGGCGCAGCGGTCCGCACCCACCCGGATCGAACCCGACGCCCCCTCCGGTACCCGGCCACGGCCCTGGGCGCGTTGCTAGCGTCCGGCCATGACCCGCTTCGACTCCGCCCTCGACGTGGCCGCCGCCATCCGTGCCAAGGAGGTGAGCCCGCTCGAGGTGCTCGATCACTACCTCGCCCGGGTCGACGAGCTCGACCCGCAGCTCAACGCCTTCTCGTTGCGTGACGACGAGCGCGCCCGGGCGGAGGCCAAGGCCGCGGCCGACCGCCTCGCGGGGACGAGCGTCGACGAGCTGCCGCCGTTCCTCGGCGTGCCGATCCCGATCAAGGACCTGAACGCGGTGGCCGGGTGGCCCACCTCGTACGGGTCGATGGCGGTGCCGGACACGCCCGAGGAGCGCGACGACCCGGTCGTCGAGCGGTTCCGCGAGGCCGGGTTCGTGCTGATGGGCAAGACCACGACGCCCGAGTTCGGCACGATCTCGATGACCGAGTCCGAGCGGCACGGCAGGACCCGCAACCCGTGGAACACCGTGCACACGCCCGGTGGGTCCTCGGGCGGTGCGGGCGCGGCGGTCGCCGCGGGCATGGCCCCGATCGCGCACGCGTCGGACGGCGGCGGGTCGATCCGCATCCCCGCGTCCTGCAACGGGCTCGTCGGGCTCAAGCCCAGCCGCAACCGCATCCCCAACCGCGCGCAGAAGATGGTCGCCGCGTCGACCTCCGGTGTCGTCACCCGGACCGTCGCGGACAGCGCCGTGGCGCTGGACGTCATGTCGGTGCTCGACCGGGGTGCGTGGAACGTCGCGCCGCCGCCGGAGCGGCCGTACCGAGAGGAGGTGGGTGCGGCGCCGGGGCGCCTGCGCATCCGGATCTCGGAGTCCAACGCCCTCGGGATCCCGATCGACGCGGCCTGCTCGGCGGCGGTGCGGCGTGCGGCGGACCTGCTCGCGGACCTCGGCCACGAGGTGATCGACGAGCCGCCCGCCTGGCCGGACCCCTCGCAGTTCCTGTCCGGGTTCCTCACGATCTGGTCGACGATCGCCGCGGGGATCCCCGGCCTCGACCCCGAGAAGATGGAGCCGCACAACAAGGCGAACTGGGACGCTGCCCAGGCGACCAGCTCGATCGCGTTCACCGAGGCCGAGCTGCTGCTGCAGGAGCTGTCCCGCGAGTTGATCGCCCAGTTCGACCCGGAGGCCGGTGGGGTCGACGTGCTGGTCACGCCCACGATGGCGGTGGAGCCGCCGAAGGTCGGCTCGATCTGGGAGGGCATGGACGAGGAGCCCGGCGCCCCGCTCGTCAACGCGACGCCGATGGCCGCCTACACGGCGATGTTCAACGTGACCGGCCAGCCCGCGATCTCGCTGCCCCTGCACGTGTCGGACTCCGGCCTGCCGGTCGGCGTGCAGTTCGCCGCCGGGCCGTGGCAGGAGGCGACGCTGATCCGCCTCGCCTCCCAGCTCGAGAACGCCGCCCCCTGGGCGGACCGCTGGCCCAACATCACCGCCTGACCCACCGTCGGTCGCCCGTTGCGGTCGTTCTCGTCGTGTGCAGCGCGCGATGCCGCGCAGCACACCACGAGAAAAGGGCCAGTGCTCAGCCGGCGAGTCGGCCGGCGTAGATCTCGGCGAGCGCCCGGGCCGTCGTCTCCGCGTCGCCCTCGAGGCGCTCCCAGATCAATCGCACCGTGAGGTACCCGTTCCTGCTCGCTTCGAGGTCGCGGTCGTGGTCGAGCGCGATCCTCTGGCGACGGGTGTGCCACCGGCGGCCGTCCGCCTCGACGATCAGGCGTGCCTCGGGCCAGCACCGGTCGACGAACCCGGTCAGCGCACCGGTCGAGGGCAGCGGGTGCTCGTGGCGAGGCGGTGGGAGCCCGGCGAGCTCGATCACCCGGTCGAGCAGTCGCTCCAGCTGCGAGTGGGGAAGCGCGTCACCCGGACCCAGCTCGTCGAGCACGTCGGCGAGCTTGCGGACGCCACGCTTCCCGGAGCGACGGAGGTCGTCCAGCATCGTCGCCACCTGCAGCAGCGAACAGCGTCGTTCCACCTCGGCGGTCTCCACGACCGACGCCAACCGGGTGCGGGAGACGAACGCGGCGAGGTCGACGATCGTGCGTGCGGGTGTCGTGACCGGCAGGCCCTGGTGACGCATCACGTGGTTCGGTGCCAGGTCGCCAGGGCGATAGCGCCGGGTGCCGGGGAGCGCCTGCCCCTGCCGGCGCTCGACGATCAGGTCGACCGGCCAGCCCTCGACCGGTCCCAGGCGCAGCAGCCGGGCAGCCGACTCGATCGAGATGACCGTGTCCGGTCCACCGTGGAGGTGGGCGATCCAGAGCCGGCGCGGCCACGTGTCCGGATGGCCGGGAAAGCCGTACACGCGCGGCGCCACGGTTCGCCACCGCCCGGAGTCGAGGCGCACACGGATCTGGTGCCGGTCCAACCCGGCGTCGTGCGCCTGGCGACGGGAGATCACACCGTGCTGCCCGGCGGCGATCGCTTCGAGGGTTCCGTCGGGATCGAGCCCATCCATGAGGCCTCGATGGTGGGTGAACGAGGCCGCGGACGCAGCGGGGAGGTGGACCCCCTCGTTCTCGTTGCGCTGTGCGCGGCATGTCGCGCACAGCACAACGAGAATCGGCGTCGACGGGGCAGCGGTG
>CBFGTJ010000126.1:0-9241 GCA_965651815.1 uncultured Microthrixaceae bacterium | reverse complement strand
AGCTGGTGATCTCCCGGGCCATCTCCGGCCTGCGCATCGAGTAGCACCAGCACCAGATCCCGTCCGCATCACCGGCGGCGGCGACCCCCACGAGGGGGGCCGCCGCCGGTGCGCGTTCGCTCAACGAACCGCAACCAGCCGCAGGTCCTGACCGTGCCGGCTCGTTGCGCACGCACACCGTGTTAGGTTGCCCGCCAACTACGTGTGGGGAGGGGGCCATGGAACGTAGCCATGGTGTTCGCGCGCCCATGCCGACGCGGCTCACCAGAACCGAAGGTGCTCAGGGCGCACTCGCACCTGCTGCCGCTGCACCGCCGTGGTCGCCAATGGGCATCGACGCGGCAGGCGCGCACGGTGAGGTGCGGAACCCGCGGGGCGGCGGCGAGTTGGTGCAACGCACCCTCGAACCGTCCGAGCCGCTGTGACCCAACGGTCCGGCCCGTCGGTGGCCGCAGCGAGAACAGCCGCGGCCACCGCCCTCTACGCGGTCGTCGTGGGGTACCTCACGATCCGGGCAAACGCCCGCGCGGTCGGCGCGGTCATCGGATGGGACCTGGACATCGGAGCGGTGACCCTGGCCAGCGCGCCGACGATGCAGAACGCCGCGATCCTGTTCGCATCCTCGCTGTTCGCGTATCCACACCTGAAGGCGGCAGTGACCGGAACCGGTGACCGTCGCTCCACGGCCGCACCCGCGCTCTCAGCGACGTTGTTGGTCGTGCTCACCGGGTGGGCGCTCGTCACCACCGAGTACCCGCACCACGGCGGGGTCGACAGCGACGAAGCGGTCCTGGTGGCGGTGCTGCGCGAGGCGGGCCTGAGCTCGGCGGTGCACACGATGGCCGCGGTGATGGGCGTGGTGGCGCTGCGCTCCAACACGCACGACCGCAGCCGCCACCAGGACGAGGCCTCAGCCCCCTGAACCGCGCCGGACCCGTGGAGGGCGTTCTCGTCGCCTCCTGCGCGGCATGGCGCGCAGGAGGCGACGAGAATCTGGGCTTTCCGGGCACGCGCCGGGCCCCGGGCCTATGGTCGTGCCGCGCGCAAGGGGCGCGGGAGGGGGTTCGGCGTGATGCGACGCGTCGCTGCAACATTTGTCGGAGTACTCGTGGTGACGGTGCTGGCGGCCTGCCACCCGGCGCCCACACCGCCACCGCTCTACCAACCGCCGGTGATCGAATCGGTCGCCGCCTCGCCCGACCCGGCGGTCCCCGGCGAGGACGTGACCCTGACCCTCGTCACCAGCGATGACGAGGGTGTGACCGCAGTGATCCTCGGCGACCTCATCACGCCCGCCGGCAAGAAGCTTCCGGGCCCACGACCCTGCACCTCGGCGATCCACCCCGGCGTCGCCCCGGGCGGCGCCCTCGTCCTCGTCACCTGCTCGCTCCCGGCGTTCGCGTCGAACGGCACCTGGCACATCGAGGTCACGCTCACGGACCGCCCCGCCGGGGCGGACGGCCACTACCCGGGGCTGCGTGACCGTCGCATCCCCTTCGAGGTCGCCGGGGGAGTCGACGACCGCTCCGGTCCCAAGCTGCTGGAGATCCGCACCGATCCGGAACGCCCCGTGCGCACGGCACCGTTCGACCTGACGTTGCGCGTGGAGGACCGGGCGTCCCCGGCGGCGTTCGTGTACACGACCTTCTGGATGCAGATGCCGTTCCACGACTCGAACGCACAGTGCTCGAAGCCCCGCGCCGAGCTCGTCTCGCCGACCGTCACCGACGTCACCATCACCTGCACGCCGGATCCCAGGTGGGCGCAGTCCGGTTACCACCGCACGATGCCGACCGTGCGGGACGCCCTGGGGAACGAGCGCAACCACGAGGTGGTCATCTACCTGTACGACCCGCTTCCGGGCTGAGCCCGCCTTCTCGTCGCCTCATGCGCGTCATGGCGCGCAGGAGGCAACGAGAAGGGGCACGCGGCGAAGCCAGAGGGCCCCGGACGTTGCGGTGCGCACGACCGGGTGGGACGCTGGGAGCCATGGGGGCGATGGGGATCGTGCGGCGCAGCCGCGCGACGACACGTTCGTGGAGGTTGGTGCCGCTGCTCGTCGCGGTGCTCGTCGCGTCGTGCGTACCTGACGGCTCACCGCCGCCGGTGCTGGACCCCGGCCCCGACGGGGAGCTGCGCTGGCTCACCGCGGTGCGGGGCAAGGACGCGGCCGTCTACGACGACGCCGGCCGCCAGGTCCTCCTGCGCGGGGTGAACTTCAACCACCTGGGTGACTACTTCCAGGCCCACCCGGACCTGCCGACGGTCGCGAGCCTCGACGAGGACGACTGGGCCGACGCCGCGGCGCAGGGCCACAACGTCGTCCGCCTCGTGACGAACTGGTCGGCGTGGGAACCGCAGCGGGGAACCCTCGACCCCGACTACCTGGCCCGCGTCCGGGCCGCGGTCGCAGCGGCGAACCGCCACGGCATGTACGTGGTGATCGACATGCACCAGGACGCCTGGTCCAAGCACATCGCCACGCCGCCCGAGGAGGAGTGCCCGCCCGGGACCCGCCCGCACATCGGCTGGGACGGCGCACCGGAGTGGGCGACCTTCACCGACGGATGGCCCACCTGCACCCCCGGCAGCCGCGAGGAGAGCCCCGCGGTCCTCGCCGCGTGGCACGCCTTCTACACGAACCGCGCCGGCATCCGCGACGCGCTGGCGGCCACGTGGGGTCG
Source organism: uncultured Microthrixaceae bacterium (assembly GCA_965651815.1). Taxonomy (GTDB): domain Bacteria; phylum Actinomycetota; class Acidimicrobiia; order Acidimicrobiales; family Microtrichaceae; genus CBFGTJ01. The sequence goes on along the minus strand of CBFGTJ010000126.1, from coordinate 6,557 downwards.
CATCGCCGCCGAGTTCGCGCACGAACCCGGTGTCGCCGGCTTCGACCTGCTCAACGAGCCGGGCCTCGGCTTCGACCTCGACATCACCTTGGTCGGACTCGCCCACTACTACCGCTCGGCGATCGCGGAGATCCGTGCCGCGGAGGCGGCGGTCGGCGGCCGGGGCCACATCGTGTTCTTCGAGCCGACCGTCGTCGGACCGTTCGTCGAGACCGGCTTCAGCGACGACGCCAACCTCGTGTTCGCCCCGCACAACTACGGCGAGTCGATCGGGCCCCAGCTGCCCGGCCTGCTCGACCTCCTCACCGGCGCGCTGCAGCTGCTGGCACGCGCGTACGGGACGACGACCTGGATCGGCGAGTACGGCAGCTTCGCCAGCGACGACGCCGAGCGCGCCGCCTACATGTCGCGCTTCAACCGGCTCGACGACGCCAACCCCGGCGCGGGTGGCACGTGGTGGCAGTGGGAGCAGGAGTGCGGCGACCCGCACGACGTCGCGGGCGCCTACCCGCCCAGCGACGAGTGGGTGGCCCAGCAGCGCGAGCGCTGCGGGGATGCCCGCATGGCCACGCCGTGCACCGCCCGGTCCTACCCGCGTGCCGCGCCGGGCCGGCTGCTGTCGCTGCGCGCCGCGCCGTGCGGGGGCGGCACCCTCACCGTGAGGGGACGGACCCCCACCCCGAGCACCGCGGAGCTGTGGATCGCGTCGGACACCGACGGGCGACCGGTCGTCACCGGCACCGGCGTAGGGGACGTGCTCGCCGAGCGTCGTCCGGGTGGCTGGCGCGTGGCGGTCCGTGTGGAAGGGGACTACCTCATCGACGTGCAAGGGTGAGCGCCGGCCACCACCACAGGAGGAGCAGATGTCGATCTTCGACGACGCCGAGTACGAGCCGAGCCCCTGGGAGCCGATCGCGGCCGAGGTCGAGCGCTACGAGCGCTCCGGCGGAACCGAGCCCAGCGAGCTGGTCGGGGACCAGTGGATCATCCTGTGGACCCTCGGCGCCCGCTCCGGCAAGGTCCGCAAGACCCCGCTCGTGCGGATCACCGACGGTGAGGGCCGCTACGCGGTCATCGGCTCGCAGGGCGGCGCCCCCACCGACCCGCAGTGGGTGCACAACCTGCGCGCCAACCCGGTCGCACGGGTGCAGGACGGCGCCGAACGCCACGACCTGACCGCCCGGGAGGTCGACGGCGACGAGAAGGCGACGTGGTGGCAGCGGGCCACGGCCGTGTGGCCCGACTACGACGCCTACCAGGAGTCCACCGATCGGGTGATCCCGCTGTTCGTGCTCGAGCCCACATGGAGCTGACGGGACGGGTCGCCGCGGTCACCGGGGCTGCGTCGGGCATCGGGCGTGCGCTGGCGCTCGACCTCGTCTCGCGGGGCGCGCACGTGGCGGTCAGCGACGTCGACGAGGCCGGCCTCGCCGAGACCGTGGCGCGCTGCGAGGGGCGTGGCCCGAAGGTGACCTCGGCCCTGGTCGACGTGTCGGACCGCCACGCGGTCGAGGCCTGGGCCGAGCAGGTGGTGCGCGAGCACGGCCGGGTCAACCTGATCGTCAACAACGCCGGGGTGGCGCTCGTCGCGCCGATCGGCGAGATGTCCCACGAGGACCTCGAGTGGCTGGTCGGCATCAACTTCTGGGGCGTGGTGCACGGGACGATGGCCTTCCTGCCGCACCTGAAGGCAGCGGGGGAGGGGCACGTCGTGAACGTCTCGAGCGTGTTCGGCCTCATGGCCATCCCGTCCCAGAGCGCCTACAACGCCGCCAAGTTCGCGGTCCGGGGGTTCACCGACTGCCTGCGCATGGAGCTCGAGATCGAGCGGTGCGGGGTGTCGGCGACCACCGTGCACCCGGGCGGCATCCGCACCAACATCGTGCGCAGCGCCCGGATCCACGAGAGCCTCTCCGGCGACGGCCGTGACAACGCGGCGGCGTTCGACCGCGTGGCGCGCACCACCCCCGAGAAGGCCGCTCGGGTCATCCTCGACGGGGTGGAGGCCAACAAGCGCCGCGTGCTGATCGGACCCGACGCGCGCGCCTTCGACCTGCTCGCGCGCCTGCCCGCCGGGCTGGTCCAGCGGGTGCTCGTCGCCGGTGGCCGGCTCGGGGTGCGACGCGCCGCGAGCTGAGCGCGCCACCGCGGCGCGCCCCGGCGGGGTCAGCGCGGGCCCGGGCCGAGCGATTCGGTCGCCTCCCGCAGCACCGCCTCGACGGTGCCCCGGCGTAGCTCCCCTCCCGGGCCGCTCGCGTGCGCGTGGGTCGTTCCCGTGACCAGCTGGAGCTCGCCCGACCCGGTGCGCTCTGCGACCTCCAACGCCTCGACCTCCGGCACCCCGACGATGTCGACGGTCGCGTCGATGGTCAGCAGGGGCACCCGGCCGAACAGTCGGGCGTCGACCGCGATGTCCACGACCGAGCCCGCCCGCACCGGCACCGGCCCGAGCTCCGACGCGCGCCGCCGCCACCCGGCCCGCCGGAGGCGGATGCGACGGGTGGCGGGCTCACGCACCTGCGGACCTCCCGGGGACCCCGACGCTCACTTCGGGCTGTTCTTGCGGACCGTGGAGATCGCCGCGCTCGCGGCGGTCGCGGCGACGGCGGTGCCGGTCACCCCGAGCGCCGTGGCCCCGGCCCGCTTCGCGACCGGGACGGCACGCTCCCTCATCCGCTCCATGCGGGTCTTCCTGTGGAACAGCTTCATCGGGAACCCTCCTCGTCGGGTCGACCGGCATCGGCCGACTACTTGCCCCTCGCAGCGCTGAGCTCGGACAGCGCGTCGATCAGCTCGTCGCGGCTCATGGTCCGGCAGTCCGGGACCTCCGCGCTCACCGCCATCGCGAGCAGCTCGGCGTGGGCGAGCGCGGCGAGCTCGTCGGCGCTCATCCCCACCGGCTTCGGCTCGTCCTCGCGTTGCCCGGTCGAGGCGGAGCTGGTCGAGATCGTCGCGCTCGCACCCTCCTGGGAGATGTCGATCGGCGACTCCGACTCCTCCTTCACCGACGAGGTGGCCTCCGCGACCTCGCTGCGCTCGTTCCAGCGGATCCGCTCGGCGGTGCGGGCCGCGGCGGCGGCGGCCTCCTCGGCGGCGCGCTTGGCCTCCCTGGCGAGCTGGTCCGCCTCGGCGACCGACTCGTCGGCGTCCTTGAGCGCCTCGGCGGCACGCTCGGCGGCGTCGAGCGCCTGCTCCCGCGAGCCCTCGGCCTTCCGGTTCAGCCGCTGCTGCAGCTTGTCGAGCTCCGCCTGGGACTGCCGGAGGCCTTCGGTCCGGGTGCGCTCGACGCTCTCGGCGAGCTCCGCCTCCGCCCGGCGGATCCGCTCGACGCCCTCCGTCTCCACCGCCAGCACCCGCGACGCGAGCTTGCGGTGGGCGTCGGCCTGGGCGGAGGCCAGCTGCTCCTCGGCCTCGTCCACGATGCGCCGCACCTCGTCGGCCATCCGCTTGGCCTCCTGGGCGCGCTCGAGCGCCTCCTCCTCCGCGGCGGCCGCGCGCTCCGCGGCGGCATCGGCGCGCTGGAGGAGGTTGTCGACCGAGACCGAGGGCATCGAGCGCGTCGCCTCGGCGCGCTGGCGCGTCCGGGCCCTCGCCCGCCGGAGCTCGCCGTGCTCCTCGCCCGACCCTTGCTCCTTCTCGTCGCCGCCCTCCTGCTGCGAGTGCGCGGCGCCGTCCTGCCGGGAGATCCCGGAGAACAGCTTGCCCGCCACCCACTTCATGTTGCTCGGCAGGTCCCTCACGCCCGTCTTCGCGAGTTCCCTCACCGTGTGCTCACGTGTCGTTGCCATCGTCGCTCGCTTTCGGACTCGTGCCTTGACCGCACAACCGCCGCGTGCTGTGGCGGGTTTCGCGTCCGTTACCCAGCGATCCGGCCGTTCAGACGCGCATCCGGCACCCGGGCGTGGGTCCGCCACCGCACCGGTTCGGCGGCCCCCGAGCGCCGCCCAGGAGCCGAGAACCCTCACTCGCGCCGCGCCGTCGCCTACGGTCCCCTGCGGCATCGGGCCTCGCGGCCCGTCCGCCGTTCCACTCCTTCTCCCTCGTGAGGTCCAGATGCGTCGTTTCGGGTTCCTCGGTGGCCTGCTCACGGTCGTCGCCGCGTTGCTGCTCCTCGGCTGTTCGAGCGGCTCGGACGACGATGCCGCGGCCGACGACAAGGGCAAGGGCGACGCCGTCGCGGACGATGCCGGCGAGGCAGGGGAGTCGTCGGACCCGAAGGCCGAGGGCGGCGGGCTGTCCGGCGACGCGGCCGGGTACGTCCGGGCGTTCGCGACCTCCATGCAGGACGACGGCTCGCCGGTCGACGCGGCGCAGGCGGAGTGCCTGGCCGAGCGCTGGGTGGGCACGATCGGCGTCGACCGGTTCAAGGCAGCCGGCGTCACCCCGGAGGACATCGCCTCGGACGACTACGACGACGACTTCAGCGCCTTCGAGATCACCGAGGCGGAGGGCAACGAGCTCTACGACGGGTTCGCTGCGTGCGACATCGACATCCGCGCCGTCATGCTCGAGGAGACCGCTGACGAGGAGATGTCTCGCGAGGCACGTGCGTGCATGGAGAGCGTGCTGTCGGAGGAGAACCTCCGGCGCTTCATGGTCACCGCGATGGTCCATGGTGACGACGCGGCCGAGGACGACCCGGAGCTCGCCGAGCTGATGGGCGGCCTGATGGGCTGCGCCTTCATGGACATGGGCGCCGAGTTCGGCAACGGCGACGGCTGAGGAGGGGCGATGGCCGAGCGGATCGAGATCTCCCGCGACATCGCCGCACCGCCGGAGGCGGTCTACGAGGCCATCTCCGACGTGACCCGCATGGGCGAGTGGTCGGAGGAGTGCCACTCGTGCGAGTGGACCGGCGGGTTCGACGGCCCGGTGGTCGGCGCGACCTTCGAGGGCCACAACCGCCACGGCGACAACGAGTGGACCAGCGAGGGCACGGTCATCGAGGCCGATCCCGGGCGGACGTTCGCGTTCGAGTGCTCGATGTTCGGGTTCCACTACTCGACCTGGGGCTACCGCATCGAGCCCACCGAGGCGGGGTGCCGGGTCACCGAGTGGACCGAGGACCTGCGCCCCGAGGAGGCCATGGAGCTCAGCAAGCAGATCTCGGGGGTGGACGACCGGGCGGCACGCAACCGGCAGACGATGAGCGGGACCCTCGAACGGCTCGCGGCCGCGCTCGAGGGCCGGGCCTAGTCGGGACCCCCGGCCGACTTCGACACGTCCGACCCCGCGGCGCCCGCCGGGTCAGGCGGCGCGTTCGATGTAGGCCACCGTGTGGTACTCCTCTCCGGCGGCACGGCCCAGGTCGCGATCGTGTTCGATCGACCAGTGGTCGTCGACCTCGAACACGTCGAGGTGCTTGGGGTTGTGGTAGATCACGCGGCACCGCGGACGTCGGGATGCGGTGGCCCGCAGCGTCGCCTCGAGCTCGGCGACCTTGTCGCGACCGAACGGGTTGAAGAGGTAGAAGACCGTGCCCTCCTCGGGGAGGTTCGCGATCGCATCCCCGGTCCGGATCGACACGTTCCGGTGTCGTCGCAGTCGGTTCGCCGTCCGGAATGCCAGATGTAGGTCGAGCTCGATCCCGATCAATTGGTTCTGGAGCCCGAGCGAGAGCCAGTGGTTGATGACCCGGCCCCCTCCGCAACCGAGGTCGACCAGCACGTCGTCCGGCGAGATCGGGTCGAAGCGCATGCGCTCCAGCGCCCCGTAGTCGGAGTTCGCCTGGGCGGGATCCCGCCAGTAGATGGGGGCGAGCAGCCGCCCGTACCTCAGGTCGCGCCAGGCGTTCCGCAGCAGTACCCGACCCTTGCCGAGCGAGGTGCCGCCGGCTCGGCCGACGTCGGTGGGCGCGGCGATCGCGGTGTCGTGGTCTCTCTCTCCCATCCCCGTTGACATGTGCGTCAACCGTAGCCCCGAACGCGGCATGATCGGTTCGACGTCGTGTGTCGCATCACCTCTTCTTTGATCAACAGGCGGGTGGCGGCGGCCCCATAGTTGTTGTTCGTTCGGGTCAGCAGCGTCGTTGTGACGACAGGTGTCCGGATCGAGGTCGGCGGGGGTGTCGGATGTCATCCCCCGGGGCGGGAACCTTCCGGGCCCCCGCGTCGACTGCTGGGGAAGTGACCGAAGGACTCGACCACCCTCCCGCCGGCGCGACGGCCGGCGACCCTGCCCGCAGCGACCCTGCCCCCGGCGATGCTGCCCCCGGCGGAGGGGCCGCCGCGGACCGGGCCGACCAGGACGCGAGGAAGCGCGTCGTGGCCGTGGTCGGCCTGATCGTCGCCGCGGCGATCGTCGGCGGTGTGCTCGCGCTGCTGCGACCCGCGACCACCTCGGCCTCGTCGGACTGGGCGGGCACGGTGCTGGGGGTCGAGCAGCCCAAGCCGGAGGTCGTGCTGACCGACACCTCGGGCAACCCGTTCGACCTCGCGCGCGACACGCCCCGACCGCTCACGCTCCTGATGTTCGGGTACACGAACTGCCCCGACGTGTGCCCGATCAGCCTCAGCACCCTCGCGAGCGCCCTCGAGGCGTTGGGTCCCGAGGTCGCG
>CBFGTJ010000125.1:0-9314 GCA_965651815.1 uncultured Microthrixaceae bacterium | reverse complement strand
GCATCGGCGCCCAGTTCGGCGGCAAGTACTTCTGCCACGACGTGCGGGTCATCCGCCTGCCCCGCCACGGCGCGTCCTGCCCGGTCGGCATCGGCGTGAGCTGCTCCGCGGACCGCCAGAGCGTCGGCAAGATCACCTCCGAGGGCGTGTTCGTCGAGCAGCTCGAGACCGACCCGGCGAAGTACCTGCCGGAGGTCACCGACGAGCACCTGCGCGACGAGGTCGTGCACGTCGACCTGACCCGGCCGATGTCGGAGATCCGCAGCCAGCTGTCGCAGTACCCGGTGCGGACCCGCCTGTCGCTGACCGGGCCGATGATCGTCGCCCGCGACATCGCGCACGCCAAGCTCAAGGAGCGCATCGACCGGGGCGAGGGCCTTCCCCGGTACGTGAAGGACCACCCCATCTACTACGCGGGCCCCGCGAAGACCCCCGACGGGATGCCCTCGGGCAGCTTCGGGCCGACCACCGCGGGGCGCATGGACAGCTACGTCGACCTGTTCATGCAGCACGGCGGCAGCTTCATCACGCTCGCCAAGGGCAACCGGTCCGACCAGGTCCGCAAGGCCTGCGCCACCCACGGCGGCTTCTACCTCGGTTCGATCGGCGGGCCGGCGGCGATCCTCGCCCAGGACGCCATCAAGCGCGTCGAGGTCCTCGAGTACCCGGAGCTCGGCATGGAGGCGATCTGGCGGATCGAGGTCGAGGACTTCCCCGCGTTCATCATCACCGACGACAAGGGCAACGACTTCTTCGCCGACCTGCTCTGAGGTCCCCGGCCGCTGCCGCGACACCCACCCGACCCGTCCGGGGCCGTGGTTCTGCCGCCCGGCCGGTGGTGGCATGAGAGCACCCGACATGTCATAGTCCTCCCCTGCGATCGGGGCGGAACACGGTGGGAGAGCGCGTGGTGAGAGGTCGGCTGAGCGGACTGTTGGCCGCGGCGACAGCAGCGTTGGTGGTGGCGGTGTCCTGCACACCTCCCCCTTCCGGGTCGGACGGCGGCGGCGGTGGTGGTTCCGGCGTCGTGACCTTCGACGCGGGGGAGACCAGCGCAGCGGTCCGCAGCGAACCGCTGTTCCCGAGCTTCGCGATCCGCCCCGCCGGCACCGCCCGCGGTCGCCTCGCCGTGCTGTTCAACGGCACGGGCGCCGGGCCGCTCGCCCTGTCGAAGCTCGGCAACACGCTCGCCGCCGACGGGTTCCACGTCATCGGCCTGCGCTACGAGTCCGCGGTCGGCACGGTCGCCGCCTGCCCCGGCTCGGTGCGCTTCTCCGACCCCGACTGCCACCGGCGGTTCCGCGGCGAGGTCGTGCACGGCGCGGGCGTCGTCGATCCCGACGGCGACTCGCACGACCACGCGGCGGTGAACGTCAGCGCCGGCAACTCCGTCGTGCACCGACTCGAGGCGCACCTCGAGTACCTCGTCGGCCGCTTCCCCGACGCCGGCTGGGAGCAGTTCCAGGTCCGCTCCGGCGGGTCGTGCGTGGTGGACCCGACCTACGGCGCCTGCCGGGTCCGCTGGGACCGGGTCGTCGCGCTGGGCCACTCCCAGGGCGCCGGCGTGGCGCTCTACCTGGCGAAGCACCACGGGCTCGACCGGGTCGGGATGCTGTCGGGGGCCTACGACGCGTTCGCCGCGGGTGGCGGCACCTTCGTGCCGGCACCGTGGGTCGCCGAGGGTGGGTTCGAGGTGCCCGCGAGCCGCATCGCCACCTTCAGCCACGTGAACGACCCGGAGATCGGCTTCCACCGTGCGGTCGCCAACGCGGTCGGCATCCCTGGCCCGGAGGTGCAGGTCACGACCAGCTCCCGGCCCTACGGCAACCGCGGCCGCCTGGTCACCAACGCGCCGCCCGCCTGCCTGGTCGACAGCGCCCCGTCGCACAACTCCACCGCGACGGACCTGTGCGCCCCGGTCGCCGTGAACCGCCCGGTGTGGCGGTACCTCGCCACCGGCACCTGACGGGCGAGCTCAGCCGGCGGCTCGGCGGGCACGCCGCGCCGCGGATCGGCGCGGGGTGCGCTTCGGCCGTGACGGCGTCGTGGCCGCCCTCCACGCGGCGGCGAACTCCTGGCCCTCCGGCTCGGCGAGCAGGCGTGCCGCGCGCTCGTTGGCGAGCGTCGCCGCCGCGCGCGGGTCGCCGGAGCGCAGGAGGTTGAGCCCGTGCACGAGCGCCTCGTCGCGGTCGGGCCGGACGACGAGCACCCGGACACCGGCCTCCTCCGCACGGCGCAGCTCACACTCCAGCTTCCGCTGGAACAGCTCCCGAGCCGCCCGCAGGTGCAGGGGCAGGCGCGCCTCGGGGTGGTAGGCGAGCGGTGCCGCCACGACGACCAGCTCGGCGCCCGCGGCCACCGCGACGTCGACGTTCGTGGACGAGCTGACCGCGCCGTCGACGAGCACCCGCCGACCGAACCGCACCGGCGGGTACACCATCGGGACCGCGGCCGCGGCGCGCATCGCGTCCGGCAGCGGCGGGCGACGCCGGCCGGGCTCGCCGAGCACGATCCGCCGGCCGGTCACGATGTCGAAGCTGCACAGCTGCAGCGCCCGGTCCGGCCACTCCTCGCCGACCCACTTCGCGAACTCCGCCCGCAGCTCGGTGACCGAGGCGAGGCCGCCCCGGTAGAAGCGCTGCAGCGGTCCGGGCGGCGCGATGGTCGGCACCTTGAGCAGCGTGCGGTGCAGCACGTAGCCCGCGCCGACCGCCCGGCGGGCCAGCCCGGCGGGGGTGCGCCAGCCCTGGCTGAACACCACCTCGGGGCGGAAGAACGGCTCGCCCTCCGTGAACGGGTTCTCGTCGCTCAGCGCGAGGTCCCAGATCTCCTCGAGGTCGTGGTGGCCGCGCAGGATGGAGCCGACGATCGCGCCGGCCGACGTGCCGACCACCAGGTCGGCGGCCTGGGGGTCCACGCCCGCGTCCAGCAGCGCCTTCAGCACACCCGCGTGGTAGGCGATCCCGACCGTGCCGCCGGCCCCCAGCACCAGCGCCGTGCGCACCGACGGCACCGGCTCCATCCCGGCCCCGCTGTCGATCCCTGCCCTGGAGATGTCGTCGCCGCCCATGGTCCGCCCCCATCCGGTCCCGCCCGTGCCGGATGTGCGCTGAAGTCTGCAACTACCTGCACTGCCGATGCAACAGGCCGATGTGCCCAACGTCACCCCTGTCGATCGACCCGGATCCGCGGGTGCCCACCCCGCCGCGCCGCCCCCGCCCCCTGGTGGGGGCCCGGCCCGGCACAGCTGCCGCGAGCGGCCAGACTGGCGCCGTGGGTGCTCTCCGAACACGAACCACCGTCGCCTCGCGTGCGGTGCCCCGGGCGCTCGCGCTGCTCGCCGCGGCAGGGTGTCTGCTGCTGCTCGCCGCCGCGCCCGCGGCCGCGCACGCGTCGCTGCTCGAGATGTCGCCGGGGCCCGAGGAGCAGCTCGCCGAACCTCCCACCGAGATCCGGCTGACCTTCAGCGAGGCGGTCACGCCGACCGACGACTCGGTGCGCCTGTTCGACCCCGCCGCGGAGGAGCTCGACGTCGCGGAGGTGCGCGCCGAGGGCGAGGTCCTCACCGCCTCCGTGCCGGAGCTGGAGGTCGACGGGTCCTACACGGTGGCCTGGAAGGTCGTCTCGGCGGACGGGCACCAGGTCTCGGGCGCCTACCTCTTCCACCTCCGGAGCGCGACGCTCACCGAGCCGGTCGACGCCGCGGACGTGGGCGGGTCCCCGCTGGCCGACGTCCTCCGGGCGCTCGGCGCGGTCCTCGCGGTGGGCGGGCTCGTCGCGTGCGTCGGCGGTGTGCTGGTCGAGCGCGCCGGGCCGATGCCGCGCTGGTGGGGCCTCCACTGGGTGGTGATCACGGCGGGGACGGCGCTGCTCCTGGCCGGGGCCCTCGTGGCGGTCGGGTCGTCCCTGTCCGGCTCGCTCGACGTCGTGCTGTCGACCACCAGCGGCCGGGGCGCGGTGGTCGCGCTGCTGCTGTCGGTGGCGGGGCTCGTCGCGTCCGCGCTCGCGGTCACCGAGCGACTCGAGCTGCTGCTCGCCGCAGGGGTCGGCGTCACCGTGGCGCTGCAGGGCCACGCGGTCGCCGTGGCCCCCGTGGCGCTGTCGGCCACCGCCACCCTCCTCCACGTCCTCGCCGCGGTCGTGTGGGGGGTGGGGCTGTTCCGGCTCGAGCACCTGTCGCGGGTCGAGCCCGGCCGCCTGGTGCACGAGGTCCGCCGGTTCTCGCCCGTGGGGGTGGGCTGCGTCGTGGCGCTCGCGGTCACCGGCGTCGCCCTGGTGGTCGACCGGGTCGGGCTCGACGAGCTCACCGGCACCGCCTACGGACGGCTCGGCATCGCCAAGGTCGCGTCGCTCGTGGTCGCGGTCGTGCTCGCGTGGCGGAACCGATCCGCCGCGCTCGGGGCCGAGGCAGCCGCCGGCGACGGCGGTGACACCGGCGACGGCGACGCGGCGAGCGCGCCCGACGCCGAGGGTGCCGCCCGCACCGCGACGCTCGTGCACGACGACACCGTGGCGGCGGTGCGCACCGGCGTGCGCGCCGAGATGGTCGTGCTGGCCGTCGCGCTCGCCCTCGGCGCGGTCCTCGCCCAGGTGCCGCCGCCCTCGGTCGCCGGCGACGTCGGCGGCGGGTACTTCATCGAGCGCGTCGAGTACGGGGACGGGCAGGCCGAGATCACCTTCGACCCCGCCACCCGCGGGATGAACGAGGTGCACGTCACCGCGATCGACGACGCCGGACGCCTCATGCCGTCGGTCGGCGAGCTGCAGCTGTCGCTCGAGCTGCCCGACGAGGACGTCGGTCCGATCGAGGCCGACATGCAGGTCATCACCCTCGGGCACTCGATGACCTTCGTGCGCGTGCCCTTCGAGGGGACCTGGCGGGTGCGGATCCACTCCCAACCCGACCCGTTCACCGAGCTCGAGGCGTTCGTCGACGTGCCGATCGGCCGCGGCTGATCGCACGCCGCCCGCGGCGGGCTGACACGGCGGTGCGGCCGTGGCAGCGTGGGGAGTCGGGTGACCCGGGGGCGGGTCGCGTCGGCACAGGGGGACCACATGGCAGACCTCGTCATCCGCAACGGCACGGTCGTCGACGGCACCGGCGCCCCGCCGCGCCGGGGCGACGTCGAGGTCACCGACGGGCTGATCACCGCGGTCGGGGAGGTGCCCGGGCGGGGCCGCCGCGAGCTGGACGCCGACGGCGCGCTCGTCACCCCCGGCTTCGTGGACATCCACACCCACTTCGACGGCCAGGTCACCTGGGACCCGATCGTGGCGCCGTCGTCGCTGCACGGGGTGACGACGATCGCGATGGGGAACTGCGGGGTCGGGTTCGCGCCCGCCGCCCCGGACCGGCACGACTGGCTCATCAGCCTGCTCGAAGGGGTCGAGGACATCCCGGGCACCGCGCTCGCCGAGGGCCTCACCTGGGACTGGGAGACCTTCCCCGAGTACCTCGACGCCCTCGAGCGGCGTGCCTACACCCTCGACGTGGCGGCCCACCTCCCGCACGCCGCGCTGCGCACCTACGTGATGGGCGAGCGGGGAGCGGACCACACGGCGACCCCGACCGAGGGGGAGCTCGCCGAGATGGCGCGCCACGTGCGCGAGGCCCTCGCCGCGGGGGCGATCGGGTTCGCCACCTCCCGCACCGAGGTGCACCGCACCTCGGCGGGGGACAACATCGGCACGCTCACCGCGGGCGAGGCGGAGCTCATGGTCATCGCCACCGCGTTGGCCGAGTCGGGCGCGGGCGTCATGCAGCTGATCAGCGACCTCTACCAGACCCCCGATGACGACGAGGCGCAGCGGGAGCTCGACCTGCTCGAGCGCTTCGTGCGCACCAGCGGCCGGCCGCTGTCGTTCACGATGCAGCAGGCGTACCACTCGCCGCAGCGGTGGCGGTTCCAGATGGACTGGGTCGACCGGATGGTCGCCGACGGGCTCGACGTGAAGGCACAGGTCGCCTCGCGCCCGATCGGGGTGCTGCTCGGCTTGCAGGCCTCCGCCAACCCGTTCCTGCTGTGCCCCTCCTACGGCGAGGTCGCGCAGCTGCCGCTGGCCGAGCGGGTCCGGGCGCTGCGCGACCCGTCCCGCCGGGAGCGCGTCCTGTCGGAGCACGCAGGGATGGCCGCGTCGATGAGCCCCGGGATCCTCCAGCAGATCACCTGCGGCTTCGACGTGTTCTTCCAGCTCGGCGACCCCGTCGACTACGAGCTGGACCGCGACGGGTCGGTCGCCGCCGAGGCGCGCCGGCGGGGCGTCGAGCCCGCGGCGCTCGCGTACGACCTCCTGCTCGAGCGCGGCGGCGAGCAGCTGCTGTACCTGCCGCTGTTCAACTTCGCCCACGGGAACTTCGACGACCTGCACTCGATGATCACCGCGCCGAACACGCTGTTCGGCCTGTCCGACGCGGGCGCGCACTGCGGGGCGATCTGCGACGCGTCGATGACCACCTCGTCGCTGACGGTGTGGGTGAGGGACCGGCGTGGCGGCGAGCGCATCCCGGTGGAGCGCATCGTGCACGGGCACACCCAGCGCAACGCCCGCCACATGGGCTGGTTCGACCGAGGGGTCGTCGCGCCCGGGTACCTCGCCGACCTCAACGTCATCGACCTCGACGCGCTCGCCTGCCACCCGCCGACGATCGTGCACGACCTGCCCGCCGGTGGGCGCCGCCTCATGCAGACCGCACGGGGCTACGTCGCGACGGTGAAGTCCGGTGCGGTCACCTTCCTCGATGGGGAGCACACCGGCGAGCTGCCCGGCCGCCTGCTGCGCGGCACCCGCCCCGCACCCGCCGCGCCCTGACCCCACCGGGGCGCGGGGCGCTCGTCGAGCCCGCTAGTGGAGGAGCGTGGCGGCGACGGTCGCGCCGAGGTCCCAGCACTCGTCGAGGTCCGCTCGGGTCGGGTGGCCGGTGACCTCCACCGGCGCGTGCACCGGCCGCCAGCCGAGCCCGCCGGTGACCTTCTCGATGGAGCGGCGGGCACCGGTGACGTCGTCGTTGCCGTGCAGGTACATCCCGAACGGGCGGCGCTGGGTGGCGTCGAGGCACGGGTAGTACACGAGGTCGAAGAAGTGCTTGAGCGCCCCGGACATGTAGCCGAGGTTCGCCGGGGTGCCGAGCACGTACGCGTCCGCCTCGAGCACGTCGATGGCGGTCGCCGCGAGCGCGGGCCGGGCGACCACCTCGATCCCCTCGAGCGCGTCGTTCGTGGCGCCGTCCATCACCGCCCGGAACATGGCGTCCAGGGCGGGGGACGGGGTGTGGTGCACGACCAGGACGCGCGGCACCTCAGCCCCCGACGGTGATCCAGGTGGTGCGCGACACGGCGTGGCGCGTGCCGTCGGGTCCGTAGATCGCGGCGGCGCCGAAGCGCTTCCGCCCCTCCGAGCCCGTGCCCTGGCCCACGACGACGTACGGCGCGCCGGCGGTGGGGGTCCGCTCGACCCGGGCGGTCATCCTGCCGAGGAGGGCGACGGTGCCGTCACCGAGCCACGGCCACACCGACGGGCAGTCCAGCGCCGCCCACACGATCGGCGCGGGCAGCAGGCCGTCGGCTCCGGCATCCGCTGCGGACGGCACCCAGATCGCGGCGACCAGCCGATCGGCACCGGCCACCGGCCCGGCGAAGATCCGCAGGCCGTCGCCCTCGGCGCGCCCGGTCCCGCAGGTGAAGCACGACGGGAACATGTGCTCCCGGTGGCCCGCGTAGCGCTCGGTGGCCGCGGCCGCCTCCTCCGGTGGGACGAACGGCGGCCACTCCAGCTCGCCGTCGTCCGGGACGGCCTCCGCGACGACCTCCCCGCCGTGGAGCAGGACCGCGCGGTCGCCGCTGCAGCGCACCTCGAGCGGCACGTCCAGCGGCGGTGGCCGTCGGAGCGTGACCTCGGCGGGCATCCCGAGCGTCGACGCCAGCGCACCTGAGGTCCACCCTCCGTTGCCGGAGTCCGGCGGACCTCGGAACCTCCGCTCGATCACGATCGCGTCGACCACGCCCGCCACCGTACCGGTGCCGTCCTCACGCCGGAGGTGGGCGCGGTGCCGACCCGCGCCGGGATTACGGACACGTCCTGTCCGTGGCGCGAGGGAAGCTGTGCGCATGGCCGGTCCGACCTCGAGGGTCCTCGAGCTGCTGTCGCTGCTGCAGACCCACCGCTTCTGGACCGGTGCCGAGCTGTCCGAGCGGCTGGGCGTCAGCGACCGCACCCTCCGGCGCGACATCGAACGCCTGCGCTCGCTCGGCTACCCGGTCGACGCGACGCCCGGCGCGGCCGGCGGCTATCGCCTCGCCGCCGGTGCCCACATGCCGCCGCTGCTGCTCGACGACGACGAGGCGGTCGCGATCGCCGTCGGCCTGCGGGCCGCGACCGGCGCCGCCGTCGCCGGCATCGAGGAGACGTCGCTGCGCGCCCTCGCGAAGCTCGAGCAGGTGCTGCCGGACCGGCTGCGCAGGCGGGTCGCCGCGGTGCACGCCAACGTGGTGCCGCTGCGCTGGGGTGGCACCGGGCCCACGGTCGACGCCGAGGCGCTCGCCGTGCTCGCCCAGGCGTGCCGGGACCACGAGCAGGTCCGCTTCGACTACGAGCGCCGCGACGGCGACGGGTCCCGGCGCCTCGTCGAGCCGCACCAGCTCGTGTCGGCCGGTCGTCGCTGGTACCTGGTCGCGTGGGACGTGCGGCGCGAGGACTGGCGGACCTTCCGGGTCGACCGGATGACCGAGCCCCGCCTCGCAGGGGTCCGCTTCCGGCCGAGGCCGCTGCCCGCGGACGACGCCGCCGCCTTCGTCGAGCAGGCGATGCGGGACATGCCGTCGCGCCACCGCGCCGTGGTCGAGGTGCACGCGCCGCTCGAGCAGGTGGAGCCCGTCGCCCGCCGGCTCGGTGCGGAGGTCGAGGCGCCCGAGGGCTCGCCCGTGCGCGTCACCGTCCGTGCCGAGTGGCCGGAGTGGCCGGCACACGCGGCGATCATGCTGGCGTCGGAGTTCCCGGTCGAGATCGAGGCGACCGACGAGCTGGCCGAGCTGCTCGACCGCATGGCCGACGGCATCCGCCGGGCCGGGCTGCGCCGGCTGGCCGCGCCCGACGGGTGACCCCGCTCAACCCGCGGGCGCGGTGAGGTGGAGCTCGACGGGCGAACCGGACTCGTCCTCGCTGACGGTGAGCACGCCGGGACGGTCGCGCAGCAGCGCCACGGACTCGCCCTGCCGCTCGTCGAGCTCCGGTGTGGCGCACGGCGGCGCGTCGAGCGCGTCGAGCAGGTCCCCGCCGTCGGGGACCGGGTGCAGCCGGAGGGACCGGTCGGTGCGCAC
>CBFGTJ010000124.1:0-9459 GCA_965651815.1 uncultured Microthrixaceae bacterium | reverse complement strand
GCACCGCCGCTGCCTGCACCGCCCGCGGTGATTGTGCGCCCGGTGCGCGTGTGGTCGACTGCTGCCCCATGACGACCTCCCCCAGGGCCCAGCGCACGATCGGCGTCGACGTCGGCGGCACCAAGACCCTCGCGGTGCTGCTCGAGGTGCCGCCCGAGGGGGCCCCGACCGTGCTGGACCGGGAGCTGGTCGACTCCGGCGCGGCGAGCTCGGAGGTGCTGCGGCGCATCGAGTCCTCGGTGCAGGCGCTCCTCGACCGCTCCGACCGCGAGGTCGTGGGCGTCGGGGTCGGGCTCGCCGGGTTCGTCGACCGGGCGGGCGTGGTGCACAAGGCGCCGAACGTGCCGGGGCTCGTCGGCTCGGACGTCGGCGCGTCGCTGCGCGCCGAGCTGGGGCTGCCGGTCACGGTCGAGAACGACGCGAACTGCGTCGCCGTGGCGTCGCACGCCCTGCTGCCCGAGCGGGTCGGCACGCTGATCGCGGTCACGTTCGGCACCGGCATCGGCGGTGGGATCGTCGTCGACGGCGAGCTGGTCCGGGGGGTGAGCGGGTTCGCCGGTGAGCCGGGCCACATGGTCATCGACGTCGACGGCCACCCGTGCGGCTGCGGCCAGCGGGGCTGCTGGGAGCAGTACGCGTCGGGACGGGCGCTCGCACGGCTCGCCCGGGAGGCGTGCGAGGCGGGGCGGGCACCCGCGGTGCTGGAGGCGGCGGGTTCGCTGGACGCGATCCGCGGCGAGCACGTCACCGACCTGCTCGACGCCGAGGACCCGGGGGCCCTCGAGATCTTCACGACCTACGCGGGCTACGTCGCGCTCGGGTTCGCCAACCTCCGGGTGCTGCTCGACCCGGACCTGCTCGTCATGGGCGGCGACCTGAGCGCCCACGGCGACCACCTGCTCGAGCTGGTCGAGCGGATCACCGCCGAGCGGTTCCCCTCGGCGACGGCGGGGCGCTTCGGCGGCGTCGTCGTCTCGCCGGGTGGCCCCGAGGGCGGGGCGATCGGCGCCGGGCTGCTGGGTGCCCGCCAGCTCCGCTGACCGCCACCCAGCCCCGTTCTGTGTCCCGGAAGTGAGGGTCCACCCGCACTTCCGGGACACAGAACCGGTGGGGGCGGGTACAGGAACGGCGGGGTGGGGAGGTAGTTTCGGGCGATGGAGTTCCGCCGCATCACCTCGCTGCCTCCGTACGTCTTCACGATCATCGACAGCTTGAAGGTGGCCGCCCGGCGGGACGGCGCCGACGTCATCGACCTGGGGTTCGGCAATCCTGACCTGCCGTCGCCGGAGTGCGCCGTCCGCAAGCTCGCCGAGGCGGCGGCCAACGAGCGGAACCACCGCTACTCGGCCTCCCGCGGCATCCCCAAGCTCCGCGAGGCCGCCGCCAGCTACTACCAGCACCGCTTCGGCGTCGAGCTCGACCCCGAGACCGAGGTCATCAACACGATCGGCGCCAAGGAGGGGTTCAGCCACCTCATGTGGGTGCTGCTCGAGCACGGCGACGCGGCCCTCGTGCCGTCGCCGAGCTACCCGATCCACATCTTCGCCCCCTTGTTCACGGGGGCGAACGTGCGCGAGATCCCGCTCGGCACCGGTGAGGCCTTCTTCGACAACATGGTCGAGGCCTGGGAGTACTCGCACCCCAAGCCGCGGGTCATCGTGCTGTCGTTCCCGCACAACCCGACGACGACCTGCGTCGACCTGCCCTTCATGCAGCGGGTGGTCGACTTCGCCCGCGAGAAGGAGGTCATCCTCGTCCACGACAACGCGTACGCGGACCTCGGCTTCGACGGGTACCGGCCGCCGTCGATCCTCCAGGCGGAGGGAGCCAAGGAGGTGGCCGTCGAGTTCTACTCCCTGACCAAGTCGTTCTCGATGGCCGGGTGGCGCGTCGCCTTCATGCTCGGCAACCCCGACGTCGTCGCGGCGCTCGCGAAGCTGAAGTCGTACCTGGACTACGGGACGTTCCAGCCCATCCAGATCGCCGCGACCGTGACGATGAACGAGCAGCGGGACTTCCCGGTCGAGGTCAACGAGGTGTACCAGCGCCGGCGCGACACGCTGTGCGCCGGCCTGAACCGCATCGGCTGGCCGATCGAGCCGCCGATGGGGACGATGTTCGCCTGGGCGCGCATCCCCGAGCCGTACCGGGAGATGGGCTCGGTCGAGTTCTGCTCGTTCCTCGTGCGCGAGGCGCAGGTCGCGCTCTCGCCCGGGGTGGGCTTCGGGCCCGGCGGCGAGGGCCACGTGCGCTTCGCCCTCATCGAGAACGAGCAGCGCACCAACCAGGCGATCCGCAACCTCAAGCGGGCGCTCACCAAGCTGGGCTGATCGGCGGGGACGGTCGTCCGGTGGCGAGGCGCAGCGCCGGGCTGCTGGTGCACCGCCCCGGGCCGAACGGCCGCGAGGTGCTCCTCGTGCACCCCGGCGGCCCCTACTGGGCGCGCAAGGACACCGCTGCCTGGTCGATCCCGAAGGGGGAGTACGACGAGGGCGAGGACCCGCTCGCTGCCGCCCGGAGGGAGTTCGCCGAGGAGCTCGGCGTGGAACCACCCGCCGGCGAGCCGCTCCCGCTCGGCACGGTCCGCCAGTCGGGCGGCAAGCAGGTGGTCGCCTGGGCGATCGAGGGCGACGTCACCCCGCGGGTCGAGGCCAGCAACACCTTCCCCCTCGAGTGGCCGCCGGGCTCGGGCCAGGTGCAGCAGTTCCCCGAGGTCGACCGTGCGGAGTGGTTCGACGTGGAGGTGGCGCGCACCAAGCTCCACCGGGGCCAGGTGCCGCTGCTCGACCGGCTCGCCGAGCAGCTGGACTGATCCGCCGCGCCCCGGTCAGGAGCGGACGCCGAGGCCCTCCATGCAGAAGTCCACGACGAGGTCCGCGACATGGTGCGGGTCCTCGCCGCGCCCGTCGATGTACACGTTGGTGAGCTGGTTCGCGACGCCGAGGATGGCGAGCGCGAGCGCCTCGGGGTCGCGGTCGGGGATGCGGCCCTCCACGATCGCCTCCTTGAGGTGCACGACCGCGTCGGCGACCAGCACGGACTGCCCGGCCTGCATCGACGGGATGAACGCGGCCTCCGTGCGTGCGAACTCGAACAGGCGGCGCAGGTCGTTGTGCTCCGCCATCCACTCCACCGCGGCCCGGATGCCCAGCTCGATGCGCTGCACCGGGTCGGCGACGTCCGCGATCGCCCGCTGCTGCCGGCGGCGCATGTCACGCTGCGCGGTGCGGAGGATCTCGACGAAGAGCTCCTCCTTCGACTCGAAGTACCAGTAGAAGACGCCCTTGCCCACCCCGAGCCCGTCCACGATGTCGGCGACCGAGGTCGGGTGGTACCCGTCGGTCGCGAACCGGTGGGTCGCGTACTCGATGATCTGGGCGCGGCGCTCCTTGCCGCGCTGGGTGAGTCGTCGTGACATCGCCCCGACGCTACCAACGTCCTTGACCGACCGGTCTAGTCCTGGGGTTGCCGCCCGTCACCCCGGCGACATCGTGCGGAAACATCCTGGTTGTACTTTTCCCGCCATGGCGACCTTCGTCCTCCGCGTCTGGCTCCAGGACCGCCCGGGAGCCCTCGGCGCGGTCGCGACCCGGGTCGGTGCGGTGAGGGGGGACGTCATCGGCATCGACATCATCGACCGCGGCGCGGGCCGGGCCATCGACGAGCTCGTGGTCGAGCTGCCCGACGAGGGCCTGGTCGGGCTGCTCCTGTCCGAGATCGGCGAGGTCGAGGGGGTTGACGTCGAGCACGTGCGCCCGCTCGACTCGCCGCCCGGCGACCCGTCGGTGGTCGCGCTCGAGGTGGCCCGCGGCGTGCACGCCGCGACCTGCGAGGCCGACCGCCACCGGGCCCTCGTCGACGGCGCGGTCCGCCTCCTGTCCTGCGACTGGGCGGCCCTGGTCGAACCTGCTGCGGGTGAGGTGCTCGCCGCGTCCGGGCACGAGGTGCCCCAGCCGGGCTGGTTGTGCGCCTTCGTGCTCGGGGCGGCCGCCGCGGACGGCGCGCCCGACCTCCCGGAGCTCGCGGTGGCGGAGCTGCCCGGCGGCGCCGGGACGCTCGTCGTGTCCCGCACCCACTCGCCGCTGCGAGGCAGGGAGCAGCAGGTGCTGCAGGGCCTCGCCGACCTGCTCGACGATCCCGCACCGGCGCGCCCGGACGCGCTCGACCGGGCGCAGCCCGCGTGACGCCCTCTGGGAGGAGCGTCGCGGGACGAGTGCGTCAGCCCGTCGCCCACCCCCGTGAGCGCTCCACCGCACGGCACCACATCGCGAACCCGGCGTCGGCCGCGGTGCGGTCCTCGGACGGCTGGACCACCGCGTCGGCCTTCCAGCGGGCGCTGACCTCCTCGGCGGTCGACCACACGCCCGCGCCGAGCCCGGCGAGGTAGGCGGCGCCGAGCGCGGTGGTCTCCGCCACCGCCGCCCGGGCGACCGGCACGCCCAGCTGGTCGGCCTGGATCCGCAGCAGCAGGTCCATCGCCGCGGCCCCACCGTCGACGCGCAGCTCGTCGATCGGGGCGCCGGACGCCCGGGTCATCGCGTCGACCACGTCGCGGGTCTGGTACGCCATCGACTCGACCACCGCCCGCGCCAGGTGCGCCCTGCCGACCCCCCGACTGATGCCCAGGATCGTCCCCCGTGCGTAGGGGTCCCAGTAGGGGGAGCCGAGCCCGGTGAACGCCGGCACGATCATCAGCCCGCCGGTGTCCTCGACGGTCTCGGCGAGCGGGCCGATCTCCGGCGCCTCGGCGATGATGCCGAGCCCGTCGCGCAGCCACTGCACCGCCGCGCCGGTCACGAAGATCGACCCCTCGAGCGCGTAGTGCGTGACCGTGCCGCTGCCCGAGGTGCCGAGCACCGCGGCGGGCAGCGCCCAGGCGACGGTGGTGAGCAGCCCCTCGGTCGGAGGGGGGCAGGTGTCGCCGACGTTCATCAGCACGAACGACCCCGTGCCGTAGGTGTTCTTCGCCATGCCCGGCCGGATGCACGCCTGGCCGAACAGCGCCGCCTGCTGGTCCCCGGCGATGCCCGAGATCGGCACGCCCGCGGGCGCCCCGCACCCCTCGACCGTCGTGCCGAAGGTCCCCGCGGAGGGGCGCACCTCGGGCAGCGCCCGCATCGGCACCCCGAACAGGTCGCACAGCTCCTCGGACCAGGCCCCCGACCTCAGGTCGTACAGCATCGTCCGGCTCGCGTTCGACGGGTCGGTGACGTGCTCGGCCCCGCCGGTGAGCTGCCACACGAGCCAGCTGTCGATCGTGCCGAGCACGAGGTCGTCGTCGGCCTGCACGCCCCCGGGCCCGAGCAGCCACTCGAACTTCGTGGCCGAGAAGTAGGGGTCGAGCACCAGGCCGGTGAGCTCGCGCACCCGCTCCAGCTCGCCCGCCTCGCGCAGCTCGTCGCAGCGTCCCGCGGTGCGCCGGTCCTGCCACACGATGGCCCGGTGGCGCGGCGCTCCGGTGCGGCGGTCCCACGCCACGACCGTCTCGCGCTGGTCGGTGATGCCGATCGCCGCGACCGGCCGGTCGAGCTCCCCGCACAGCTCGGCGAGCACCGCCCGCGTCGTGTCCCAGATCTCGGTGGGGTCGTGCTCGACCCACCCCGGCTCGGGGAAGTGCTGCGTGAACTCCCGGTAGGCCCGCCCCACCGGGGTGCCGTCGCCGTCGACCGCGAACGCCCGTACGCCGGTGGTGCCCGCGTCGATCGCCACGACGATCGGCCCGGACCCTCCCGCGGCGTCGGCGCCTGCTCCGTTCCCAGTGGCTTCCGCTGCCATGGGCCGACAACCTACCGCCGCGCGCCGTGTCGGCCGGTGTGGCCACGGTCCGTCGCCGGGCGCGACGTAGCCTGACCCTCATGCGAGTCGGTGTACTGACCTCCGGAGGCGACTGCCCAGGGCTCAACGCGGTGATCCGGGCCCTCGTGCGCAAGGTGGAGCGCGTGCACCACGGCGAGATCGTCGGGTTCCGCGACGCGTGGCGCGGCGTGCTCGAGGACGACTACGTCCCGCTCGACGTCGAGCGGTGCCGCGGCATCCTGCCCCGCGGCGGCACCATCCTCGGCACGTCACGGGTGCAGCCGTACCAGCGCGACGACGGGGTGGACCTCGTGCGGGCCGCGATCGAGCGGCACCGCCTCGACGGGTTCGTCGTGATCGGCGGCGACGGGTCGCTGCGCGCCGCGTACGACCTGCAGCGGGACGGCATCCCCTGCATCGGCGTGCCGAAGACGATCGACAACGACATCGCCGCCACCGAGCTGTCGTTCGGGTTCGACACGGCGCTGCACGTCGCGACCGCGGCGATCGACCGGCTGCACACCACCGCGGAGGCGCACGACCGGGTCATGGTCGTCGAGGTGATGGGCCGCCACACCGGGCACATCGCGGTGCGGGCCGGTCTGGCCGGCGGCGCGGCGATGACCCTGATCCCCGAGGTCCCCTTCGACATCGAGCAGGTGTGCGCCGCCATCGAGCGGCGCCACGCCGGCAACGACTACGCGTCGATCGTCGTCGTGGCCGAAGGCGCGCTGCCGGTGCCCGGGACGATGGAGATGCCCGAGTACGAGGTCGACCGGTTCGGCCATCAGCGGCTCGGCGGGATCGGCCAGCGGATCGGCGAGGAGATCGAGGGGCGCACCGGGATCGAGACCCGGGTGACCACCCTCGGGTACATCCAGCGGGGCGGGACCCCCACGGCGTTCGACCGCGTGCTCGCGTCGCGCTACGGGATCGCCGCGGCGGACGCGGCGGCCGCCGGCAAGTGGGGGTCGATGGTCGCGCTGCGCAGCGACCAGATCGTGCTGGTCGGCCTCGAGGAGGCCGAGGTCGACGAGCCCCAGGGCGTCGACATCGACTTCTACGAGACCGTCGCCAAGCCGTTCTTCGCCCGCTGACCGGCGCCGGTCAGGACGGCGCCAGCGGCGGCGAGCACTCCCGCTCCAGCTCGTCGATCCGGTCGATCAGCTGGATCAGCGCCGCGGTCGGGATGTGCTCGAAGCGGTCCACCGCCTCGCCGACGCTCGCGAGCATCGACCGGAAGTCGCACGCGTCGACGAGCTCGGCGTCGCCGCGCACCGGTGAGCTGACCGAGACCGGCTCGCCCTCGATCAGGAACCGGACCCGCTCGATGTCGGCGAGCTCGGTGACGGTCAGCACGATCTGGCCGATCGCCTGCTGGCGCGACTGGCCGACCACGTTCTGGAACGGCTCGGACAGGTTGACCGCGATCGTCTTTCGGTCCCGTTGCAGGCCGAGCAGCGTCGTCCCCGAGGGGATCGACGTGCCCAGCCCCGGAGGGGTGCCCGACGGGGGGTCCAACAGCGCGGCGAGGATCGTCTCGAGCGTCCGGTCCGGCAGGTCGCGCACCACGGGGAGGAGGTCCCCCTCGGCGACGTAGTAGAGCACCGTCTCGAACGCACCCGTCGGCGGGGTCGGCGACACGGTCGTCGACGTCGTGGGCAGCTGCAGGGGGCGGGGCGACTCGTCCACCGAGACCCCGCACGCGCTGAGCGCACACGCCAGCGCGGCGAGCGCGGCGATGCCGATGCGGCACCTCGAGCAACCCATCACGTCCGCTCCGTGCCGGCTTCGTGCCGCTCGGTGATCGTGCGCGGCGGCTCGGTCCGCTGTTCCATGCGGATCGCGGGCAGCTCACCGGTGAGCGCCAGCGACTCGGCCTCCTCCGGCGTGATCGAGGCGAGGTCGGTCGGCTCCTCGTCGTCGCGCTCCTCGTGCGGGGCGATCATCGGCAGCTCGATCACGAATCGGGCGCCCTGGCCCCCGTCGTGGCGGTCCTCGACCCACACGCGGCCGCCCTGCAGCCGTGCGTGCTCCGCGGCGAGCGCGAGCCCCAGCCCGACGCCGGCGTCGGTGCCGCGGCTGCCGCCCTGGTCGCCGCGGTTGAACCGGTCGAAGATGCGGGCGCGCTCGGACTCGGGCACGCCGGGGCCGTTGTCCTCGACGGCGATGCGCACGGTCGGCGCCGGCCCGATGTCGTCCGCGCCGTGGCTCTCCACGTACACGCCGGTCGCGCCGTCCGCGTACTTGCGGGCGTTGTCGAGGAAGTTGGCGAGGATCCGCATCAGGCGCCGCTTGTCGCACGCGACGACCAGGTGCTCCAGGCCGGGCTCGGCCTCGACCGGGATCGGCTCGTCGGACGCGGCGCGCACCGCGGCCTCCACCGTCGGCACCAGGTGCACGTCGTCCAGCTCGAGGCGGACCGCCCCGGCGTCGAAGCGGGAGATCTCGAGCAGGTCCTCGACCAGCTGGGTGAACCGGCGCATGTCGAGGCGCAGCAGGTCGAGGGCCTGCTGGGCACGCTCGGGCAGCTCGTCGCGGTTGTTGGCCAGCACCTCGATCGACGCGTTGAGCGTCGTGAGCGGGGAGCGGAGCTCGTGGCTGACGTCGCTCGCGAACCTGGCGTCGCGGTCGATGCGGTCCTGCAGCGCGGAGACCATGCCGTTGAAGTTCGCGACCAGCGGTGCGAGGTCGACGTCCGCGGCGTACGCGTCGTAGTCGATGCGGGTGTCGAGCTGCCCCATCGCGACCGACTCGGCGGCCTCGCCGATGCGCTTCAGCGGCCGCAGCGCGTAGCGGCTGGACCAGAACCCCAGCATCATCGCGACGACCGTCGCGGCGAGCGTCGCGCCGATCAGCGTGACACGCAGCGTGCGGATCGCGGTGTCGACGTCGTACAGCGGCGTCACCTCGAAGTAGAACAGCTCGGTGTCGGGGATCGGGACCCCGGCGGCGAGCAGCGTCCCCGCGTCGGTCGCGAAGCGCATCATGGCGGGCTCGCGGTCCTCGACCACCTTGCTGCGCAGCTCGGGCGGCAGCGACTCCACCCCGTAGCGGGCGTCGACGCTGACGGTGACCGGGCCGCGGCCCCCGTCGAGGGACACGAGCGACGGGATGCCGCCGTCGGGCAGCGAGCTGAGCAGCGTCTGCAGCTCCGACGGGTCGGCGTTGGTGACGTTGCCCCGGATCGTCGCCGAGTTCGCGGCGATGCGCGCGGTGAGCCCCTCCTCCCGCTTGTCGAGCAGCGTGTCCTGGGCGACGGTCAGCGTGGTGAACGACAGGACCACGGAGAGGAACAGGCCGACGAGCGCGACGGCGAGGGTGATGCGGCCGCGCAGGCCGAACCGGATGCCCTCGATCTCGTAGCGCGGCGCCGCGTGCTCTCGCTCCGGCTGGTCGCGGGGTGCGTCGGCGCTCATCGGGTCGTGGTCACGGCTGGAGCTTGTACCCCAGCCCCCTCACGGTGACGACGTGGCGCGGGTGTGCGGGGTCGGTCTCGACCTTGGTGCGCAGGCGGCGGATGTGGACGTCGACGAGCCGCCCGTCGCCGAACACGCCGTGGCCCCACACCTTCTCGAGCAGGTCCTCCCGGGAGAACACCTTGCCGGGGTGGCTGGCGAGCTCGACCAGGACTTCAACGAATCAGTGCTCGCGCTCGTGGCG
>CBFGTJ010000123.1:0-9576 GCA_965651815.1 uncultured Microthrixaceae bacterium | reverse complement strand
GGCCCGAGATCTACCACGGCGAGAACATGGACGGGTACGCCATCGTCGGCACCCGGCAGACCGAGCTGAGCGACGACGACGTCACCACCGAGTACGAGGGCAGCTCGGGGGTCGAGATGGGCTCGCTCGTGCGCCGTGCGGCGTTCGCGCTCCGCTTCGGCGAGATCGAGCCGCTGATCTCGGACAACCTGACCAGCGAGTCGAAGGTCATCTTCCACCGCAACGTCGTCGAGCGCGTCCACGCGCTGGCCCCCTACCTCCAGCTCGACGCGGACCCGTACCCGGTCCTGCTCGACAACCGGGTGAAGTACGTGGTCGACGGGTACACGACCAGCTCGGACTACCCGTACTCCCAGAGCGTCGACGCCGCGTCGGTCGCACGGGGCGCCTCGGGGACGTTCAACTACCTGCGCAACTCGGTCAAGGCGGTCGTCGACGCCTACGACGGGGACGTCACCCTGTACCTGACCGACGAGCTGTACGGCGAGCGCGACCCGATCATCCGCGCGTACGCCCGTGCGTTCCCGGGGCTGTTCACCGAGGAGATCCCCGCGGAGGTCATGCAGCACTTCCGCTACCCGGAGTTCCTCTTCAAGGCGCAGACCACGGTGTGGGGCCGCTACCACCAGGGCTCACCGTCCACCTTCTTCAACAACAGCGACCGGTGGGCGGTCGGCCAGCAGCCGCCGGACCGCTCGACGAACGTCGACAGCGACGGCGACTCGGACCCCGCCCCCCTCGGCGGGCAGCACCCGCGGATCGAGCCGTACTACCAGTACATGCGCATCGGCGACGCGGAGGAGGCGGAGTTCGTCCTGACCCGCCCGTACGTGCTCGCGTCGGGGGACGACACGGGCCGGAGGATGCCGGCGATCATGGTCGCCCGCAGCGACCCCGGGTCCTACGGGCGCCTCGAGCAGGTCGTGATGGTCGACTCCTCGGGCGGTGAGACCCAGCGCAACAACGAGGTCGACGGCCCGCTGCAGGCGCACCAGCGCATGGTCACCTACACGCCGTTCGCGGAGTACCAGACCCTCGTCGGCCGCAGCGGCAGCCGCGTGCGCATCGGCAACATGCTGATCCTGCCGTTCCGCAACTCGCTGCTGTACCTGCGCCCGGTGTACGCGGCGGAGGAGTCGAGCGGCCGCTTCACGCTCAAGGCGGTCGTGGTCGTGTCCGGCGAGAACGTCGGCTTCGGCGCCGACATCGACACGGCCCTCGCGGACCTGCTCGACGACGACCCGGACCGGGCGGTGGCCGGCAGCGACGTGGCGGAGCTGGAGCCGGACGGCACCCCCGAACCACCGACGTCGAACGGCACGACCACGACGGTGCCCGACGGGGAGGGGGAGCCCACCCCGGCGGAACTGCTCGACCAGGCCAGCGAGCTGCTGCGCCGCGCGGCCGAGATGCTCGACCGCGAGGCCGCCGAGGGTTCCGGCGGCGGCCGCGCGACCACGTCGACGACCACCACGACGGCCCCGGGCGGCTGAGCTGGGTGACGCCACGCGTGGGCCCCGGGACGGTGTTTGACTCAGCCGCCACCGTTCAACTGAACTCTCCGAGGCTCGGCGTCGGGCCGCGCCCGACCGGCACGCCCGACGTGCTGCCCGCATCCGTCCACGAGCGCCGCGCGCTCCCCATCTGCAGAGGAAGTCGATGACGCACGTACTGGCCGCCGAGGGTGGCTACCAGATCTTCGAGCTGGGCGGTCAGGAGTGGTTCTGGCTCGTGTTCTGCGCCGTGATCTCGGTGCTCGCGCTGCTCGTCGGGTTCGTGATGATGCGCGGCGTGCTCGCCAAGGACACCGGCACCGAGCAGATGGACGAGATCGCCGCGGCGGTGCAGGAAGGCGCGATGGCCTACATCATGCGGCAGTTCCGCACGATCGTCCTGATCGTCGTGCCGCTCGCCATCATCGTGTTCGTCACCTCCGCAGAGGTGCTCTCGCCGACCGGTGAGGGGCTCAGCCGGGTGCAGTCGGGGCTCTGGCGCACCGTCGCGTTCCTCGGCGGGTGCCTCGCGTCCGGCTTCATCGGCTACCTCGGCATGTGGCTCGCGACCCGGGCCAACCTCCGCACCGCGGCCGCGGCCCGGACCGGGAGCATGGACGCCGCACTGCAGGTGGCGTTCCGCGCCGGCGGCACCGTCGGGCTCTTCACCGCCGGGCTCGGGCTCCTCGGGGCCACCGTGATCGTGATGGTGTTCCAGAACACCGCCTCCGCGATCCTCGTCGGGTTCGGCTTCGGCGGCTCGCTCCTCGCGCTCTTCCTCCGGGTCGGCGGCGGCATCTTCACCAAGGCCGCGGACGTGGGCGCCGACCTCGTCGGCAAGGTCGAGGCCGGGATCCCCGAGGACGACCCGCGGAACCCGGCGACCATCGCCGACAACGTGGGCGACAACGTCGGCGACTGCGCCGGCATGGCCTCCGACCTCTTCGAGTCGTTCGGCGTGGTCCTCGTGGCCAACATCATCCTCGGCGTCACCGCGTTCAACGCGATCGGCATCGAGGGCGCCGAGGCGGTGAAGGGGCTCATCTTCCCGCTGGCGATGATGGGCGTCGGGCTGCTCGCCTCGATGGTCTCGATCTACCTCGTGAAGGCCCGCCCGGGCGAGACCGACGCCCTGCGGCCGATCAACCGCGGCGTCAACATCGCCTCGGTGATCATGCTGGTCGGCGCCGCCGTGATCGCGTTCGGCTACGTCGGCGACCCCGACGGCGAGGTCGGCGGTGCCGGTGCGCGCATGTTCGCCGCGATCGTGGTCGGCGTGGTGCTCGGCCAGGTCGTGAGCCGCATCACCCAGTACTTCACCTCGAGCGACTTCAAGCCCGTCCGGGACATCGCCGAGTCGGGCCGGACCGGCCCCGCGACGGTCATCCTCTCGGGCATGTCGAGCGGCATGGAGTCCGCCGTGTGGGCCGTGGTGGCCATCGCCGTCGCGATCCTCGTCGGGCTCGGCCTCGGCGACGGTAACGTGCTCTACTCGGTGTACCTCGTCGCCCTGACCGCGATCGGCATGCTGTCCACCACCGGCATCGTCGTGGCGGAGGACACCTTCGGCCCGATCGCCGACAACGCCCAGGGCATCGCCGAGATGTCCGGCGAGCTCCACGGCGAGACCGAGACGATCCTCGACGGGCTCGACACCGTCGGCAACACGACCAAGGCCGTGACGAAGGGCTTCGCCATCGGGTCCGCCGTGATCGCGGCGGTCGCCCTCTTCGCCTCCTTCCGCGAGACGATCGCGGCGCAGCTCGAGCTCCCGGGCACCGTCGCCGAGGCGTTCGAGCAGGTCGCCCTGAACATCGCGGATCCGAAGACGTTCGCCGGTGCGCTCGTCGGCGGCACCGTCGTGTTCCTCTTCTCCGGCCTCGCGATCCTCGCGGTGGGCCGCACCGCCGGCATCGTCGTGCAGGAGGTGCGCCGCCAGTTCCGCGAGAAGCCGGGGATCATGGAGGGCACCGACAAGCCCGACTACGGCCCGGTGATCGACATCTGCACCGGTGCCGCGCTGCGCGAGCTCACCACCCCGGCGCTCCTCGCCGTGCTGATGCCGGTCGTCATCGGCTTCGGCCTCGGCCACCTGGCGCTGGGCGGGTTCCTCGCCGCGGCGATCATCGTCGGCTCGCTGATGGCCTACTTCCTGTCGAACACCGGCGGCGCCTGGGACAACGGCAAGAAGTACATCGAGGAGGGCAACCACGGCGGCAAGGGGTCCGACGTCCACAAGGCCGTCGTGATCGGCGACACCGTCGGCGACCCCTTCAAGGACACCGCCGGCCCGGCGATCAGCCCGCTGATCAAGGTGATGAACCTGGTCTCGCTGCTCGTGCTGCCCGCCATCATCAGCCTGGGCGACAACGACGTGCGGTTCGTGATCGCCGGAGCCGCCCTCCTCGTCGTGCTCGCGAGCGTCGTGTTCTCGAAGCGTCAGGCGACGTCCTTCGGCGACGACCAGGCGGCCGGCGACGAGGTCGCCACCGCGGCACGGGCGAACTGAGCCGGCACCGGTCGCGCCGAGTCCGCCCGGTCCACACCGAGAGGGTGCGAGACTGGGCGACATGACGGGATCGGACGACGGGCGGGGTGCTCCGGTCGCGCTCGGACCGGGCGACCGGGAGCAGCCCGCCGGGCGCGTCTTCGCGCTCGTGCTGGCGGACCTGCTCGCCGAGGTCCGGCGGCACGAACCGGCCGTGCTGGCCGGTGACGACGTCGAGGCGCTGCACGACTACCGCGTGGGGCTGCGGCGCGCCCGGTCCCTGCTCGCCGCGGGGCGGGACGTGTACCCGCCCGAGGAGCTCGAACTGCTGCGCGCCCTGACCGCCGAGCTGGCCGCGGCGACCTCGCCGGTGCGCGACCTGGACGTGCTGCTCCAGTCCTACGACGAGCTCGCGGAGCACGTGCCGCCCGCCCTGGGGGACGGGTCCGAGCGCCTGTGCGCCGAGCTGGCCCGCAGGCGGGAGGACGCCCACGGGAAACTGGTCGCGAAGATCCGCTCGGACGCCCACCAGGTGCTCCTGCGGCGCTGGTACGTCCTGGGTTCGGTGCACCGGATCGGCGGCAGCGACCCCGGACCCGCGGCCCTGCGGCCGACGGGACCGATCGTCGACGACCTGATCTGCCGCGCCTACCAGCGCGCGCTTCGCCGCGGGGACCGGCTGATCGCGTCGGACGACCCCGCCGACTGGCACCGGCTGCGACGGCGGCTCAAGCGGCTCCGGTACCTGGTGGCGGCCTTCGCGGCGCTGTACCCCGAGGGCAGCCTCGACCCGCTGCAGAAGGAGCTCAGGAAGCTCCAGGACCGCTTCGGCGCCCTGCAGGACGACGTCGCGGGCGGCGAGCTGGTGACCCGCGTGGGTGCGGAGCTCGGCGGCGACGCGGCGCTCGCCGCGGGCGCGGTGGCCGGCGAGCTGCACCGGCGGACCAGGGAGGACCTGCGGCGTTGCCGGGACCGCTGGCCCCGCCTCGGCCGCAAGAAGGTGCGGCGGGCGCTGGAGCAGGCACTGGCCGGGGCGCCGGAGGGCGCCGCGGCGCCGTGCAGCTCCGCGGGGTGACTCAGTCGTCGTCCTTGTCGGACGGCGGGAGGAACTCGAAGTCCAGGTCCCCGAGGCGCACGAGGGTCGAGGAGATCCAGCCACCCATCGACGAGAAGTGGTCGTCGAGGATCGAGCCGTCGGCGAGCGCCGCCTCGTCGAGCTCGTAGCCGCCCTCGTAGCTCACCTCGATGGCGTGCACCGTCTCGGTGAGGTCCTCGTTCGACACGGCCTCCACCGTGGGGCCCGATCGCTGCAGGCGCTCGTGGCCGATCGTCGGGCTCTCGCGGGGGAGCGCGTCGAGGACGCGCCGGGCGTCAGGTGGCGCGGCGAGGCGCTGGATGCGCGCGACCACCTCGATCTCGATGCGCGGCGGCTCGGGCAGCTCCTCCTCGATGTACCAGGACCGGTACGCCGTCTGCGACCAGGTGGGCCACGCGAGCGTCAGGTCGGCCTGGACCCGGGGAGGGTGCCCCTCCCCGGGGATGCCGTAGCTCGTCTCCCAGATGAGGTCGCCGAGCAGGACGTCGGTGTGGAGGCGCTCCTCGAAGGCCTGGCGCTCGAGCAGCGCGTTCTCCAAAGCGTCACGGAGTGCACCGATCGCATCGGTGAAGACGTGGTCGAGCATGTGCGGGGCGAGGCTAGCCGCCCGTGCGAGGGGCGATTCCGGCGGTCACACCGACGCCAGGGACTCGCCGTCGACCTCGTAGAGGACCGACGCGCCCGCCGTGACCGACGGGACGAGCCCGGCCGCGGTGGGCAGGACCTGCTCGCAGTAGAAGCGGGCCGTGGCGACCTTCGCCCGGAGGTAGTCGGCGTCGTCGGAGCCCGCGTCCAGCTCGGCGCGCGCCGCCAGCGCCTGCCGAGCCATGAGCCAGCCGCCGGTGACCGTGCCGAACATCCTCAGGTACGGGGTGGCGCCGGCGAGCGCCTCCTTCGGGTCCGCGAGGCCGTTGGTCATGATCCACTCGGTCGCGGAGGTCAGCGCGGCGACCGCCTCGGCCAGGTTGGAGCGGATCGACGCGAGGTCCTCGCCGGCCTTCTCGAGCTCGGCGTCGAGGTCGCGCATGCGCTGCAGGTGGTCGTTCACCACGCCGCCCATGCGCATCGGCAGCTTCCGCCCGACCAGGTCCATCGCCTGGATGCCGTTGGTGCCCTCGTAGATCGGGGCGATCCGCGCGTCGCGGAAGTGCTGGGCCACCCCGCTCTCCTCGATGTAGCCCATCCCGCCGAACACCTGGATGGCGGTGGAGGTGACCTCCATGCCCACGTCGGTGCACCACGCCTTGGTGACCGGCGTGAGCAGCTCGGCGATCTCGCGCCAGAACTCCGCCTCGTCGCCCTCGAGCGCCCGGGACAGGTCGATCGCCGCCGAGTTGTAGACGACCAGCGCGCGGGTGGCCTCGACGCTGGAACGCATCGACAGCAGCATCCGCCGGACGTCGGGGTGCACGATGATCGGCGCCGGGCCCTTCGAGTCGCCGCCGATCTCGGTGCCCTGCCGCCGCTCGTGCGCGTAGGCGAGCGCCTTCTGGTAGGCCGCGTCGCCCAGGCCGACGCCCTGGATGCCCACCGCGATGCGGGCCGAGTTCATCATCGTGAACATGGCGCGCATGCCGCGGTTCTCCTCGCCGACGAGGTAGCCGACGGCGCCGCCCTCGTCGCCGAAGCTCATGACGCAGGTGGGGGAGCCGTGGATGCCCATCTTGTGCTCGATCGACACGCAGCGGACGTCGTTGCGCTGCCCGATCGAGCCGTCCTCCTCCACCAGGAACTTCGGGACGAGGAACAGCGAGATGCCCTTGGTCCCGGGCGGGGCGTCGGGGAGGCGTGCGAGCACGAAGTGGATGATGTTCTCGGCCATGTCGTGCTCGCCGAACGAGATGAAGATCTTCGTGCCGGTGATCCGGTAGGTCCCGTCGTCCTGCGGCACCGCACGGGTGGTGCTGAGGCCGACGTCGGAGCCCGCCTGGGGCTCGGTGAGGTTCATCGTGCCGGTCCACTCACCGGTCACGAGCTTGCGGAGGTAGACCTCCTTCTGCTCCTCGGTGCCCCACTCCTGGAGCAGCTCGATGGCCGCGGTGGTGAGGCCCGGGGCCATCGTCAGCGCGTTGTTGGCGGCGCACATGAACTCCGCCCCGAGCGAGAACACCGCCTCGGGGAACCCGGCGCCGCCGTACTCGGTGTGGGCGTTCAGCCCCTGCCAGCCCGCTTCGACGAACTTCTGGTACGCCTCGGTGAAGGCCTTCGGGACCTTGACGCCCTCGGGGCTCCACTCGAGCCCCTCGCGGTCCCCGATGGCGTTCGCCGGAGCGAAGACCTCCTGCATGAACCGCCCGTGCTCCTCCAGGACCGACTCCACGGTCTCGAGGTCCGCATGGGCGTAGCGCTCGGTGGACGCCAGCTTCTCGAGCTCGCCGACGTGGCGCAGCGCGAACAGGGCGTCCTTGACGGGTGCACGGTACTCGGCCATCCGCCGATGTTACCCGTCGGTAGCTTCGCCTCCACCCCGGATGTGGGGGCTCATCACCGCCACCGGCAGCCCGATGCCGACGTCGCGGTGCCGCAGCCCTGCGATGCGCCGGCCGGGCTGGACCGCGGGCTTCGGCGTGCCGAGCAGCGGGCCGAGGTGTTCGGCCGTGGCGTCCAGGTCGGACGCGACGAGCGCCAGCCCGAAGATCGAGGTCGGCTCGTCCGTGGTGGGCTCCCCGGCGTCCGGGCCGACGAGCTCGAGGATCACGTCGCCCGCCCAGAAGAACGTCTGGCGGAGCGGGGCGCCGTAGCTGGTCGTGCTCCGCCCGCCGCGCACCGCGAACCCCGCTGAGGTGAAGGCCTCGATCGTGCGGTCGCAGTCCCCGGTGCGCACGACGACGTGGTCGATCGAGGTGATCCCGTTGAGGTGGGTCGGCCCGACCGACGGCGGGACCGGGTCGACGCGGGGGAGCCCGTCGATCGGGTCGTCCACCCCCGCGAGCGCCCATCCCGCGAAGCCCCCGCCGGTGCCGAGCAGCACGAGCGTCGTCGAGCCGAGCGTGAGCGAGGCGCCCTCCACGCAGAAGCCGGCGGCCGACCACGCGGCGGGGTCGTCGCCCAGGGCGATGGTGAGCAGCTGTCCGTCCCTCGGTGCCACGGGCGAACGGTACCTTCGACCCGTGACCCTGTCGCGACCAGCGCCGGTCGAGGCGCACCGTGGGGGCGACGGCCCGATGCGGTGGCTGCTCGCCGCGGTGACCGGCTACGCCGCGTTCTCGATCATGGCGAACGTCATGTCGGTGCGGATCCTGCGCGTCGGTCCGGACTGGGCGAGCTTCTCCGTCGACGCCGGCACGCTCACCTACCCGCTCACGTTCACGCTGCGCGACCTGGTCCACAAGGCCGGCGGACGGTCCGCGGCGCGTGTGGTCATCGTGTGCACCGCGGTGCTCAACCTGGTCGCCGCGGGCGCCATGTGGGCCACGGCGAACCTGCCCGGGGACGACGCGGTCTCGACACCCGCGCAGGAGTGGTTCGGACCGGTGCTGACCCCGGTCCTGCGGATCACGTTCGCGTCGGTGATCGCCCAGGTCGTCGCGGAGCTCGTCGACACCGAGGTGTACCACCGGTGGGTGCTCCGCTTCGGCGAGCGCGCGCAGTGGGGACGGGTGCTGTCGTCCAACGCGGTGTCGGTCCCGCTCGACTCGATCGTGTTCGTGGCGATCGCCTTCGCGGGCGACGTGCCCTTCGGCGTCGCGGCGTCGATCGTGTGGGCGAACGTCGTGGTGAAGGGGCTGACGTCGGTGGCGTCGGTGCCCCTGATCTACGCGGTGCCGGAGCGGCCGGGGAGCGACGCCTGACGCGCGACGGACCCCGCCGAGGAACGGGGGGTCAGGGCGCGGGCCGGCAGGGCGGCCGGAAGTGGCTCAGGAGTTGCGGCCGAGGTTCGGCTTGCGGCCGTGGTTGGCCTTCTTCCGCCGCACGTTGGCCTTCTTCTTCGACGTGCGCTTCGACATGGCGGACCACGTTACCGGAGCACCGACCGTGGGCTCCAACCGGGGGCCAGCCACTACCCTCCGACGCGGCCGCGCGCACCGTGCGGCACCCCCGACAGACCAGGACCTCCATGGAACGATTCGGCTTCGTCGGCCTCCCCAACGCCGGCAAGTCCTCCCTCTACAACGCTCTCGCCGGCGGCGGCGCCCTCGCAGCGCCCTACGCCTTCGCGACCGTCGACCCCAACATCGGGGTCGCCAAGGTGCCCGACGACCGCCTCACGAAGCTCGCGGAGATGAGCGGCAGCAAGACGGTCATCCCCGCGAGCGTCCAGTTCGTCGACATCGCCGGGCTCGTCAAGGGGGCGGCCCAGGGGGAGGGGCTCGGCAACCGGTTCCTCGCCCACATCCGCGAGGTCGACGCGATCGTGTTCGTGCTGCGGGCCTTCCGCGACGAGGACGTCCCCGGCTCCACCGACCCGGTCGAGCAGCTCGAGACCCTCGAGGTCGAGCTCGTGTACGCGGACCTCGAGACCCTCGAGCGCCATGCGGAGAAGCGCCGCAAGGCGGCCA
>CBFGTJ010000122.1:0-9667 GCA_965651815.1 uncultured Microthrixaceae bacterium | reverse complement strand
GCCGCGGACCCGGCGGCGCCGCACCGCCCCGCTCGGCGTACGCTCCCCGGCGGTGCAACACCTCGGGGAGGGTCAACGGATGGAGAAGGACCTCGACGGCCGCACGTTCCTCGTCACCGGAGCGAACACCGGCATCGGCAAGGCCACCGCGCACGGGCTCGCCGCCCGCGGCGCGCGGGTCATCCTCGCCAACCGGTCCGAGGCGAAGACCACGCCGGTGATCGAGGAGATCACCGCGGCGACCGGCAACGGCGAGGTCGAGTACGTGCACCTCGACCTCGCCGACCTGGCCTCCGTGAAGGCGGCCGCCGACGCGCTCGTCGAGCGTGGCGAGCACCTCGACGTGCTCGTCGACAACGCGGGCGTCGCCGGACAGCGTGGCCAGACCGCCCAGGGCTTCGAGCTCGCGTTCGGCATCAACCACCTCGGCCACTTCCTCTTCACCACGGAGCTGCTCGAACGGCTCGGCGACGGCGCACCGGGCCGGGTCGTCGTCGTGGCCTCGGAGTCGCACTACACGGCGAAGGGCATCGACTGGGAAGCGCTGCGCCGTCCCACCGCGACCACGACCGGCCTGCGGGAGTACGGCGTGTCGAAGCTGTGCAACGTGCTGTTCGCCCAGGAGCTCGCGCGCCGCTACGAGTCGCGCGGGCTCGAGGCCTGCTCGCTGCACCCCGGGGTCATCGCGTCGGACGTGTGGCGGCGGGTGCCGTGGCCGATCCGCCCGATCATGAAGATGTTCATGCGCTCGCCCGAGCAGGGCGCGACCACCTCGCTGTACTGCGCGACCGCGAAGGACCTCGAGGGCCCCAACGGCGCCTTCTACGACGACTGCCGCACCAAGGCCCCGAACCCGATCGCCACCCCGGAGCTCGCCAAGGAGCTGTGGGAGCGCAGCGAGGAGTGGGTCGCGGACTTCCGCTGACCGCGCGCCGCTCGACCGATCACCCCGGCCCGTCGCCGCTCGCCACCTGGGCGCGGCGGCGTCGGAGCGCCACGGCACCGGCCACGCCCACCGCGGCGACGCCGGCAGCGACCCCGGCGAGCACGGGCAGGTCATCGGACTCGGACTCGGAGTCGGACGCCGCCGCCCCGCTCGCGCGCTCCCCGCTCGGCGCGTCGCCGATGCCCGCCGCCTTCAGGTCGAACGGCGCGGTGATGACCAGCTCCACGTTGCGGTCCTCGGGCCGCCCGGCGGCGTCGCGGGCACGTGACTGCGGGTCGTTCGCCGCGAGCTCCCGGGCGATCGACGCGAGCCCGAGGAAGGTGCGGTCGTCGGGATCGGTGGCGGCCGGCGCGGCGTGGTCGACCATGGTGCAGAAGATCGACAGCGTGCCGTCGTCGTTGTCGACCAGCTCGACGAGCCGTGCGTGCTGCGGGTGGTCGACGTGCGACGCGGTGTTGATGTCCCAGAACCCGCCGGTCCGCCCGGCCGGGTCCGGCATCGGCTGCACCTCGTTGACGTGGTGGTGCCCGTTGACCCAGGCGACGACGTTGGGCCAGCGGTGCACGAACTCGACGAACTCGGGGCCGAGCACGCGGCGCTCGTCCGGGCGCTCCGGGTCGACCATCGGCCGGGTCATCGACCGGTGGTTGAAGTGGCTGAACAGCACGACCAGCTGGTCGTCGTTGCCGGTGCGGATTTCGGTCCCGGACTCGTCGAAGTAGCGGGAGTGCCGCGCGGCGAGGACCTCCTCGAGCCACTGCATCTGGGTCTCGCCGATCGACCCCGACGAGTAGCCGCCGGTGTCGAGGCTGATCCCGGTGACGCCCGGGGCGATCTCGAACTCGTAGTGCAGCGAGGGCAGCTCCAGATGGTCCTCGGTGTACCCGTGCCCGGCAGGGCCCGGCGTCGCGGGCGACTCGAGGTGGAGCCGGATCCACTCCGCTGGCGTGATCACCGCACGGCCCTCGTCGGGGGTGACCTCCCGGTAGGGGTAGTCGCCCGAGTCGAACCTGGAGCGCAGCTCCGCCGGCTCCGCACCGGCCACCGAGCCGATGAACGCACCTCCCCCCATCCCCTCGGGCAGGTCGACGAGTTTGTACCGGTCGACGTACAGCTCGGCGAGGGCGGGGGTCACGGGCAGCACGCCCTGCACCAGCCCGTCGTGGTTGCCGTAGGTCGAGTACCACGGCACCGCCAGCCCGGGTGAGCGCACCGGCCGACGAGCGGCGTCGAGCAGGCCCGGGTACGCCGGGAAGCCCAGCTCGTCGGTCCAGCGACCGGTCGCGCCCTCCTCGGGGTTCCAGTAGCGGGGATCGCCGTCCTGCACGCCCTCGTAGCGCGAGTGGTCACCGCTGTCGGGGGTGACCTCGGCACCGTCGAGCAGGTCGACGAACCACCGCGCCTCGTTGGTCTGCTGGTTGTCGACGTTGTCGCCCGTCGACACCGCGCAGTCGAACGGGCGCCCCGTGATCGGCCCGACGGGCAGCCGCGAGAGTCGCTCGAGCATCGAGGCCGCGACGTGCACCGTGAGCGTCTCCTGCGGCCGGAACGCCGAGGTGAACGGGTCGCCCAGGTGGTCGAGGAACTCGACGCGCACCGGGCTCTGCGCGTCGATCAGGTGGATGTCGGTGAGGTGGATGATCGCGGCGAGCGGCCGCCGGCGGTCGCTGCGACCCGGTGACGGCGTGGCGAGGTCGTCCCGCACGATCGTCGGCTCCGGCGGACCGTCGAGCAGCCGCGCGTAGCCGGGCCGGTCCGCGCGCACGATCACCGACTCGAGCGTGGTGCCCGCGGTGGCCTCCGGCTCGATCGACAGCAGCAGGGTGCCCGCTCGTGCGCCCGCTTGCCGGGGCACCCACAGCGCGCCCGTGGCGAGGCCCGCCGTGGCCGCACCCTTCAGGAACCCACGCCGGTCGATCGCCCTCCTCGCCATGACGGCGAACGCTACCCAGCGCGCACCGACCGGGCGCGGAGGGCGTCGACCGACGACAGACCTCGACCGAGCCGGCGCGGCGCCTCATTGCGTCGTGCGCACCGGCCCGGCGAGCTTGCGGGGTCAGCGCCGCTTGGCGGCAGCCTTCGCCTTCGGCGACTGCCCCTTCGGCGACTGCCCCCGTGGCGACTGCCCCCGTGGCGACTGCTCGCGCTGGCGGTCCCCTGTGGAGCCGCGCTGCTCCTCGTCGTGGGAGCGCGCCGCGTCCGTCGTCCCGGTCGCCGCCTTCTTGAGCAGCGACGCCGCCTTGTCGACCTTGTCCGCATGGCCGCCGGCGCGCCCTCGCACCATGCCGGCGACCTTGTCGATGCCGCCGTGCACCTGGTCCGAGTGCTTCGACGCGTACTTGCGTGCCGCGCCGAGGGCTGCGAGCCGTCCCATCAACTTCGCCATCGTGGTTCCCCTTCGTGGGTGGATCCGGGGGGGTGGTCCCCGTGTGGGTCGTGCCGGGGCGGCACTCGTCGTTCGAGGGGTCGCGTACCCCTCCACCCGCGACCACCAACCTCGCCGGGGGCCGACCCCGGGGGAACCCTCAGGTCGTCGAGCGGGTGCGCAGCCACTCGTCCTCGCGGCGGGCGCGTCGCCGCTCCCACGCAAGCCAGCGGGGGAACGCCGCGGCGAGCATCGCCGTGGCGATCAGGTCACCGGCGAGCCACATGAGCACCGCGCCGCGCCGCTGGTCCGCGAGCGCGTCCAGCCCACCCGAGGCGACCCCCAGGGTCGGCTCGCGCATCGACAGCACGACCAGGCCGAGCAGGGCGTGGGTCGGCAGCGTGATGACCAGGGCGAGCATCCCTCCCGCCGGAGGCACCCGCCGGCCGAGCGGGCCGACCCCGAGCACGACGCTCGCGAACAGGATCCCCGAGGCGATGAAGTGCAGGTGGACGAGCCCGTGTAGCACCCCGACGCGCTCGGTCACCCGGTACGCAGGGGTGAGCCACAGCAGCCACGGGCTGAGCATCGCGAGCACCCACGCGACGGTGGGGCGCGACACGGTGGCCACGAACGGGTGGCGCAGCCAGCGCAGCGCCCGTCGCCGCAGCGGTGGCTCGAGCGCCCCGAGCACCGCACCGAGCGGGTCGGCGACCACCACGAGCAGCGGGCCGAGCATGCCGAGCAGGAGGTGGGCTGCGACGTGACCCGTGAAGCCCCTCCCCCACACCGGCGCCAGCCCCACCGCGAGCAGCGCCGTGCCCGCGGCGAGGGACGCCGTCGCGAGCGGGTGCGCCCTCCGACCGGCGGCGCGCAGCATCGCCCGGTGTGCCAGCGCCGCGACCGACCCCGCGGCCGCGGCGATCGCCGCCCCCACCCAGACCGGCACCGGCATGCCCCCTCCCCTACCCACACCGCTGCGCCCATGACCGCGGACGGCGCGCGGCGCAAGCGCTTCTGCCCACCACCGCTCGGGGGTACATCGGCGGAGTGGCGACGACCTCGGCGGCTCCCGCGTACGACCCCGACTCGAACGCCATCGAGCGGCCGTCGTACATGACGGTCGGGACGATCGTGTTCATCTCCTCGGAGCTGATGTTCTTCGTCGCGCTGTTCGCCGCGATGTTCACCCTGCGGGCGGAGTCCGAGGGCCCGTGGCCACCGGCGGACGTGCACCTCGACATCCCGCTCGCCCTGGTGCTGACCGCCCTGCTCGTCACCTCCAGCGTGACCGTGCACGCCGCGGCCGGCGCCGCCGAGCGGGGCGACCTCGCGACGCTGCGCAGGTGGATGGCGGTGACCATCGCGCTCGGCGTCGTGTTCGTCGCCGGCCAGGCCTTCGAGTGGACCCAGCTCGAGTTCTCGATCTCGTCGCACCCGTACGGCTCGGCCTTCTACACGATGACCGGGTTCCACGGGCTGCACATCATCGGCGGCATCCTCGCCCTCTCGGTGGTGCTCGGCCGGAGCACCCAGCCGGCGTTCGCGGTGAACGGCCCAGCGACGGTCGACATGGTCACCGCGTACTGGCACTTCGTGGACGTCGTGTGGCTCGCGGTGTTCGGGTCCCTCTACCTGCTGTCATGACCTCCGCACGACGCCACCCGCGCCTCCGCTCCATGGCCGCCGTGCTGGGCTGCGGCGCCGTCGTGGCGCTGGGCACCTGGTGGGAGGCGGCACGCGCCCCCGCGGAAGCCGCCTCCGACGCTGCGGGCACGACCGTGCGCGCCGCGCAGGCCGACGAGGACGACGAGACCCGCACCGCCGCCGGCGGACGGCTCGGCGACCCCGAGGCCGGTCGCGCCCTGTACCTGGAGGGGTGCGCGTCGTGCCACGCCCGCGACGGCACCGGCGTCGACGGCAAGGGCCCGACGCTGGAGAACGCGGGCGCCGCGTCCGCCGACTTCTACCTGACCTCCGGGCGCATGCCCGCCAGCACCGGCGAGGGCGACCAGCCCCTCCGCAAGCCACCGGCGTACAGCCCCGACGAGATCGCCGACCTCGTCGCGTACGTCGCCACGCTCGGGGAGGGTCCCGAGATCCCCGAGCTGGACGTCGAGGGTGCGGACCTGCCGCTCGGGCAGCAGCTGTACACGGCGAACTGCGCCGGCTGCCACAACGCCGCCGGCTCCGGCGGGGCACTCGGGCAGGGCTCCTACGCGCCCGCGGTCACCCGCGCCGATGCCCTGCAGGTCGCCCAGGCCGCACGGATCGGCCCCGGCGGCATGCCGGAGTTCGGGGAGGGCGTCCTCGACGACGAACAGCTCGCCGCGGTGGTCCGCTACGTCGACCACCTGCGCAACCCGCCGGACCCGGGAGGGTTCGCGCTGGGCCGCATCGGACCCGTCACGGAAGGGATGGTCGCATGGTTGGTGGGGATGGTCCTGCTGCTGGTGGCGGCGAGGGTGATCGGGACCCGCGAGTAGGGGACGACGCGGGCGAACCCGAGGCGGGTCGCGACGGCCCCGCCGCCCGTGCATCCGCTGCGCAGGTCGACGAGGTCGACCGGGTCGGCGACGAGGGGGCCGGCGCGACCGCCGTCCGCCCGCTGCTGCCCCCGACCACCGCCGACAAGGTCACCGCCGGCGTCTTCATCGCCGCGGCCGTCGCCGGGCTCGCCCTGCTGGTCGTGTACGTGCGCGGCGGCAACCCCCAGGCCGAGGGCGTCCTGCTCGCGATCGTCCTCGGCGGCATCGGCATCGGCCTGGTCCGGTGGTCCCACGAGATGGTCGGCCCCGAGCCCGCGATCGAGGAGCGGCCGCCGCTCGAGTCCGCCGCCGCCCGCCGCCGCGAGTTCATCACCACCCTCGAGGAGAGCAGCCGGCCGGTGTCCCGCCGCCGGCTCCTGCTCGCGAGCGTCACCGCCGCGGGGCTGAGCCTGCTCGCGGCGCTGCTGCTGCCGATCCGCTCCCTCGGCCCGTCCCCCGGCCGGGCGCTGTTCCGCACGTCGTGGCGGAACGGGCGCCGCATGGTGACCGCCGGCGGACAGGCCGTCGCCGCCGAGGACCTCCGCCGCGGCAACGTGCTCACGGTGTTCCCCGAGGGCCACGAGCAGGACGAGGACGCCGCCACCCTGCTCATCCGGGTGGACCCCGAGGACCTGGAGCTCCCCGCCGACCGGATGGAATGGGCACCGGAGGGGCTGGTCGCGTACTCGAAGATCTGCACCCACGTCGGCTGCCCCGTCGGGCTCTACCGGGAGAGCACGCACGAGCTCGTCTGCCCGTGCCACCAGAGCACGTTCAACGTGCTGCGCGGCGCCGAGCCCGTGTTCGGGCCGGCGACCCGGCCGCTCCCGCAACTGCCCATCGCGGTCGACGATGACGGGTACGTGGTCGCGACCGGCGACTACCCCGAGCCCACCGGCCCGGGGTTCTGGAACTGGGGGACCTGACATGCTGCTTCGGCGCCTGCTCGGCTGGCTCGACGACCGCGTGGGGGGTGCCCGGTTCGGGTCGAAGGCGCTCGAGAAGGTCTTCCCGAACCACTGGACCTTCCTGCTCGGCGAGATCGCCCTCTACTGCTTCGTCATCCTGGTGCTCACCGGCGTGTACCTCACGTTCTTCTTCGAGCCGTCCACCCGGGAGGTCGTCTACGACGGCGACTACGCGCCGCTGCAGGGCGTGGAGATGTCCGCGGCGTACGCGTCGTCGCTCGCCATCTCCTTCGAGGTGCGCGCGGGCCTCGTGATGCGCCAGATGCACCACTGGGCCGCCCTGCTGTTCGTCGCCTCGATGTCGGTGCACCTGATGCGCGTGTTCTTCACCGGTGCCTTCCGCCGCCCGCGCGAGCTGAACTGGATCATCGGGCTCACCCTGCTGGTGCT
Source organism: uncultured Microthrixaceae bacterium (assembly GCA_965651815.1). Classification (GTDB taxonomy): domain Bacteria; phylum Actinomycetota; class Acidimicrobiia; order Acidimicrobiales; family Microtrichaceae; genus CBFGTJ01. The sequence goes on along the minus strand of CBFGTJ010000122.1, from coordinate 2,470 downwards.
CGGCATCGGCAACGGGTTCTTCGGCTACTCGCTCCTCGACGACCTGCTGTCGGGCACCGGCGTGCGCGTCGCGTACGCCACCGCGCTGTCGATCCCGCTGATCGGCCCCGACCTGGCCTTCGCCGTGTTCGGCGGCGAGTTCCCCGACGAATCGATCATCCCCCGCTTCTACACGCTGCACGTGCTGATCCTCCCGGCGATCATCGGCCTGCTCGTCGCCGTGCACCTGGCGCTCGTCTGGCGGCAGCGGCACACCCAGTACCCGGGCGGGCCGCGCCGCGAGGACAACGTCGTGGGCATCCGCGCCTGGCCGGGCTTCGCGATGAAGGCGGCCGGGCTGATGTTCGTCACCTCGGCGGTCGTCGCCGCGCTCGGCGGGCTCGCACAGATCAACCCGATCTGGACCTACGGGCCGTTCCGCAGCACCGAGGCGGTGGCCGCGGTGACCTCCGCGTCGCAGCCCGACTGGTACATGGGCTGGATCGACGGCGCACTGCGCCTGTTCCCGGGCTGGGAGACGCGCATCGGCGGCTACATGATCCCGAACCCGTTCTACCCGGGTGTGCTGCTACCGACGCTCGCGTTCGGGGTGCTCTACCTGTGGCCGTGGATCGAGGCCCGCTACCGCAAGGACCGGGAGCCCCACAACCTGCTCGAGCGGCCCCGTGACGCCCCGCTGCGCACCGCGATCGGAGCCGCCGGGCTGGCCGGGTTCGTCGTCCTGTTCTTCGCGGGCAGCAACGACGTGATCGCCGGCGCGTTCGAGCTCGGGCCCGAGAGCGTGACCAACGCGTTCCGGGTGCTGTTCGTCGTCGCCCCGCTCGTCACGTTCTTCGTGACCCGAAAGATCTGCCGTGACCTGCAGCGCTCGGGTGCGAAGCCGCTCCAGGGACTCCCGCACCACCGGATCGTTCGCGAGGGCGAGGAGCTGGTGTCGCTGCCCGCCGAGGCCGCACCCACCGAGGAGGTCGAACACCCCGTTCCGTGATGCCAGAGCGGGGTCAGGGCCCCGATCTCGCATCGCAGAACGGTGGGTGGCTAGCGGACGGTGAGGTCGCCGAGCAGGCCGAAGGTCCGGATGACCAGCTCGGGTCCCGTGCCGGCGCCCTCCCCCTCGCCCGTGACGGGTCCACCCGCGTCGGGGTGCACCGCGCCGCGGCGCACCTTCACGTCCGACAGCAGGGTCGGGCCGACGGTGCGCACCCGCCCGTCGGCTGGCACGAGGAGGTCGAGGTCGCCGAGGACGACGGTCGCGGACAGCTCCACGGGCGAGTCGCCGAGCGTCGCCCCGGTCAGGTCGAGCTCGACGTCACCCAGCAGCGTCACCACCGAGCCGCCCTCGAACGGTCCATCGCAGCGGAGGTGCCGGTCGCCCAGCGCGGCGAGCACGTCGACGCGGCCGCCCACGACGTCGGCCTCGGTGCCGCCGAACGCGGTCACCACCTGCCAGAGCCCGAACGCGACGAGCAGCACCGGACCGACGACGCCCCACCGCCACGCGTCGACGACGCCCGCGACGTCGAGCAGCCACAGCACCCCGACCAGGACGAGGAGGCCGCCGACGAGCAGCTCGCTGCGGCGGGTCATCGCCCGCCCCCGTTGGAGGTGCGGCCGAGGAGGATCCACACCCCGGCGGCGATGAGCAGCACCGGGAGCACGTAGGCGAGGCGCATCTCGAGCACGTCGAGCTCGTCCAGCAGGAACGCGACGCCGAGGACGACGAACACGAGCCCTGCGATGAGGCCGCGCCGGTCCACCCTGCGCTCGGCCGATGGTGTGGTGCCCTGCGTGCTCATCGCTCCACCCGGATCTGGCCGATGCCGACGGACAGGTCGAGGCGCAGGGTCGGGCCCTCGCCCTCCAGTCGCTCCTCGAGCCGGTGGTTGAACCCCGTGGACGCGTGGTTCCCGGCCACGGCCTCACCCACCCCGACCCTCGCGTCGACCTCCACCGCCGCCCGCGGCGGGACCCGCACGACCACCTCGCCGACGCCGTTGCTGACCTCCAGGTCGACGTCGCGCTCGAGCTCGAGGAGGCGCAGGTCGACGGTCACCTCGCCGATGCCGTGCGAGTACCGGTCGTCGAGCTCGGCCAGCCTGTCGGGCCGCACCTCCTGCTCGCCGACGCGCCAGCTCAGGTTCGAGGGGGCGACCGACGCGACGACGACCAGCACGACGAGGAGCACCCCGGTGCCGACCACGTCGACGCGGCGCCCGGCGAGGGCCAGCAGGATCGACAGCGCACCGACGGCGACCAGCGCGGCGGGGAGCAGGATCCTCCAGTTCGGGCGGAACACCTCGAGGGTCGAGAGGAACCACACCACACCGAGGGCGACCATGAGCACGCCCGTGACCAGGCGGTCCCAGTCGGGTTCGGTCCTCGGGGTCGTCCGGGGCGCCACGCACCCCGCCGACCACGGAGGCGCCGTGCGCAACCACTCCCTGTATACGCCGGTTTAACGCATGGTTAG
>CBFGTJ010000121.1:0-9717 GCA_965651815.1 uncultured Microthrixaceae bacterium | reverse complement strand
CTGCACGCCGCCCTTGGCCTCCTCGACCTCCAGCACCTCACCCCGGCCCCGCACCCGCGCCCCGACGGGGACGGGGGAGGGGAACCTGACGCGGTCGAGGCCGACGTTCACGCCCATCGAGGCGCCGCGGACCTCGAGCAGCTCCGGGAGGAAGAGGTTGACCAGCGACAGCGTGAGGTAGCCGTGCGCGATCGGGCCACCGAACGGCGACTCCGCCCTGGCCCGCTCCACGTCGACGTGGATCCACTGGTGGTCGCCGGTGGCGTCCGCGAACAGGTCGACCCGCGACTGGTCGATCTGCTCCCAGTCGGTGGTCCCCAGGTCCGCGCCGGCGAGGGCGAGCAGGTCGGCGGGCTTCTCGACGATCGTGGTCATCTCCGGTCCTCCGGGGTGCGCGGTGTGCGACGTGCGGGCGTCAGGGGTGCTGGCTCGAGACCGACACGACCTCGCCGGTCATGTACGAGGAGAGGTCGCTCGCGAGGAACACCATGACGCTCGCGACCTCCCACGGCTCGGCCGCACGGCCGAACGCCTCCCGCGCCTCGAGCTCCTCGAGGAGGCCGGGCGGCATGACCTTCTCGAGGTTCGGGTGGACGGCGAGGCTCGGCGCGACCGCGTTCACCCGCACCCCGTGCTCCGCCGCCTCCATCGCGGCGGACCGGGTGAGCGCCATCACTCCCGCCTTCGCCGCGGCGTAGTGCGCCTGGCGGTCCTGCGCGCGCCAGCCGAGCACGGACGCGTTGTTCACGACCGCACCCCGCCCCCGCTCGTACATGTGCGGCAGCACGGCGCGCAGGCAGCGGAACGTGCCGGTCAGCGTGACGTCGATGACCTTGCCCCACTGCTCGTCCGTCAGCTCGGTGACGAGCCCGTTCCCGCCGAGGCCGGCGTTGTTCACCCAGACGTCCACGTGGCCGAGCTCGCGGATCGCCCCCTCGAGCAGGGCGCGGACGTCGGACTCCTGGGTGACGTCGCAACGGATGGCCGCCGGCCGGGAGCCGAGCTCCTCGCCGAGCGCGTCGGCCGTCTCGCCGAGGCGCCGCTCGTGCGCGTCCGAGATGACGATCCGGGCGCCCTCGAGGAGGCACCGCCTCGCCACGGCACTGCCGATGCCGCTGCCCGCCGCGGCGGTGATCACCACCGTGCGGCCCTCGAGCAGGCCGTGGCCCCCGGGTTCGGTCGGTGCGGTGCGCATGGGACTCCGTTCGCTCGACTGGGTTGGCTCGACTGGTTCGCCTGTTGGGGTTCGCTCCGGCCGGATCGGTCGCGGTTCAGCGGGGCTCGCGGGGCAGCCCGAGCGCCCGTTCCCCGATGAGGTTGCGCTGGATCTCGTCGGAGCCGCCGTAGATCGTGTCCGCCCGGCTGAAGAAGAACAGCTTGTGGTCGGCCGACATCTCGAGCTCGCCGGCGTCGCCCTCGTCGGCCTCCGCGTAGCGCGTCAGCATCGCCGAGGCACCGAGGACGTCCATCGCCAGCTCGCCCATGTCGCGGTGCAGGTTCGCCCAGTAGAGCTTGTTGATCATCGCCTCGCGGGGGAGGGCGACCTGCTCGTCGACCCGCAGCGCTCGCAGCGCGTTCCATCGCATGATCCGCAGGCGCACCCACAGCGCGGCGAGCCGCTGGCGCAGCACCGGCTCGCCGATCCGCCCGCCCTCGCGCGCGGCGTCGGTGATGTGCTGCAGCTCCCGCTCGAACGCCATCTGCTGGCCGAGGGTGAGCACGCCCCGCTCGAAGGCCAGGGTGCCCATGGCGACCTTCCACCCGTCGCCGGGCGCGCCGACGCAGAGGTCCGCGGCGGTCCGGGCACCGTCGAAGAAGACCTCGTTGAACTCGGCGGTCCCCGTGATCTGCCGGATCGGCCGGACCTCGATCCCGGGCTGGTCCATCGGGACCAGCAGGTACGACAGGCCGTGGTGTCGCGAGGAGCCCTCCTCGGTGCGGCACAGCACGAAGCACCAGTCCGACCACTGCGCGAGCGACGTCCACACCTTCTGGCCGTCGATGACCCACTCGTCGCCCTCGAGCCGCGCCCTCGTCGCCACGTTCGCGAGGTCGGAGCCGGCGTTCGGCTCCGAGTAGCCCTGGCACCAGAACTCGGTCCCCGCGACGATGCCCGGCAGGAAGCGCTGCTGCTGCTCGGGCGAGCCGAAGTGGATCAGCGTCGGCCCGAGGAGCCCCTCGCCGATGAGCCCCGCGCGCCCCGGTCCGCCGGCGCGCGCGTACTCCTCGTGGAAGGCGACCTCGAGCCGGAGCGGCAGCCCCCGCCCGCCGTGCTCGACCGGCCAGCCGACGCAGGTCCACCCGCCGGAGGCCAGCTCGCGCTCCCAGGCCATGCGCTCCTCGACGAAGGCGTGCTCGTCGCCCGGCCCGCCGCGGTGGCGGAGCACGGCGAACTCGCCTCGCAGGTGCTCGGCCATCCAGTCCCGGACCTCCTCGCGGAAGGTGCGCTCCTCGACGGCCGGATCGGCGGTGGGCTCGTCCATCGGCGGGTCACGCTAACGCGAACCTGACGACCCGTCAGAACCGGGCGGAGGGGTGGATGCGGTACCGCGCACGGCCACCCGTAGACTGTCCCGGCGGCGGGACCCCACCCCGGGGCGGCGAGGTTCGGAGCAGCGTGGCACGCAACAGGTCGACAACGGCGTGGGTCGTCGCGGGGGTGCTCGCCGCAGTCGTCGTGGTCGCCTCGCTCGTGGTGATCGTGGTCAGCCTCCGCAGCGAGCCGCCGACCACCGCGGTGCCGCCGACCTCGGACACGACGTCGACCACGACGACGGTGACGCCGACCACCGGCGGCTTCGACGACTCGACCACGACCGTGCCGCCGGAGGTCGACGAGCGGGAGGTGACCCTGCAGCACGGCGGTCGCGACCGCACCTACCTGCTCGTCACGCCCCGCGACGTCCCCGACGGCGAGCGGCTGCCGGTCGTCGTCGTGCTCCACGGGATGGGCGTGCACGCACGGGCCACGTCGAAGTCGGCGGAGTGGCACCGCTCGGTGGAGGAGGAGCGCTTCGTCGCCGCGTTCCCCCAGGGCATCGGCGACTCGTGGAACATGGGGCCCTGCTGCCCGCCGGCCAACCTGGTCGACATCGACGACTTCGGGTTCCTCGACGCGGTGCTCGACGACCTCGTCCGCCGCGACGACGTGGACCCGCAGCGGGTCTACATGACGGGCTTCTCCAACGGCGGGGTCATGACCTACGCGTATGCCTGCCGCCGAACGGAGCGCCTCGCCGCGATCGGCCCGATGGCGGGCAGCAACCTGGACGGCTGCGCCCCGAGCGAGCCGCTGAGCCTCCTTCACCAGCACTCGGACTCCGACCCGGTCGTGCCCTACCACGGTGGTCTGGCGATCGGGCGGATCGTCAGCTCCAAGGACTTCCCCGACGTGCCGTCCTCGGTCGGCCGCTGGGCCGAGCGGTCGGGCTGCGAGACCACGCCGGCCCGTCGCGCCGGCGTGTCCGAGGTGGAGCACATCGAGTGGCCCGGGTGCGACGGCGACGTGCGGGTCGAGCTGGTCCGGGTGCCCGGCCGTGCCCACAACTGGCTGAAGAAGGGCGACTACGACCCGCTCGACGAGCTGCTGCGCTTCTTCGACATCGCCTGAGACGACATCGCCTGAGACGACATCGCCTGAGACGACATCGCCCGGACCCGCCCCGGAGCCCTCTCGGGTCTCAACCGAGGGGCACCACCGGCGCCCGCCGGCTGCCGGCGGGGTGACGGCTCCGCCCGCGCGCGCTCGGAGCGCGATGCTGCGCGATCGCCCTCCGCAGGGTCCCCATGTCGTCGGAGCCGGGGCCGAAGAGACGGTGCGCCGAGAGGTAGCGCAGGTAGGTCGTGAGCGTCGCCGCCAGGTCCTCGGGGGGCTGCACGCCGTGGGCCAGGCACCACCTGCCGACCTCGCCGCCGAGCAGGCGGGCGACGTCCTCCGCGGTCCACCTGACCGGGATGCCGCCGTCGCCGCCGCGTGTGCCGAGCAGCGCCGCGAGGGCGTCGCGGCGGAGGAGGTGGCCGTTGGCGAGGGCCCAGCGGGCGACGTCGCGCCGGTGGCGGCGCAGGTGCGGGCCGGCGGGGACGGAGTGGGCCCGGCGGGCCGGGGGGAGCAGAGCCTGGGTGGTCATGGGCCCATCATGGGGAGGGGGTGTGACACCGAGCTCGCAGGTCGTTCGCACCACGCTGGGTGGGCAGTTCTTCCGGGGCCCGGTGGTCCCCGGTCGTTGGTACCCTCCCCTCGATGCTGGGGAGCGGGGATCAGTGACGGCGGACCCGGGACGACCATCCCCGGCCCGGCACGGGGCGGCCGCGGCGGCGGCCGGGCCGGCACCCTCGCCACGCTCCGCGCGCGCTGGCGAGCTGTTCGGCTCCCCGCTCCCGACGCCGGGCGGGGACGCGGCACCTCCCGCCTCCGGCGCCACGGAGCCGCCACCGACCGGACGACCGCCGGCCGAACCCTCCGCGGAGCCGGCGGCGGATCCGCGCCCCCCGGGGCTGTTCGACGCGACGCGCCGCCGCGACCCCGGCCACACCACGGATCCCGACCACCCGGCGGGCGCCGAGGACCCCGCCGTCGCCGACCCGTCGGCCCTCACGGATCCACCGCGACCGACCGCGACGTCGTGGAGCCCCGACCGGGGTTGGCCCGACCGCCCCGGAGCGTCGCGGGACCTGCCGCCGACCGATCTGCCACCGACCGATCTCCCACCCGCCGGCAGGGCGCCCGCCGGTGACGTGCCCGCCCCGGCGCGGCGGGCCACCGGCTCACCCGCGCGGCCGGGCAGCCTGACCCGCCGCCTCGCCTGGACGTTGCTGCCGGCCACGGTGGCGGTCCTGTGCGCAGCCCTGGTGTCCGGCGCGGCGATCGCCCGTTCCGGCACGCACCGCAACGCGGAGCGCGAGCTCGCGGCCGCGGCGACGGCCCAGCGCGTCACCGCCGGCACGGTCGACGCGCTGTGGTCCGAGGTGCTCGGCGTCGTCGCGGCCGGCGTCGGCCAGGAGGTCGCGACGGCCCGCGAGGTGCAGGCGCTCGTGGGCGAGCTGCGGGCGGGGAACGGCACCGGTGCACCCACCCCCGACGACCTGCCGTCCCGCGTCGAGGACGACCTGGAGCGCGCCGCGACCGCCCGCCGCGGGTTCGCCGATGCGGTCGACGAGGTCGTCGGCCGCTCCGGATCCGACCCGATCGAGCTGGGCAACGAGCTGTCCGCGCTCTCCGACCACCACCGGGCCGCACGCACGTCCACCGTCGACGCCGCCGAGTCCCTCGACGCCGCGGCGGAGACCGACGGCCGGGCGGCGGACCGCCTGCGCCTCACCGCCCTCGGGGCGCTCGCGGTCGGGCTGCTCGCCGCCGCCGCTGCCCTCGCCTGGGCCCGTCGCCGCTTCCGCGACGGGGTGGACCTGCCCGTCGCGCGGCTCCACGACGCGGTGCACCGGGTGGGCGCCGGTGAGTCCCCGGTGCGCTCCCGCGCCGGTGGGCTCCCGGAGCTGGCCTCGCTCGGCACCGCGTTCGACGAGGTCATCGGACGCCTCGACGGGCAGCTCGAGGACCTGCGGCGCCGCGCCGAGTGGAGCCAGCAGAGCCGGCTCATCGTGGACGCCCTCGACATGGCGGACGACGAAGCGGCGCTGTTCGACGTGGTGAGCCGGGCGCTCGCGGTCGTCGACCCGTCGCGCCCGGTCGAGCTGCTGCTCACCGACCGCGGCCCCAGCCGCCTGACGGCGGTCGCCACCAACCCCCACCTGGACCCGCCCGGCACCCCGGTCGACAGCGCGGGCGCCTGCGTCGCCCTGCGCCGCGGGCAGGTGGCGGTGTTCGAGAGCTCCTCGTCGATCAACGCCTGCCCGATGCTCCGGCAGCGCCCCGGGGGCGACGCCGAGTCGGGCGCGTGCATCCCCGTCGCCGTGGCGGGCAAGCCGGCGGGCGTGATCCACATGACGGGCCCCGAGATGCACCCTCCGGAGCCGTACGTGGTCGAGCGCCTCGTGTCGCTCGCGTCCCAGGTCGGCAACCGGCTCGGCGCCCTGCGCACCCTGGAGCGCACCCGTCACCAGGCCACGACCGACGGGCTGACCGGGCTCCCCAACCGCCGCAGCCTCGAGGCGGGCGTCGCAGGGTTGCTCGAGCGGGGCACGCCGTTCGTGCTGGTCATCGCGGACCTCGACAAGTTCAAGCGCCTCAACGACACCTACGGCCACGAGATCGGGGACCGGGCGCTGCAGCTGTTCGCCGGCGTGCTGCAGGACAACGTGCGGGGCAACGACCTCGTCGCGCGGCTCGGCGGCGAGGAGTTCGTGCTCGTCTACCCGAACATGTCGGTCGAGATCTCGATCGAGGCGATCGGCCGCCTGCGGGCCGCGCTCGCGAAGGCGGTCGCCACGAGCCACCTCCCGCCGTTCACCTGCTCGTTCGGGATCACCCACTCCTCGGTCGGCGAGGACCTCGAGGCGATCCTCCGCATCGCGGATGCCGGCCTGCTGCGGGCCAAGGAGCTCGGCGGCGACCAGGCCGTGTTCGCGGACGCGGACCTCGCGGCGGCGGTGTTCGCCGACGGCCCCGGCGGCAGCGACGACGACCTCCCTCCCGGCGGCTCGCGGCGCCCGCCGGCGGCCCCACCGCCCCAACCACCCGTGCCGCCGCCGGTGCCGCCCCGGGGCTGAGCGCGACTCCGCCCCGCGGCGCGCCACGACCACCTAGCGTGACCGGCCATGGACGTGGGGATCGTGTTCGCGAACATCGGCCCGCTCGGCGACGCGGAGGGCGCCCAGGCGCTCGCCGAGGCGTGCGAGGCGCACGGGGTGGAATCGGTCTGGACCGTCGAGCACGTCGTCGTGCCGGCGGGGTACCGCTCCGAGTACCCCTACAGCCGCGACGGCCGCATGCCGGGCGGAGAGGACTCGCCGATCCCGGACCCGCTGGTGTGGCTCACCTGGGTGGGCGCCCACTCGTCGCGGCTCCGCCTGGGCACCGGCGTGCTCATCCTCCCCCAGCGGAACCCACCGATCCTCGCCAAGGAGGTCGCGACCCTCGACCGGCTGACGGGAGGGCGGGTGCTGCTCGGCGTCGGGGTCGGCTGGCTGCGGGAGGAGTTCGAGGCGCTGGGCGCGAACTTCGAGCAGCGGGGCGCCGTCGCGGACGAGTACATCGAGGCGCTGCGGGAGCTGTGGACCGCGGAGGAGCCCACCTACCGCGGCGAGCACGTGCGCTTCGAGCGGGCGCTGTCGCACCCGAAGCCGGCCCAGGGCTCGGTCCCGATCATCGTCGGCGGCCACAGCCTGCCGGCGGCCCGCCGCGCCGGCCGCCTCGGCGACGGCTTCTTCCCGGCGCGCCACGACCGCCTGGAGGAGCTGCTCGAGGCGATGCACGAGGCCGCGTCCGCCGCGGGCAGGGACCCCTCGGCGATCGAGGTCACCACCGGTGCGGCGCCGGATGCCGCGGGTCAGGAGCGCCTCGCCGGTCTCGGGGTCAGCAGGGTCACGGTCTTCCCGCCGGCGCTCACCGCCGAGGAGATCGGCCCGGCGCTGGAGCGGACGATGGACCGCCTCCTGGGCTGAGCCCGTCGGGGGCCGACCCGTCGGGCCGCTCCCACCGAGGTCGACGGTCGTGGGCCGCCGACCGGTCGGGGAGCAGGACCCTCAGGCGGTCAGTTGCCGTTCGTCGACCAGTGCCAGGGCTCGGACGGCAGGTTGTAGAGCCCGTACCGTGCCGCGTTCGCCTTCAGCCAGTGGTAGCCGGAGCTGCTGCGGGTCAGCGTCGACCCGTTCTGGGTGAAGTCGATCGCGAGGCCACGCTCGTGCATCGACATGCCGGGTCGCGCGGTCGGCGGGCGGCACGAGGAGGCGGGCATCTCGTAGATCGCGTAGTGGCTCGTCCCGCAGTTGTTGCGACGCACCGCGATCTGGCCCGCCGGGTCGCGGTAGCCGCCACCGCTCAGGTGGATGCCGTCCGCCGCGGCGGCGGCGAGCAGGGCCTGCACGTTCGCGGCGATCGACCGGTGGACCCGGATGCCGCCGACCGAGACGATCTCACCGCTGCCGACGATGCCGGGCGGGGTGCCGCCACCGCCGCCGCCCCCACCGCCGCTCCGACGGCCGCCGCCCGAGGACGGCTGCGACGCCTGCGCACGGCGGGCGGCCTCCGCGGCACGCTGCGCCGCCTTGGCGATCTCGGCCTGGCGCGCCGAGATGCGCCGGGAGAGGCCGGCGTCGAGCGACTCGAGCGCCTGGGCCTCTGCGAGCGCGGACTCGAGCCGCTGCTCGACCTGCGCTGCGAACTCCTGCTGGGCCCGGTACGCGCGGTCCAGCTCCTCCATGCGCTCCTCGACCGCCGCCTTCTGCTCGGCGGCGCGGCGCCCTGCCGCCTCGGCGCGGGCACGCTCGATCTCGAGGTCCTCCTGAACGGAGCGGTAGCGCTCGACGAGGTCGATGTTCTCGTTCGCACGCATCGACAGCAGCGTGCGCTTCTTCACCGCGTCGTTGACGTCCTCCTCGCCGAGGGTGGACAGCACGTCGGAGGAGCTGCCCATGCGGACGTACGCCTCGACCGCCGAGCGCTTCATCTCGGCGGTCAGCTCGTCGAGCTCGCGCTGCTTCTCGGCCTGGGCCTCCTCGGCGGCCTTCCGCTCCGCCTCGGCGCGCTCGACGGCCCGCTGCGCCTCCTCGAGGCGGTCCTTCTCCGCGCTGACGTTCGCGCTGAGCGCGGCGAGCGCCTCGGCGACCTCGGCGTCGGTCGCGCGCAGCGCGTCGACCTGGCCGGCCTTGGCGGCCTTCTCGCGGCGGATCCGCTCGCGCTCGCGCTGCAGCTTGGAGAGGCTGGCGCCGTCGTCGGCGCGTCGGGCCGAGACGGGGGTGTTCGCCGAAGGGAGGAGCGAGACCGCCACCGCCACGGCCACCGCTCCGAGCATGCGGGCACGGTGGGCACGGCGCGGCCGGACGTCACGTGGGGAGATGTTCACGGTGGGAGGATCGCCTCGTGCTCGCCGGTCGTAACGGGATCGAAATGTAACACCTCCGGTGCAGCGAGGCGTGGTCGGTGACCCGAATTCCTGTGTGGCCCGGCCCGGTGGCGGGTATTCCGTCGCCGCGCCGTGCCCCACGGTGCGTGGCGTGGTTGCGCCGCGGCCGCGCTCACCGTCGCTGGCAGCGGCGGCAGTACGTGGTCGACCGGGCGTCGATGACGGTCCGGGCCAACGTCTCGCCGCAGCGGCGGCACGGCAGGCCGTGGCGGCCGTAGCACTCCAGTCGCAGCTGGTTCCGCCCTTCGCCCCCGTCGACCTGGCGGTAGTCGCGCAGCGTCGTGCCGCCGTGCGCGATGGCCTCGGAGAGCACCGCGACGAGCGCGTCGCGCAGCGCCGCGGCGCGTGCAGGTCCCAACCGGCGCGCCGCCGGGTGGATGCCCGCCCGCCACAGCGCCTCGTCCGCGTAGATGTTGCCGACCCCCGCGACCACCCGCTGCGAGAGCAGCTGGGTCTTGAGCGCCCGGCGGCTGGCGTTCACCGACGCCCGCAGGTGCTCCGCGGTGAACGCCTCGTCGAAGGGCTCCGGCCCCAGCGCCGCGAGCGTCGGAAGCGACCCGTGCTCGCCGCGGGGCACCACCGCCACACGCCCGAAGCGGCGGACGTCGTCGAACCGCAGGTGCCGACCGTCGTCGAGGGTCCAGCTGGCCCGCAGGTGGGCGCCGGCCCGGGGCGGCGCACCGACCGACAGCCGGCCGGG
>CBFGTJ010000120.1:0-9734 GCA_965651815.1 uncultured Microthrixaceae bacterium | reverse complement strand
GCCGCGGGGAGGCTGCCGGCGTGCAGGTCGTGGACGACTACGCGCACCGCCCCACGGAGGTGCGGGCGGCGCTGGCCGCGGCCCGCAGCGCCACCCGCGGGCGCGTCGTCGCGGTGTTCCAGCCGCACCGGTACTCGAGGACCCAGGCGCTGTGGCGGGACTTCGCCCACGCGTTCGAGGACGCGGACGTCCTGGTGCTCACCGAGATCCACCCCGCGGGGGAAGCACCCCGCCCGGGGGTGACCGGCAGGCTCCTCCTCGACGCGGTGCGCGACGCCGACCCGGACGCCGAGGTCGTGTGGGCCCCCACGCTCGCCGACGCGGCAGAGCACCTCGCCGGCGAGCTGCGCGAGGGCGACCTGTGCCTCACCCTCGGCGCGGGCGACGTGACCACCCTGCCGGACCGGCTCCTGCCGCTGCTGCGGCAGCGCGAGGGGGCGTCGCCGTGAGCGCCACCGCACCACCCGAGGAGCTGGCCGACGCCGTGGAGCGTGCCGTCGCGCCGCTCGGTGCGGTCGTGCGCCGCCGCCACCCGCTCGGCCCGCTCACGACCTACAAGGTGGGCGGCGCGGCGGAGGTGTTCGTCGAGGTCGCCTCGCCCGGGCAGCTCGTCGCCCTCGCCGGCGCGCTGCGCGGCACCGGGGCACCGGTGCTGGTGGTCGGCCGCGGGTCGAACCTGCTCGTGTCCGACCGCGGGTTCCCCGGGGTGGCGCTCCAGCTCGGCGAGGAGCTGGCCGGGATCGACGTCCACGACGACGGCGCCGACGAGGCCGTGCTCGTCGCCGCCGGCGGGGCCGCGAGCCTCCCCGTGGTCGCCCGCCGCACCGTGGCCGCAGGGCTGACCGGGTTCGAGTGGGCCGTCGGCGTGCCCGGGTCGATCGGCGGGGCCGTGCGCATGAACGCGGGCGGCCACGGCTCCGACATGGCCGCGGTGCTGCGCCGGGTCCGCCTCGTCGACCTGTCGACCGGTGAAGATGTGGAGGTGGACGCCGAGCGGCTCGACCTGGGCTACCGACGATCGTCGATCCGGCAGCACCAGGTCGTGGTGCGCGCCGACCTCGCGCTGCGGCGCGGCGACCCGGAGCGGGGGAGGGCGGAGCTGGCCGAGATCGTCCGCTGGCGCCGGGAGCACCAGCCCGGCGGCCAGAACGCGGGCTCGGTGTTCACGAACCCGCCGGGGGACTCGGCGGGCCGGCTCGTGGAGGCGTCGGGGTGCAAGGGCCTGCGGGTCGGCACGGCCGAGGTCTCCACCAAGCACGCCAACTTCATCCAGGCCGACCCCGGGGGCTCCGCGGAGGACGTCCTCGCCGTGATGCGAGAGGTGATCGCCCGCGTCGAGCGCACGCAGGGTGTGACCCTGCACCCCGAGACCGTGCTCGTCGGCTTCGACGACCCGGACCGGACGAGCCAGTGACCGGCACCCGCACCCGCGAGCGCGTCGTGCGCACCCAGGTCGAGCCGCGGTTGCAGCAGCGCCGGCTCGAGGTGCTCCACGAGGAGCGGGCGCAGCGCCGCCGCAGCCTCGTCCTGCTCGTCGTGGCGATCGGCGTCGTCGGTGCGCTCGTGGCCGTCGGGTTCTCACCGCTGCTGGACGTCGACCGGGTCGTCGTGGAGGGCACCGACCACCTCGAGGCGGACCGGATCGTCGACGCGAGCGGGATCGAGGTCGGGGACCCGATGGTCGCGCTCGACCTCGACGAGGCGCGCGACGCGCTGCGCGCCGTGCCGGGCGTGCGCTCGGCCCACCTGGAGCGTGAGTGGCCCTCGACGGTGAGGATCACGCTCACCGAGGAGCGGCCCGCCGCGCTCGCGCTGTTCTCGACCGGTCCCGGCATCGTCGCGACGACCGGCCGGCTGCTCGACGGCGACACGTTCCCCAGCGACGGCCTGCTGCCGCTGGTGGTCGAGGGGGACGTGCAGCTCGACGGCTCCGAGGACCTGCCCGAGGTGCCCGAGGACGTGCTGGTCGCGGCGATGGCCCTGCACCGGATGGACGAGGGGCTGCGCAGTCGTGTGGCTTCCGCCACCCTCCACGAGGCCGGCACGTTGTCGTTCGCCCTCGACGACGGCGCTACGGTCCGGATCGGTCCACTGGAGGACCTGCCCGCGAAGCTGGGCGCGGTCGAGGCCGTGCTCGCCCAGGTGCACCCCGAGTGCTGGGAGGTGATCGACGTCCGGGAACCCACCCGGGTGACGGTGAGCCGATCCTGTGAAGGACCCCCGGTCACCGACGCCGGTGTTGCGCCGGAGGAGCCCGGCGGGTGATCGTTGATGGTTCCGCGCGAAAAACCGTAATGTCACGGTCCACACGAGGTTCAGTCCGGCTTCATCTCGACCGCAGGTTCAGGTCCTGTCGGTCGGTGGTGTCATGTCGGGGGGACCGAGCCCCCGGGAGCATTGCCGCCCCGGTCCTTGGAGGTGGCTAGATCCATGGCCCACAACCCGCAGAACTACCTCGCCGTCATCAAGGTGGTGGGGATCGGTGGCGGCGGCTGCAACGCCGTCAACCGGATGATCGACGCGGGCCTGAAGGGTGTCGAGTTCATCGCGATCAACACGGATGCGCAGGCGCTGCTCATGAGCGACGCCGACATCAAGCTCGACATCGGGCGCGACCTCACCCGGGGGCTGGGGGCTGGGTCCGACCCGGAGGTGGGACGCCAGGCCGCCGAGGACCACCGGTCCGAGATCGAGGAGGTGCTGCGCGGCGCCGACATGGTCTTCGTGACCGCCGGCGAGGGCGGTGGCACCGGGACCGGCGCGGCGCCGGTCGTCGCGGAGATCGCGAAGAGCCAGGGCGCGCTGACCATCGCGGTGGTCACCCGGCCGTTCCTGTTCGAGGGGCGCCGTCGCTCCGTGCAGGCCGAGCAGGGCATCGCGACCCTCAAGGAGAAGGTCGACACCCAGATCGTCATCCCGAACGACCGGCTGCTCACGGTCGCCAACGAGAAGACGTCGGTGCTCAACGCCTTCAAGATGGCCGACGAGGTGCTGCTGCAGGGCGTGCAGGGCATCACCGACCTCATCACGACCCCGGGCCTGATCAACACCGACTTCGCGGACGTCCGCATGATCATGAGCGACGCCGGCAGCGCGCTGATGGGCGTCGGCTTCGCCACCGGCGAGGGCCGTGCGCTCCAGGCGGCCCGCCACGCGATCTCCTCGCCGCTGCTCGAGGCGGCGATCGACGGGGCCCGCGGCATCCTGCTCAACATCTCCGGCGGCTCGGACCTCACGCTGTTCGAGGTGAACGAGGCGGCCAGCGTGATCCACGAGGTCGCGCACCCGGAGGCCAACATCATCTTCGGCGCCGTGATCGACGACGAGCTGGGCGACGAGGTCCGCATCACCGTGGTCGCCGCCGGCTTCGAGCGCTGGGACGCCGACCGTCGCCGGCCGGACGCGCCGCAGGCGGAGGAGCGCAGCGAGGAGCGCACGCCGATCTCGGACGTGTTCGCGACCGACGAGGAGGAGGACGACTCCCTCTTCGACGGCGACGACGACTTCGACGTGCCCTCGTTCCTCAAGTAGCGCCCCACCTGCGTGGCCCGGCGACGCCAGATCCCCGCCGCAACCGACACCACGGTGCACACGGCGTTCAGCGACGCCGGCGACGGCGACCTCCGCGTCACCCTCCCGGACGCCGAGCTGGCGCCGCGGCGCGCCGCGATCGTCGACGTGCCGTGGACCTGGCTGCACCAGGTGCACGGCGCGGAGGTCGTGCGCGTCGCCGAGCCCGGCCAGCACGCCGGGGCGAGTGCGGACGCGGCGGTCACCGCCGCGCCGGGCGCCGCGCTGGCGGTGCACACCGCCGACTGCGCGGGCGTGCTGCTGTGGGGCACCGGTGACGGGGTGGTCGCCGTGGGCGCCGCGCACGCCGGCTGGCGCGGCCTGCTGGCCGGTGTGCTCGAGGCCACGGTCGAGGAGCTGCGCGCCCTCGGTGCCGACGAGGTCCGCTACGCCGTGGGCCCCTGCATCTCCCCGGCGGCCTACGAGTTCGGCGAGGCCGAGCTGTGTGCCCTGGTGGAGCGCTACGGGCCCCCGCTGGCGTCCCGCACCCGGGACGGCCGCCCGGCGCTCGACCTGCGGGCAGGGGTGCGCGCCGCCCTCGAGGGCTGCGGCGCGCTCGAGCAGCCCGACGGCGAGGACCGCTGCACCGCCACCGACCCCGGCTACTACTCGTGGCGTGCCCGCCGCGACGAGGGACGCCAGGCCGCGGTGGTGTGGATCGAGCGGGGCGGGAACGGCGGATGAGCCATCGGGTGGCACCGGACCCGGAGCTGACCGAGACGATCGCGGCGCGCCTCGCGCAGCTGCGGCGGCGCATCGCGGAGCTCACCGACCGCGACGTGAGGATCGTGGCCGTCACCAAGGGGCACCCGGCGGAGGTGGCCGCGGCGGCGTTCGAGGCCGGCTGCGTCGACCTCGGCGAGAGCTACGCCCAGGAGCTGCTCGCGAAGCGCCGGGAGCTGGCCGAGGCGGGCATCGAGCTCCCGGTCCGTTGGCACTTCGTCGGCCGGCTGCAGTCGAACAAGGTCCGCCAGCTGGCGGGCGTGGTCGACCTGTGGCAGTCGGTCGACCGGGAGTCGTTGGCACGCGAGATCGCCCGCCGGGCGCCCGGGGCCCGGGTCCTCGTGCAGCTCGACCTCGCCGGCCTGCCCGGGCGTGGCGGGTGCCCACCGGAGGAGGGGCCCGCGCTCGTCCGGGCGTGTCGTGACCTCGGCCTGGACGTGGTCGGCCTCATGGGCGTGGGCCCGCCCGGTCCGCCGGAGCTGTCGCGGGAGCCCTTCGCACGCCTCGTCCGGCTCGCGGACGAGCTGGAGCTTCCTGAGCGATCCATCGGGATGAGCGGGGACGTCGAGGTCGCGGTCGAGGCGGGTGCGACGATGGTGCGCGTGGGCAGCGCGCTCGTCGGCCCACGCCCGCCTCGGGGACCCGCCTGACCCCTCCGTGTTCGTGCCGGGTGACCGGAACTACACTCGCCGCCGAGGAGACTGACATGTCGAACTGGATGAAGAACACCCGGACCTGGCTGGGTCTCGGGAGCGATCCGTACTACGAGGACGAGTACGGCGATCCGGGGTACGAGGACGACTACGACGACGACCTCGACGACGTCGTCGAGGAGCGGCCGGTCGCGCGGCCGATCGGTCCGCGCACCGGCGGCCGGACGGTCCGGTCGCTGCCCGACTCCCGTCGCTCCGACGACTGGGAGGAGGGCGATGGCGGGGTCCGGGTGATCGCGACCGAGCCGGAGCCCGAGCCCGAGCCGGATCCCCAGCGGGGCGTCGTGCGCCCGCTGCCCTCCACCGCCAAGCCGTTCGTGGTGTCGCCGGGTGGCTTCAACGACGTGCAACAGGTCGCGGACCGGTTCAAGCGGGACCAGCCCGTGATCGTCAACCTGCAGGGCGTGGACCGCGACCTGTCCCGCCGCCTCATCGACTTCTCCAGCGGCCTCTGCTACGGGCTCGAGGGCGACATGGAGCGCGTCGCCGACCAGGTCTTCCTGCTCACGCCGAGGGGAGCGGAGGTGTCCGACGACGACCGTCGGCGGCTCCGCGAGGGTGGCCTCGTCGACGAGACCCGCTGAGCGGCGGGCGACGTGGGTCTGATCTGCCTGCTGCTCGACCTGTTCGTCGTGGTGATCTTCGTCAGGATCATCCTGAGCTGGTTCCCTCCGGGCAGCGGCTTCCTCGAGACCGCCCAGCGGATCGTGTTCGACGCGACCGAGTGGATCATGGGACCGCTGCGGCGGGTCATCCCACCGGTCCGGCTGGGCGCGGCGGCACTCGACCTGTCGCCGCTGATCATCCTCCTCGGCATCAGCGTCCTGCGCGGCGTCATCTGCTGATCGGGGCGCCGGCGGAGGGTGCCCCAGGGTGCCCCGCACCCCCTCGTGTCCCACGGGGGGCAGGGGAGTGCCGACTACGATGCGCGACATGGAGCTGACCCCCGAGCTGTTCGAGAAGATCGAGTTCGCCGAGCGCCGCAAGGGCTACGACACCGAGCAGGTCGAGACCTTCCTGGAGCAGGCCGGCACCGCGCTCGCGCAGCTGCTCGCACGGGTCCGCCACACCGAGGAGCGCGCCGCCCAGGCCGAGACGAGGTTGGCGGAGGCGGAGCAGAAGCTCACCTACGCCGACCAGGTGCTCGCAGAGGCGGACCGGCGGGTGCAGCAGGCCGAGGAGCGGCTGCGCCAGGCGGCCGCCACTGCCGCGGACGAGGACGCGGAGGTCGAGCAGGCGGCCCGCACGCTGCTGCTCGCCCGCAGGACCGCGGACGAGACGATGGCCGAGGCCCGCGCGCAGGCGCAGTCGATGCTCGACGAGGCCCGCGGTCGCGCCGAGCGCGACCTGGCCGAGGCCCGTGCCGAGGCCGAGCAGCTCCGGCGCCGCGCGACCGAGCGTGCCGAGGAGGAGTACGCGGAGCGCCGCGACGAGGCCCTCGCGGAGGTGCAGCAGCTCGAGGAGCGGCGCGCGCAGCTCAACGACGTGATCCAGCAGCTCGAGGGTCGCCTCGCCGGCTACCGCACCGAGCTCACCCGGGCCGCCGAGGAGCTCCTGCAGCTCGTCGAGGACCCGGAGCGCCTCGGCAGCCGGCCGAACCTCACGATCCAGGCGGACGAGGTGCTCACCGCCGAGCCGGCCCCCGCCGGTGCCGTCGACGTGGAGCCGGCCCCCGCAGCGCCCTCCGAGGAGGACGCCGCAACCGTCGATCCCGTCGAGCAGCCCGCCGAGCCGGCGGCGCAGCCCGCGGCCCCGGTGGCCGAGGCCCCGGCCGAGCCCGAGCCGCAGGTCGCCGAGCCGGTGGCCGAGCCCGCTGCCGGGGACGACGACCCCGGTGAGCAGACGGCGTTCCTCGACCTGACCGGCGCGCCGGCCGAGGGGGAGGAGGGCGCCGGCAGTGCGGCCCCCGCCACGGGTGCCGACTCGTGGGGCCCCGGCAGCTGGTCGCGCCTGGAGTCCGAGCTCGAGAGCTCCGAGGAGGACGACGAGGCCACCCAGGCGGTCCCGACGGGGTCGCACCGTGACCGGTACATGGAGGAGCTCGACAGCGCGGTGAACGAGGCCGTGGACCTCGACGACGACGCGATGAAGGCCTTCTTCGAGGGTGCGGGCGAGTCGCGCGCACGCAGGTTCGGCTGGCGTCGCTGACGAGCGGTCGCGCCCGACTAGGGTGCACGAACCATTCGTCCCCGTCCGGGGCCAGGTCCGCGGATGGGAGAGGAGGCTCGAACATGGCGGCGAAGCGCGCCAGCACACCCGCGAAGAAGTCCGCGCCGGCCAAGAAGGCCACGGCGAAGAAGGCGCCCGCGGCGAAGGCAGCTCCCGCGAAGAAGGCGGCCCCGGCCAAGGCGCCGGCGAAGAAGGCGCCCGCGGCGAAGGCCGCACCCGCGAAGAAGGCGGCCCCCGCGAAGGCTCCGGCCAAGAAGTCGCCCGCCCGGTCCTCGAACGGCCGCTCGGGTGAGTCGCCGTTCGACGAGGAGTTCCTGGCGGCCCAGAAGGAGGCGCTCCTGAGGGAGCGTGCCACCCTCGAGGCCCAGGCGGAGGCCCTGCGCGACGAGGCCGATGCGCTGGCCCGGGACCGCGAGCCCGGTGACGTGCAGTTCGACGACGAGTCGGGCGAGGGCGACACCCTGGCGGTCGAGCGGGACTTCGACCTCGCCCGTGCCGCGGCGGCGCTGCAGACGATCGAGGAGATCGACGCGGCGCTCGAGCGACTCGAGAAGGGCACCTACGGGCTGTGCGAGTACTCCGGCGAGCCGATCCCGCGCGAGCGGCTCGAGGCCATCCCGTACGCACGCGAGCGCGTGGAGTACAAGACCCGCAGCTTCCGCTAGGCCGCTGGTGGCATCCGACGACTCGGATCGGTCCGCTCCCCGTGTGGCGGGGCTCCGTCGCTGGGGCCTCGTCGTCGGGACGGCGCTGCTCCTGCTCGTCGCGGACCAGCTCTCGAAGGCGTGGGCCTTCGACGAGCTGTGCGCGGTCGCCGACGGCTACGGCTGCGAGGTGCACGCCGCGCCGATCGACCTCGTGTGGACCCTGCGGCTGAACCTCGCGTTCAACACCGGCATGGCGTTCTCACGGGGTGCGAGCGCCGGGCCGATCATCGGCGTCGTCGCCGTCGCGATCGTCGTGGTGCTGCTCGTGGTCGCCCGCAAGCTCACCTCCCGGCTCCAGCTCGTCCTGGTCGGCGTGGTCGCCGGCGGCGCGCTGGGCAACGTGGTCGACCGCCTCGTGCGCGCCGAGGACGGGTTCATGTCCGGCGCGGTGGTCGACTTCATCGACCTCCAGTGGTGGCCGATCTTCAACGTCGCCGACGCCGCGGTCGTCTGCGGTGGGCTCGCGCTGGCGCTGGTCGGCTTCGGTTCCGAGCGGGCCCGCGAGCATGGGCCGGAGGGGCCGTCGGACGACGGCGGCGCCGCGGCGGGGCGGTCCCCCGTCGGCGACGAGGACGGCGGCCGGACGGCGTGAGCGACGGGCCCGCCGCGGAGCCGTTCCTCGCCGAGGAGATGCCGGCGGCGCTCGACGGCGAGCGCGTCGACCGCGTGGTGTCGCTGCTCACCGGGTGCTCCCGCTCCGAGGCGGCCGCGCTCGTCGAGCAGGGCGGGGTGCAGGTCGGCGGCACGACCGTCACCAAGGGCTCGCACCGCGTCCACGAGGGCGAGGTGGTCACCCTCGCCGAGGACCCGGCGCGCCCACCGGTCACCGTCGAGCCCGACCCGTCGGTCGAGGTGCCGGTGCTCCACGAGGACGAGGACGTCCTGGTGGTCGACAAGCCCCCCGGCCTGGTGGTGCACCCCGGGGCCGGCCACGCGGGCGCCACGCTCGTGCACGGCCTGCTCGCCAGGTACCCCGAGCTGCGCGAGGTGGGGGAGCCGGACCGGCCGGGGCTGGTCCACCGGCTCGACCGCGGCACCTCCGGGCTCATGGTCGTCGCACGCAACCCCGACGCGTACGAGGAGCTCGTCCACCAGCTGTCCACCCACGCCGTGGAGCGCACCTACACCGCGCTCGTGTGGCGCCACCCGGAGCACCGCCAGGGGGTCATCGACGCGCCGATCGGCCGGTCGCGGCGCGACCCGCTGCGCATGGCGGTCAGCCTCGACGGGCGGCCCGCGCGCACCCACTACCGGGTCGACGCCACCTACTCCGAACCCGCGGAGGTGGCGCTGCTCACCTGCGAGCTCGAGACCGGGCGCACCCACCAGATCCGGGTGCACCTCGCGAGCATCGGCCACGCGGTCGTCGGCGACGAGCTGTACGGGGGAGCGCGCCAGCGGCTGCGGGTCCCCCGACCGTTCCTCCACGCCCGCCGCCTGGTGTTCGTGCACCCGTCCACCGGGGACGAGGTGGAGTTCGAGTCGCCGCTGCCGGACGACCTCGCCGAGGTGCTCTCGCAGCTCAACTGAGGCGGCGCAGGCCGCTCAGTCGGCCTGCTCCCCGGGCCAGGGCTGCTCGCCGGAGGTGATCGCCGCGAGGTCCTCGAGCGTGTACGCCTCGAGCAGGGCCCGCATCCGGCCCCCGACGTCCTGCCAGATCGCGAGGAGCACGCACTGGCCCTCGTGGTCGCACGAACCGTTGGTGTGCGGCTGGCCGAAGTCCCCGGCCCGGATCGGCCCGTCGACCGCGGAGACGATCTGGGCGAGCGTGATCTCCGCCGGCTCGCGGGCGAGCACGTAGCCGCCGCCGACCCCGCGCTTGGACCGCACGAGCCCCGCGCCCTTCAGCGCG
>CBFGTJ010000119.1:0-9929 GCA_965651815.1 uncultured Microthrixaceae bacterium | reverse complement strand
AGAACTCGCCGTCCTGGTAGAGGAACTCGACGGTGCCGGCGTTGACGTAGTCGCATCCCCTGGCGACGGCGACCGCCGCCTCGCCCATGCGGGCGAGGACGTCCTCGGGGATGCCCGGCGCGGGCGCCTCCTCGATGAGCTTCTGGTGGCGGCGCTGCGCCGAGCAGTCACGCGTGCCGAGGTGGACGACGTTGCCGTGGGTGTCCGCGACGACCTGCACCTCGACGTGGCGGGGCTTGGTCAGGTAGCGCTCCATGTAGCACTCGTCGCGACCGAAGTAGGCACGCGCCTCGCGCTGGGCCGACTCGAGCGCGGACTCGACCTGGTCCGGCGAGCTCACGACCTTCATGCCGCGCCCGCCACCGCCGTAGGCGGCCTTGATCGCGATCGGGTAGCCGTACTCCTCACCGAACGCCGTGACCTGCGAGGGGTCGGTGATGATGTCGGTCGTGCCGGGCACGCCGCTCACGCCGGCCCGCTCGGCCGCCAGGCGGGCGGAGATCTTGTCGCCCATCACGTCGATCGCCGCAGGGGGCGGGCCGATGAACGTGACGCCCAGGTCGGTGATGCGCTTCGCGAAGTCGCTGTTCTCCGAGAAGAAGCCGTAGCCGGGGTGCACCGCCTCCGCGCCGGATCGCTGGATGACGTCGAGGACCTTGTCCGCGTCGATGTAGCTCTCCGCCGCGGTCTGGCCGCCGAGCGCGTAGGCCTCGTCCGCGAGCCGCACGTGCAGCGCGTCCCGATCGAGCTCCGAGTAGATGGCGACCGTGGAGATGCCGAGCTCGCGGCAGGCCCGGATCACCCGGACCGCGATCTCGCCACGGTTTGCGATGAGCACCTTGGAAAACACGCCTTATCTTCCCCTCATGGACTTCGAACGCGCCAAAGCAGCGCTCGCGGGACTGCGGTTCGCCGACCTGCGGTGGGTCGCCGCCACGGGTTCCACCAACGACGACGTGCGACGGTGGCTCACCGAGGGCTCTGCGGGCCCCGAGCCGGTCGTCCTCGTGGCGGACCACCAGACCCAGGGCCGTGGCCGGCTCGACCGGTCATGGCAGGCGCCGCCCGGCAGCTCGGTGCTGATGACCGTCGGGCTGCCCGTGTCCCACGTCGAGCCGCCACGCCACCCGCTGATCCCGATCGCCCTGGCGCTCGCGGTCACCGACGCCTTCCCGCAGCTCGCGCTCAAGTGGCCCAACGACCTCGTCGTGCCCGTCCCCGCCGACGAGCTCGGCTACCGCAAGGCCGGTGGGTTGCTCGCCGAGGCGCTCGAGGTCGACGGCGTGCCCTGGCTGCTGGTCGGGCTCGGCCTCAATGTGAACTGGCCGTCGTTCCCGCCGGAGCTGGAGGCGTCCGCGACCTCGCTCGACCGGATCGTGGGCCGCCCGGTCGACCGCGCGGACCTCGTGGTCGGGACGCTGACCGCGTTCGCGACGCGCTGGCTGCCCCTGCTGGAGGACCCGGAGCGGGTCACGGAGCTGCTCGGCGCGTACCGTGCCCGCACCACGACGCTCGGCGCCCGGGTGCGCGTCCAGCTGTTCGACACGCAGATCGTCGGCGTCGCGACCGACCTGCGCGACGACGGGGCGCTGGTCGTGACCGACGACGGCGGCGTCGAGCACGCGGTGACCGCCGGCGACGTCGTCCACCTGCGGCCCGTGGCCGGTCAGGGGTCGAGCACCTCGTCGTAGGCCTCGTGGAACGCCCGCGACGCCTCGGCGGTGAGCGGACCGGGGCACGCGGGCAGGGCGCGGTCGTCGATCGCGGCGATCGGCTGCACGTGGCGGGTGGTGGAGACCAGGAACGCCTCCTCGGCCTCCGCGAGGCGCGCCATCGGCACGTCCTCGACCACGGCCGGCCTGCCCGCGCCCTCGAGCGCCTCGAGCACCAGCTCGCGGGTGATCCCCGCGAGGCAGCCCGAGCTGACCGGCGGGGTGACCAGCCGGCCGTCGAGCCCGACGAAGACGTTGGTGCCGGTGCCCTCGCAGAGGTTGCCCACCGTGTTCGCGAAGAGGGCCTCGCTGGCGCCCTGCCGCTCCGCGTCGGCGAGCGCCTTCACGTTCTCGGCGTAGGACGTCGTCTTCAGCCCGGCGAGCGCGCCGCGCTCGTTGCGCGTGTAGGGCACGGTCACGACCTTCGTGGGTCCGTCGGCCACGGTGAGCGGCCCGGCGGTCACGAGCAGCGTCGGGGCGGAGCCGGCGGCCCGCCCAGAGCCCATGGGTCCCGGCCCCGCGGTCAGCGTCACGCGCAGCCGCCCGGGACGCTCCCCCCAGGCCGCGGTGACCCCGTCGACGGCGTCGCGCAGCTCCCGGTCACCGGGCCACGCGAGGCCGAGCCCGTCGGCGCTGGTCCGCAGGCGTCGCAGGTGGCGGCCGAGCGCGAACGGCTGCCCGCGGCGCAGCTCGACGGTCTCGAACACGCCGTCGCCGACGGTGAGGCCGTGGTCGGACCAGTGCACCGAGGCCGTGGCCGGGTCTCGCAGCCCGCCGTCCAGCCAGACGACGACCTGCGGATCGGTGTTCATGCGATGACCTCCATGCCGGCACCGCTCGCGACGGAGAGGAGGCGGTGCGCCTTGAGCTCGGTCTCGTCCCACTCCCCGTCGGGGTCCGAGTCGTAGGTGATCCCGCCGCCGGTGCCGAGGTTCAGCTCGCCGTCCTCGATCCAGAACGTGCGGATCGCCACGTTGAGCTCGCCCCGGTGCCGGTCCGCGTCGACCCAGCCGACCGCGCCGCAGTAGGGGCCGCGGGGCTCGGGCTCGAGCTCGTCGATGACGCCCAGCGCGGCGAGCTTGGGTGCGCCGGTGACCGAACCCGGCGGGAACGTCGCGTCGATCGCCTCCGCCCAGCCGCACCCGGCACGGAGGCGGCCCTGCACGGTGCTGACGAGGTGGAACAGGCCGGGGTGCTCCTCGACGCCGAGGAGGGTCGGCACCTCGACGGTGCCCCAGTCGCAGACGCGCCCCAGGTCGTTGCGGACCAGGTCCACGATCATCACGTTCTCCGCCTGGTCCTTGTCGAGGAACCCGTCACGGGTGGCCGCCGTGCCCTTGATCGGCGAGGACCACACCCTACGGCCGTGGCGGGCGAGGAAGAGCTCCGGTGAGGCGCTCGCGACGTGCACCCCCTGGCGGGGCAGGCGCACGACCGCCGAGTAGGGGGCGGGGTTGCCGTGCGCGAGCGCCGCGCCGAGCGCCGCGATGTCGTGGGAGGCGCCCGGCGGGGGGTCGCCCAGCGGGGCGCGCAGCCGGCGGGTCAGGTTCACCTGGTACACGTCGCCCGCGGCGATGCGCTCCCGGATCTCGCCGACGCCACGCACGAAGCCCTCGCGGCTCAGCGACGAGGTCCACCGATCCGGGTCGGGGCCCCTCCACGGCGGGCCGGGCCAGGGCCGCGCGGGTCGCACCTCGGCGAAGCGGGCGCACACGGGCGGTCCGGAGTAGGGGAGCACGACCGCCCAGAACCCGCTCGAGTCGAGCGCGGCGAGGTCCGAGGTCACCTCCTCGAGGCCGGTGCAGAGGCGGCCGCCGACGACGGCGAGGGGGTGCTCGTCACGGGTTCGGACCAGCGGTCGGTGCATCGGCGCCACGGTGACCGGAGTGTACGGTTCGCGCCGTGTCAGGACGGCGCCCCCGGCGATCGCACAGGACGTGGCCCCAGCGACTGCTGATCGCCACGAACGTGGTGCTCGTCGTCGCGTGCCTGGGCTCGGCCGCGGCGCTGTCGAAGCTGCGCAGCACGATCGACGAGGTGCCGGTGGTCGACGTGGGCTCGTCGCTCACCCCGACCGTCGAGGCGACCGAACCGCGCAACTTCCTGATCATCGGCACCGACTCCGCGGCGCGCATCGACCCCGACGACGAGATCCGCAAGGGCCGGGAGGGCGGCGAGCTCGCGGACGTGATCATGATCCTGCGGGTCGACCCCCGCGACGGCACGGCGCGCCTGCTGTCGATCCCCCGTGACAGCCGCGTCGCGGTCGCACCCGACTGGCGGATGGCCCGCATCAACACCGCCATCTCGGGGGTGAACGGGCCGCGGAACCTCGTCCAGACGATCAAGCGCAACTTCGGCATCTCGATCGACAACTTCGTGAAGGTCGACTTCCAGGCGTTCCGGGACCTCGTCGAGGTGCTCGACGGCGTCGCGGTGTACTTCACGACCCCCGTGCGGGACCGGGAGTCCGGGCTCTACATCGACGAGGCGGGGTGCGTGACCCTCGACGAGCGCCAGGCGCTCGCGTACGCGCGTGCCCGGCACTACGAGTACCAGGTGGACGGGAGGTGGCGGACCGACATCTCCAGCGACCACGGCCGGATCGCACGACAGCAGGACTTCATCAAGCGGGCGCTGCGGCGTGCCTCGGACAAGGGGCTGCGGAACCCGAGCACCGCGATGGGGGTCATCGACGCCGTGCGCGGCTCGCTGGTGCTGGACGACACGCTGGACGTCGGTACCCTGCTCACGCTCGTCTCGGAGTTCCAGAGCTTCAACCCGGACTCGCTCGACTCGCAGCAGGTGCCGACCGAGTACGCGCCCCGCGGGGGCGTCGCCTACGAGGAGATCATCTGGTCGGCCGCCGAGCCGATGCTCGAGCCCTTCCGGGGCGTCGAGCCCGGGGCACCGCTGTCCCCCCGCAACGTGATCGTCGACGTGCGGGGCCGTGACTCGATCGAGGACGAGCTGGCGGCGCACGCGGCGTCGCTCGACGAGGTGGGCTTCGACGCCGAGTACGTCCGCGGCGGCTCGCTCGGGTACGACACCGTCATCCGCTACGGCCCGAACGGTCGGGAGGCGGCACGCCTGCTCGCCGCCCACCTGGAGGGCACCCCCGAGGTGGAGTTCGACGAGGAGCTGCCCGGCTACCGGGTGGTGCTGTCGATCGGCTCCGACTTCGCGGGCGTGCGCGCCGAGCCCCGACCCCTCGAGGAGCTGCCGGCGGACCTGCTGCCCGACGACGACGCCGGCGAGGGCGAGGCAGGGGAGGGCCCGGTGGACGAGGGCGAGGGCCAGGACCCCGATCCCGACGGCGGGGACCCGTCCGGCGAGGAGCCGGGCGGCACGGGCGAGGTGACCACCACCACGACCACGACGACCACCACGATCCCCGGCATCGCCCCGGCCGACTCGGAGGCCGCGGCCCGCTGCCGCTGAGGCCCGCGGTCCCGAACGCCGCGGTTCGGGTCGGCGCAGGGCGACCGTTAGGATCTGCCGTCGCTGCAGCGACGACGCGGCAACGTGCGGGCGCCGGCGGACCGGGGCGCGGGAAGGCATCGCAGATGAGCAACAGGATCGCGGTCGTCGGAACGGGCTACGTGGGCCTGACGACGGGCACCTGCCTGGCGCACCTCGGCCACGACGTGACTTGCATCGACAACGACCCGGCCAAGATCGAGCTGCTCGAGAGCGGCGGCATCCCGATCCTCGAGCCCGGCCTCCCGGAGCTGGTGGCGGAGGGCGTCGCGGCGGGCCGGCTCCGGTTCACCGGCGACATCGTCGAGGGCGTGCAGGGGCGCGAGTTCGTCCTGCTGTGCGTGCCGACCCCCCAGGGCTCCGACGGCTCCGCGGACCTCAGCTACATCGAGTCGGCGGCCCGCTCGATCCGCGACCACCTCGAGCCGAACGCCATCGTGATCAACAAGTCCACGGTGCCGGTCGGGTCCACCCGCGTCGTGGCGAACGCCCTCGGGCGCGAGGACGTGCACGTGGTGTCGAACCCCGAGTTCCTGCGCGAGGGCTCGGCGGTGTCGGACTTCCTGAACCCGGAGCGGGTCGTGATCGGCGCGGACGACCAGGCCGTCGCGATCAGGGTCGCGGCGCTGCACCTCCGCCTGGCCGCCCCGCTGCTCGTGACCGACCCCGCCACCGCGGAGCTGACCAAGTACGCCTCGAACGCGTTCCTGGCGCTGAAGATCAGCTACATCAACGCGATCGCGGCGGTGGCCGAGGCGGTCGGCGCGGACATCGACGACGTCGTCACCGGCCTCGGGCTCGACAGCCGGATCGGTCAGAGCTTCCTGCGCCCGGGCCCCGGCTGGGGCGGCAGCTGCCTGCCCAAGGACACCAGCGCGCTCATCCGGATCGCCGCGGACGCGGGGTACGACTTCTCGCTGATGAAGGACGCGGTGAAGGTGAACCGCCAGCAGTTCGAGCGGGTGGTCGACAAGGTGCGCCGGGTCGCGGGCGAGCCGCTCGAGGGCCGCACGATCGCCGTGTGGGGGCTCACCTTCAAGGCGGGCACCGACGACCTGCGCGACTCGCCCGCGATCGAGGTCGCGCGCCAGCTCGTCGCCGAGGGGGCGAAGGTCCGGGCCTACGACCCGGAGGTGGCCGCGGGTGCCGACGTGCTCGAGGGCGTCGAGGTGGTCGACGACCCCTACGCGTGCTGCGACGGCGCGGACGCGCTCGTCGTGCTGACCGAGTGGCCCGAGTTCTCCCGCATGGACCTCGACCGGGTGGCCGCGGCGCTCGCCCAGCGTGCCGTGGTCGACACGCGCAACGTGCTCGACCGCGCCGCGCTCGCGCGGCGGGAGTTCACCTACCAGGGCATCGGTCGGGTCTAGGGCCCCGGGTCAGACGGCGCGGGCCTCCGCCACGTCGCGGTGCTCGCGGTACCAGGCGATCGTGCGCCGCAGCCCCTCGCGGAACGGCACCGACGCCTCGAAGCCGAACAGCTCCTTGGCGCGGGTCGGGTCGACGCGGCGGCGGGGCTGGCCGTCGGGCTTCGAGGTGTCCCAGCGCACCTCGCCCTCGAACCCGACCTCCTCCTTGATGAGGTCGACGAGGTCCCGGATGGGCATCTCCTCGTTCGTGCCGAGGTTCACCGGGTCCGCACCGTCGTAGCGCTCCGCGGCCAGGAGGATCGCCTCGGCGGCGTCGTCGACGTAGAGGAACTCGCGGCTCGCCGAGCCGGTGCCCCACACCTCGATGTGGTCGGCGCCGGACTCCTGCGCGTCGACGCACTTCTTGATGAGCGCGGGGATGACGTGGCTCACGGCCGGGTGGAACTTGTCGCCCGGGCCGTACAGGTTCGTCGGCAGGAGGTAGATGCCTGACTGGCCGTACTCCGCGCGGTTGGCCTGCAGCTGGGTGAGCTGCGCCAGCTTCGCGACGCCGTAGGGGGCGTTGGTCTCCTCCGGGTAGCCCTGCCAGAGCGAGTCCTCACGGAACGGCACGGGCGTGTGCTTCGGGTAGGAGCAGATCGTGCCGGTGACGACGATCTTCGGGGTCCTGGCGCGCCGGGCCGCCTCGATGACGTAGGTGCCCATGAGCAGGTTGTCGAGGTAGAGCTCGCTGGGCCGGGCCATGTTGGCGCCGATGCCGCCGACCCGGGCCGCCAGGTGGATCACCAGGTCGGGCCGCAGCTCGTCGAACATCGCCTCGACGTGGTCGGCCCGGCGGAGGTCGTACTTCGACGAGGGCGGTGCCGACACCCGGCCGGGTGAGCGCCGCTCCAGCGCACGCATCACCGCTGAGCCGAGGAACCCGCTCGCTCCGGTCACCAGCACGTGCGTGTCGCCCCAGAAGCCGTTCATCGGGCGCCCACCGTACCGTCTGGCGCGCCGCCGGCTCGTTCGGTCGCACGTGCCTCAGAGGCGCAGCTCCATCCAGCTCGGGTTCGGCTCGAAGCCCGCGCGCTCGTAGAGCGGGCGCCCGTCGTCGGTCGCGCGCAGGACCAGCAGTCGCAGGTCCGCGACCACGTCGAGGTCCGCGTCGGTTGCTTCCCGGACGAGCACCCCCCGAGCGTGACGCCCGCGACGCACCTGGGCCAACCGGGATCCGACCCAGCTACGGGGTGGCGCTCCTACGGTGGCCAGATGGCAGTGTCCGACTCGGTCGATCGAGCCGCCACCGCGGAGGGAGAGGACCGTTGGTCGTCATGGGCCACGGACGTCGCCCTCTGGTCGGCCCTCATGGTGCCGTACCTGGTCGTCGCGGCGCCCTGGTACCGGTCGGGCTGGTTCCCGGT
This sequence comes from uncultured Microthrixaceae bacterium, assembly GCA_965651815.1. GTDB lineage: Bacteria > Actinomycetota > Acidimicrobiia > Acidimicrobiales > Microtrichaceae > CBFGTJ01. The sequence goes on along the minus strand of CBFGTJ010000119.1, from coordinate 1,961 downwards.
CCAGGACCAGGCGGTGATCGACATGCGGGTCGCCGACCTGTGGTCCGGTGAGCCGCCGCTGCTCGGCGCGTTCTCCCGCTACGGGTGGAGCCACCCCGGACCCGTCTTCTTCTACGTCCTCGCGCCGTTCCGGCTGCTCGGCGCCGACGCGACGTGGATGGTGGTCGCCTCGGTCGTGCTCTTCGGCGCAGGGTTCGCGACCACCGCGGTCGTGGTGCGGCGCCGCTTCGGGAACGGTGCCTGCGTCGCGGCCGTCGTCGCCGGCATGGCCGTCGCCGGCGGGGGCGGCCCCTTCGCGCTGCTCGTCCCGTGGAACCCGAACCTGGCCTTCGCGTGGTTCGGCCTCTTCCTCGTGCTGTGCGTCGGCGTCGCCTCGCTCGGCCGCCGCGCCGACCTGTTCGCGGCGGGCTTCGTCGGCTCCGCACTCGTCCAGCTCCACGTCGGGTACGTCGTCCTCGTCGGGGTCCCGCTCGCCGTGTCGGCCTGGCTGGTGCTGGCGGGGCAGGAGGGAGCGATCCGGGGTCGCCTGCGGGAGCTGTTCTCAGGGACCGTTGCCCGGTGGTGGACGGCCGGGATCGGACTGCTGTGGCTGCCACCGGTGCTCGACCAGCTGGCGAACGGGCGGGACGGCAACGCCTGGCGGCTGGCGGCGTTCTTCCTGAGCGACCACGCGGTCGCGGGGGAGCCGACGGGTTGGGCGTTCGCCACGAGCATCCTCGGCGAGGTGACCCGGATCCCCCTCATCGGCTACGGCGGGGTCGGAGAGCCCAGGGCGCCCAACTCCGGCGACATCGTTCCCGGCACACCCGCACTCGTCCTGCCGCTGGTGGCGCTGCTGGTCCTCGCCGTCGTGGTGACGTCCCGCCGCCCGCTGGACGGACGCGCCAAGGCGGTGCTCGTCGCGGTGAGCGCCGTCGCCGCCGCCCTGTTCGCCGGCGCGCGAGTCGTCGGCGAGCGGTGGCCGTACCTCTTCGTCTGGCGCTACCAGGTCGTCTGGTTCGCCGTCACGGTCGCCGTCGTGGCGCTCGCCTGTGACGTCGCAGCACGGCGACGTCCGCAGCTGCGCACCACGGTGCATGTCCTGATGGTGAGCGCCGTGGTGCTCGCCGGGGCGACCACGATCCACCGGGGGCGTGCACGGCCTCCCGACGGTGGGTTGCTGCGCTACGAGTCCGCCACGCAGCTCCTGACCGAGCAGCTCGTCGAGCGGGGCCCTCCCGACGGGCCGGTGACGCTGGTGCGCTTCGGCGGGATCCTCCGCGGGATCGGTGACGGCGTGCTGCGCGTGACCGACGGGGAGGGCTGGAAGGTCGGCATGACCGAGGACCTCGACTTCAAGTACGGGGCCGACCGGGTGGTGGCGCTCGGTGACGCGGGCAGCGTGTGGCTCGTCACGGAGTCGTCGACGGACACCACGATCGCGGAGATGGTGGCCGGCAGCGTCACCCTCGCGAAGGTGACCCCGCTGGAGCCGAGGTCGGAGCGCCGCCTCTCCGAGCTGCAACGACGAGCGCTCCGGGAGCTGCGCGACCACGGGCGCCTCGACCTGCGGCACGCGGTCGGCTCGAGGTTCGTGGGCTTCGCCTTCGCGGAGGCGGGCCTGGACCTCGGTCCCGGGGTGCTGCGTGAGCTGGGGGCGCTCAATGCACGGGTCGAGGCGGCGTCGCAGTGCCGGTGCGCGGTGGTCGAGGTGCCCGTCACGGCTCCCCACCACCCCGCCGTCGCACTCGAGCTCGCCGACGAGAAGCGGGGACCCTGAGCGTTCACGGCCTCGGGGGTGGGAACTCGACCCCCCGCTCGGCGACCTGGATGCACCGTCCACGGCGCGAGCCCATGGATCGCACCCGCCTGAGTGTCACTGGGCGTTCGTAGTGTCGTGTCCGTGTTCGAGCGGGACGGGAAGGGTCAGGGGAGGGGTCAGCCGGGCGGGTCCGGCGCCGACCAGCTCTCGGAGTTGGTCG
>CBFGTJ010000118.1:0-9931 GCA_965651815.1 uncultured Microthrixaceae bacterium | reverse complement strand
GACGTCACCCCGGGACGGGTCCGGCTCCGCGGGGTACTTCCACCGGTGGTCGGGGCCGAGCTTCATCAGCGCGGCCGGGATCTTGATGGTGGGGACCCGGCCGGAGCCGCCGGCCTCCAGCAGGAGCACCGAGCTGGTCCCGGCGCTCAGGCGGTTGGCGAGCACGCAGCCCGCGGACCCGCCTCCGACGATGACGTAGTCGTAGACCTGGTCCCAGCTCTGCTGGTCGGCCCTGCTCATCGGACGACCACCGGCAGGCTCTCGAGCGAACGGACCATCGCGTTGCGGTGCCAGACCAGCTGGTCGGTGGCGAGCTCGATCGACTCGTACCGCTTCACCATCTCGGTGAACACGATCTTCCCCTCGAGCCGCGCGAGCGGCGCCCCGATGCAGTGGTGGCGGCCGATGCCGAAGGTGAGGTGGTAGTTCGGGTCCCGGGTGATGTCGAAGCGGTTCGGGTCCTCGAACGCACGGGGGTCGCGGTTCGCGCCGCCGAGGATCGCGACGGCGAACTGGTCCTTCTTCATCGGGCAGCCGAAGAAGTCGGTGTCGTCGATGACCCGGCGGAGGATCCGCTGGCCCGAGGCCTCGAAGCGGAGCATCTCCTCCACGGCGGAGGGCACCAGCTCGGGGTCCTCCCGCAGCATCTGGTACTGGTCCGGGTGCTGGGCCAGCAGCATGATGCCGTTCGCGATGAGGTTCGTGGTCGTCTCGTGGCCGGCGACGAGGACCGTGCGGCAGGTCATGAGGACCTCCTCCGCGGTCAGGCGGTCGTCGTCCTCCTTGGCCAGGGCGAGGCGGCTGACGAGGTCGTCGCGGGGGTTGTTGCGGCGGTCCTCGATGACCTCCTCGAAGTACGCGTAGAGCTCCTGGACCGACGTGATCGCCCGCTCGGTCGGCTCACGCTCGGGCGGCATCGTCGCCATGAACTCGATCATGTCGAAGCCCCAGCGCAGGAACGTGTCGCGGTGCTCGACCGGGACCCCCAGCATCTGCGCGATGACGTAGACCGGCAGGATCTGGGCGAACGTGTCCTTGAGGTCCACCGGCTCGCCCCGCGGGACCTCGTCGAGCAGCTCGACGGTCAGCCGCTCGATGTCGGGGCCGAGGCTCGTGAGCATCCTCGGGGTGAAGGTGTTGCCGACCAGCTTCCGGAGCCGGGTGTGGTCCGGCGGGTCGGAGTGCAGCATGTCGCCGTGGTAGAGGCGCCCGATGACCTGCAGGTCCTCGGGGAGCGAGTCGACGAAGCGGGTCATGCGCTTCGCGTTCGAGAAGCGGTCGCTGTCGCGGAGCAGCTCCTTGCACTCCTCGTAGCCCGCCACGATCCACGCGTCCCAGCTCGGGCTGAAGTAGGCGGGACCCGCATCGCGGATGAGGTCCAGCGTCTCGTAGAGCTCCTGGTAGTACCGCCCGGAGACCAGGAGCTGCTCGATCTCCTCGCTGCGCGCAGGTGACGTCATCGTTTCCATGGACTGCTCCTGTCGTCAGAGTCCCCACTGGATGTGCTGGGGCTCCAGGTACTCCCGGATGCCCGCCTCGCCGTGCTCCCGCCCGATGCCGCTCGCGCCGAAGCCGCCGAAGACCCCGTCGGGTCGGAACCCACCGCCGCCGTTGATGGACACCAGTCCGCAGCGGAGCTTGGCGGCCACGTCGAGGCACTGGGTGAGGTCCGGCCCGTGGATGCCCGCGTTGAGCCCGTACCGCGTGTTGTTCGCGATCCGGATCGCGTCGTCGACGTCGCGGTAGGTCTGCACCACCGCGACGGGGCCGAACAGCTCGTCCTGGCACACCGGGTCGTCCTCGGCGAGCCCCGCCAGCAGCGTCGGGTTCGTGTACCAGCCGCGCTCCATCTGCGGGCGGCCACCGCCGGCGACGACCTCGCCGCCACGGGCCACCGCGGCCTCGATCGCGGCCTCGACCCGGTCACGGGCCTCGGGCCGGATCATCGGCCCGCAGACCACGGCCGGATCGGTCGGGTGGCCGACCGGGATCGACTCGACCGCGGCGGCCGCCCCCTCGAGGAAGCGGTCGACGTCCGACTCGGGCACGAGGATGCGCGTGAGGGCGCCGCAGCCCTGCCCCGCGTGGTTCGTGTAGCGGCGGTGCACGACCTGGTTCAGCGCGTCCCAGTCGGACCCGGGGAGCAGGATGTTGGGCGACTTGCCGCCCAGCTCGAGCACGACCCCGGTGATGTTCTCCGCGGCCTGCTGCATCACCTGCTTGCCGACGGCGTCGGACCCGGTGAAGGCGACCTTGTCCACCCCGGGGTGGCTCGTGAGGGCACGGCCCACGTCGGGGCCGCCGACGATGACGTTGAGCACGCCCGGCGGGAGGTCCGCCTCCCGCGCGATCTGGCCGAGCAGCAGCGTGGCCAGCGGCGTGAGCGGCGACGGCATGATCACGCTCGTGCAGCCCGCCGCGAGCGAGGCGCCGATCTTGCTCATGGCGAGGAAGACCGGGTAGTTGAACGCGGCGATGCCCGCCGCGACGCCGACGGGGCGCATGGCGATGAGGCTCGCGCTGGGCACCGGGTCGAAGTGCGGCGGCAGCGCCTCGACGCGGTCGCGGGCGGCGGCGTCCGCGTAGAACCGCAGGTGGTCGAGCGCCATGCCGACCTGGATCATCCGGGTGACCGAGACGGGGCAGCCGACCTCGGCCACGATCAGGTCGACCATCTCGTCGCGCCGGGCCTCGAGGCCGTCGGCGAACCGGTGCATCAGCCGCGACCGCTCCCGGTTGGACAGGCCGCTCCAGACGCCGGTGTCGAAGGTGGCGCGTGCCGCGGCGACGGCGGCGTCGACCTGGGCGAGCGACGCGGTCGGCACGCTGGCGATCCGCTCCTCGGAGGCCGGGTCGTAGACGTCGACCGGTTCACCCTCCCCCGCCACCGCCTTGCCGTCGATGGTCAGGTCGACTCCGAACGACGTCGGATCGGGCCGGGTCATGGCAAACCTCCTCGCTGGGCCGGACGCGGTCCCCGCCAGCGGTGTACGGCGACGCGGCACAAGTTCCACCCCGTCGTCGGCGACGTGGGGTCCCCCCATCGCCGATTTATGTGCAGAGTATGCACCATAGTCACGCCTCACGCCAACCAGTCGGTGGTCGCGTCGCCCATCAGGTAGATGCCGGCCAGCGTCACGGTGACGAGGCCGAGCCGCCGGTGGTTCGCGTCGCTCAGCCGGTTGAGCCCGACGCTGCCCGCCATGCTGCCGAGGATGCTCGCAGCGACGGCGAGCGTGGCCAAGCCGCCCCCCGCCCCCTCGAACAGCCCGGTCGCGCCGAACATCGCCGACTTCACCAGGTACGCGGCGACCTGGGTCGCCGCGAAGGTCCCCACGAAGGCGCGGCGGTCGGGCAGGCTCGCCTTGAGCCACGGGATCATCAGGATCCCGGACGCGCCCACGAGCGTGTTGAGGACCGCGAACACCCCGCCGAGCGCCACCCAGCCCTTCGGCTCCAGCACCCGCGCCCCGCGGTCCCTGCGCTCGGGTGCCCACGTGGCGAGGAGGGCGGTCAGCCCGATCCCGGCCTGGAGGGCGGGCGCCGGTGCTCGCACCAGCAGCGGCAGCGCGAGCGCGCTCCCGGGCACGAGCAGCACGCTCGACCACAGGACGATGCCGCGGTCGACGTCCTTCCGCCACACCCACAGCCGCAGCAGGCTCGCCACCAACTGGGTGAGGGAGTGGATCGCCAGCGCCGCGACGGGGTCGAGGACCAGCAGCAGCACCGCCAGCATGAGGAAGCCACCGCCGAAGCCGACCAGGGCGGTGAAGGCGGAGGTGGCGAAGGCGGTGAGCGCCACGGTGGTGACCATCGCTCAGCGGCCCATCGGTTCGGTGGCCATCAGCTCAGCGGCCCATCGGAGAGGCGGTCGATCGGGGGGGGCGGTGGCCGTCGAAGCCGTCCGGGGACGAGGAGGCCCGGGTCACGGGACCCGGGCCTCCCTCCGCGTCGTCGGCGGCCTGTGCCGGACGCCGTCGGCTCAGGCGGGCCAGTCCTCGAGCAGCGGCTCCATGACCTCGGCCACGTGGCTCATGGAGTGGTCGCTCGCGTACACGAACGCCCGGGTGACCATCAGCATGATCTGGGTGCGGGTGACGCCGAGGGCGCGGGCGTGGTGCGCGGCGCGCCGCATCGGGTCGACCCGGCCGAGGTTCGCCGCGGCGTGGAACGCGAACAACGGCACGGCCTGCGCGGGGAGGCGCCGGGAGGCGTACTCGTAGCGGACCCAGTACGACTTGAGCCCCTCGGGGCTCTCCCGGGCCATGAAGTCGACGTACCGGGGCACCTCGCCCTGGTACTTCTCGTACCAGGCGCGCAGCGCGTCGATCTCGTCGTCGGTGAGCCCCTTGGTCTGGAAGTCGAGGCCCGGGTCGAACGCGGCGGGGTCCGCGGCCCACCCCTCGGGCCACAGGTCCTCCTTCGACTCGTCGGTCCGCCACGCTCGCAGGAACTCGCGCAGCGCGTCCGCCGGCGGGGTGAGGCCCACCGGGCCCGACTGGAGGAAGCCGTGGGCGATCGTGTCGAGCACGAGCCGCTTGGGCACGCCGAGCCGGCGCGCCAGCACCGCCTCGTAGAGGGCGCCCTGGGGGAACCCGGTGACGATGTAGTAGTGCAGGTGGCTCAGCGACCCGACCGTCCCCGGCAGGCCCTCGCGGGCCGCCGACTCGATCCACCGGCGGAAGCCCTTGAGGACGCGGTGGTCGTGGTCGAGCCAGATCGACATGAACGGCACGAGCGAGAGGTCGCCCTGCCCGTGCGCGTCGGCGTACCACTGCACGATCGAGTCGATCTCCTCCTCGGAGAAGTCGTCCTCGCCGAGGAAGCTCGCCTGGATCCGTTGGTGAGAGGCCAGAGACAACTGTTCGCTCCTGTGCTCAGCGGCCGACGCGCCGGCGGACGGCGTCGTCGAGCAGCGTGGTGAAGATCTCGGGGTACTCGAGGATCGGGCTGTGCCCGCAGTTGGGGATCAGGTGGTACTCGACGGTCGGGACCAGCTCGATCAGCGCGAGGCTCCGCTCGTACGGCGCGATCGCGTCCTCCCGCCCGTGCAGGAGGCACATCGGCACCGAGATCGAGCGCAGCTTGGTGCGGAACGCCTCCCCGTCGGCGCGGTGGTAGAAGTTCAGCGAGTCGTTGGCCTTCATCTGCGCCACGTACCGCTCGAGGTTCCCCGACTCGACGAGGAAGTCGTACGAGGCGCGCAGGAACTCGTCGCCGAGGACCTCGGGGTCCAGCACCGACCCGACGCGGGCGGCCTTGAACGACTCGAAGTCGCTCTTGCCGTCGGAGCCGAACTCCACGACCCGCTTGGCGGCCGCGGTCCACTCGCCGTCCATCGACTTGTGCCCGTCGGGTGAGACGGACCCGCTGCCGACGACGAAGAGCAGGTCGACGCGCTCGGGCGCCGCGAAGGTCAGCTCCGTGGCGATGCGCCCGCCGCGGGAGTGCCCGACGATGATCGCCCGGTCGACGCCCAGGTCGTCCAGCAGCGCGAGGCAGTACTTCGCGACGTTGGCCGGCACGTCGTCGCCGACCATGTCGCCGGACTTCCCGTAGCCCGGCATGTCGGCCGCGATGACCCGGTAGCGCTGGGCGAGGTCGTCGAGCACGGTCCCGAAGGAGTAGGACGCGTTCGTGCCGGGGCCGGCGCCGTGGATGAACAGGATGGGCTGGCCGGAGCCGATGTCGACCACGTTCATCCGGATGCCGTTGACGTCGCGGAGCTCCGACTTCGGGTGCTCCACTGCGAGTTCGGGGTTCACGAGCTCTTCTCCTTCACGTCGGTTCGGGTTCCGGATGCCACCTGGACCGCGGCGTCCTCGCTGGTGAGCGGGAGGTGGCACGCCACCTCCCGGGTGCCCAGCAGCACCTCGCGCTCGGGCCGGTCGGTGCGGCACGAGTCGACGGCGTAGGCGCAGCGGGGGTGGAAGACGCAGCCCGAGGGCTTGTTGAGCGGGCTGGCCGGCTCGCCCTCGAGGTGGACGTGCAGCCGCTCTGCCTCCGCCAGCGGGTCGGGCACCGGCACGGCCGAGATGAGTGCCTCGGTGTACGGGTGCGCCGGCTGGGCGAACAGCTCGGCGGCCGACGCCAGCTCCACCACCTGGCCGAGGTACATCACCGCGACCCGGTCGGCGAGGAACCTGGCCGACGCGAGGTCGTGGGTGATGAACAGGTAGGTCAGGTCGAAGCGCTCCTGCAGCTCCTTGAGCAGGTTGAGGATCTGCACCTGGATCGACACGTCCAGGGCGGAGACCGCCTCGTCGCAGACGATGAAGCGGGGCTCGTACGCGAGCGCCCGAGCGATCGCGACGCGCTGGCGCTGGCCGCCGCTGAACTCGTGCGGGTAGCGGTCCGCCATGTTCGGGAGCAGCCCGACCGAATCGAGCAGCTCCTTCACGCGCTCGTCGCGCTCGCGCTTGGTCCTCGCGAGCCCGTGGATGCGCAGCGGCTCCTCGATGAGGCGGCGCACGGTCATCCGGGGGGTCAGCGAGCTGCTGGGGTCCTGGAAGATGACCTGGATGTGGCGCCGGGTGCGGCGCAGCGCCGCCCCCTTGAGGGTCGCGAGGTCCTGGCCCTCGAACATGATCTGGCCCGCGGTGGGGGTCTCGAGGCGGGCGATGCAGCGGCCGAGCGTGCTCTTGCCGCACCCCGACTCGCCCACGAGCGCGACCGTCTCGCCCTCGGCGATCGCGAGGTCGACCGAGTCGACGGCGCGGAGCCGGCGCGTGACCTGCTTCCCGAAGAAGCCGGACGGGCCGACCTCGAACTCCTTGACGAGCCCCCGCACCTCGATCAGCTGCGTCGTCGGCGGGCGCTCGACCCGGTCCTGGGTCGGTGCGACGGTCATGGGCTCACCTCGTCGGATCGCCAGCACGCGGCGGAGTGGCCGCCCGACTCCTCGAGCGGGGGCATCTCCACCGCGCACTGTTCGACTGCCATGGGACAGCGGGGGCGGAACGGGCACCCCGTGGGCAGCTCGGACAGGTTCGGCGGCTGCCCGCCGATGCCCTCGAGCTTCTCCTGCTCCTGGTCGAGCCGGGGCATCGACCGCAGCAGGGCCTTGGTGTACGGGTGGCGGGGGCGCTGGAAGATCTCGAGCGTGGTGCCGCTCTCGACGACGCGGCCGGCGTACATCACGACGACCCGATCGGCGTAGCGGGCGACCAGCCCGAGGTTGTGCGTGATGAGGATCGTCGCGATCCCGCGCTCCACCGACAGCGACTTGAGCATGTCGAGGATCTGGGCCTGCACGGTCACGTCGAGCGCCGTGGTCGGCTCGTCCGCGATGAGCAGCTTCGGCTCGCACGCAGTCGCCATGGCGAGCATCACGCGCTGGCGCATGCCGCCGCTCAGCTGGTGCGGGTACTCGCCGAGCCGGCGTTCCGCATCCGCGATGCGGACCTTCTTGAGGAGGTCGACGGCGCGCCGCTCGGCTTCCTTGCGGTCGATGCCGAGGTGGATCTCCATCGTCTCGGTGAGCTGGCGGCCGATGGTCAGCACCGGGTTCAGCGACGTCATCGGCTCCTGGAAGATCATCCCGATGTCGCGGCCCCGGATCTGGGTCATCTCCTTCTCGGACTTCTCGAGGAGGTCCTCGCCGCAGAAGACGACCTGTCCGCCGGTGACCCGGCCGATGCGATCGGGCAGCACCCGCAGCGCCGACATCGCGGTGGCGCTCTTGCCGCACCCCGACTCGCCGACCACGGCCAGGGTCTCGCCGGCGGCGACGGAGTACGACACGCCGTTGACGGCCTTGACCGTCCCGTGGCGACCCCGGAACTCGGCCTGCAGGTCACGGATCTCCAGGACCGGATCCCCTGGCGCCGGCGCGGTGGCGGCCGGCGCTGCTGCGGCTCCGACGAGCGTGCTGTGGTCAGTCATGGTTCAACCGGGGGTCGAGGACGTCCCGCACGGCGTCGCCGAGCATGTTGAACGAGAAGACCGTCAACGAGATCGCGACGCCGGGCCAGAACAGAAGCCAGAACGAACGGGAGGGGTGGAACAGCGACCCTGCGGAGAGCAGGCCGCCCCAGGTCGGGGTGGTCGGCGGCGGGCCGGCCCCGACGAAGCTGATCGCGGACTCGATGATGATCGCCTGGCCGAGGAGGGCGGTCGCGATCACGAGCGTCGGTGCGACGACCTGCGGCGCCACGTGCAGCGCCAGGGTGCGGATCGCCCGTGCACCGCCGGCGCGCGACGCCTCGACGAACGGGGCGCTGCGCACCGCGATCACCGCGGAGCGGACGACCCGCTGGACCTGTGGCGTGAACGCGAACCCGATGGCGAGGACCAGGCTGCGCACGGTCGGTCCGAACGACATCGACATCACGAGCGCCAGGATCAGCGTCGGGATCGACATCATGGCGTCCATCACGCGCTGCAGGACGATGTCGGTCTTGCCCATGAAGTAGCCGCTCACGAGCCCGATGACCGAGCCGAGCACGGTCGCGAGCGCCACCGCACCGATGCTCACCATGAGCGAGACGCGGCCCCCGTGGAGCACACGGGAGAACGTGTCGCGGCCGAGGTTGTCGGTGCCGAGCAGGTACTCCGAGCTCGGCGACTCGAGGTTGCCGGCGTCGAGCATCTCGTTCGGTCCGTAGGACGCGATCGACGGCGCGAACACCGCGGAGAGGACGAGCAGCACGAGCAGCACCAGCCCGATCGTCCCGAGCGGCTGTCGACGCGCGGTGCGCAGGGCGCGCTTCCACCACGACGCCGAGGTGCTGACCGGACCGGCCATGACCATCTCCTCGACGGGTGGCGTGGTCGTTGTCACGAGAACACCTCCTCCTGGAGGTCGTTCGGTCGCCAGGGACCGAGGGCTACTTGGACTGGTAGCGGATCCGCGGATCCAGATAGCTGTACGTGAGGTCGACGACGAGGTTGGAGAGCATGAAGACGAGGGCGGAGAAGATGACCGCCGTCTGCACGAGCGGGTAGTCCCGCGTCTGCACGCCGTCGAAGAGCATCCGGCCCATGCCGGGGAGCGCGAACACGATCTCGATGACCAGCGCGCCGCTCAGCAGGTTGCCGAACTGGTAGCCACCGACGGTCACCACGGGGATGAGCGCGTTCTTGAGCGCGTGACGGCGGATCGCGAGGAGCCTGGGGAGCCCCTTCGCCTTCGCCGTGCGCATGTAGTCCTCGCCCAGCACCTCGATCACCGCGGAGCGGGTCATGCGTGCGATCAGGCCCATGAAGTAGAGGGCGATGACCGCGGCGGGGATGAAGACGAGCTGGGTGTTGGTCGAGAAGCTCTCGAAGGGGTCGCGGCCGATCGGTGGGCTCCAGCCCACCCTGATCGCGAGGTAGGCCAGCGCCATCGCCCCCAGCCAGTACGGGGGTGCGGCGAGCCCGGCGATCGAGAAGAAGCGCAGCAGGTAGTCCGGCCAGCGGTCCCGGTAGAGCCCCATCAGGATGCCGAGCACGACCCCCACCACGGCGCTCAGCACCCACGCCACGACCGCGAGCTCGAGCGTGACCGGCACACGTGCCTTCAGCTCGTCCATCACCGGCCGGCCGGTCGTGAGGGACTCGCCGAAGTCGAGCCGCAGCATCGATCCCGCCCAGTCGGCGTACTGGGCGACGAGGGGGCGATCGAGGCCCATCTCCTCACGGAGGGCCTGGTACTCCTCCTCGGTGTAGTGCCCCTCTCCCCCCTGGCCGAGGATCACGTGGGCCACGTCGCCCGGGAGCACCCGGAGGACGACGAAGACCGCCACGGAGATCACGAACAGCGTGACCGGCACCAGCAGGAGGCGCCGGACTACGTATTGCCTCATCGGGTGAGTCGACCCCCCACTCGTGCGCACCGGCGGGCGCGCTCAGGGTTGGGCTCGTCGTGGGGGGGTGGGCCGCGGCACAACCCCCCCACCCCCCCCCCCAGTGTAGGTGGTCGGCCCCCACCCGGGGGACCCCCCAGTTA
>CBFGTJ010000117.1:0-9984 GCA_965651815.1 uncultured Microthrixaceae bacterium | reverse complement strand
CTGCGGCGTTCACCAAGTCGGTCGCCGACGCGCCCGACCGGGTCGACGCCGCCGACCTGCAGTCCGCCGCAGCGCCGCTGCTCGGCCTGGCCGCGCTCGTCGGTGCGGGGCGGACCGGCCGGCTCGTCGCGGTCGAGGGCGCATCCGGCGCCGCGGTCGACGTGGTCGACGCCGCGGGCTGCACCGTGCACGAGGAGGCCCGCGCACCGCTGCCGCGGGTCGACGCCGCCTACGACGACTCGGTCGAGATCCCGATCTCGCTGGCCGCCTACGAGCGCGCCTTCGACGCCAAGATCGGCCTGCTCGCCAGCAGGTGCTCGAACGGCCACGTCGAGCACCCCCCGCGCAGGTACTGCCCCACCTGCGGGGACACCGAGGCCACGCAGGAGCCGCTGCCCCGCGAGGCCGAGGTGTACACGGTGGTCACCATCCACGCGCCGGTGCCCGGGATGCGCACCCCGTACTCGATCGCGATCGCGTCGATCGACGGGACCGACGTGCGCGTGCTCGCCCCGGTGACCGACGCGACGCCGGGGTCGACCGCGATCGGCGACCGGGGTGCCCTCGTGCTGCGCCGTGTCGCGGTGCGCAAGGGGATCCCCGACTACGGCTACTCGTTCCAACCTGCGGCACCCACCGCACCATGAGGAGGCACGTGCCATGAGGGAGGTCGCGGTCGTCGGGGCGGGGATGATCCCGTTCGGCGAGCTCTTCGACCAGAGCATCAAGGACATGCTGCCGAAGGCCGTGGACGCGGCGCTCGGGGCGGTCGACAAGGGGATCGGGCGCGACGAGATCCAGGCCGCGTGGCTGGGCCAGCTGCAGGCCGTCGACGGGTTCCCCAGCGGTGTCCTCGCGGATTCGTGCGGGCTGCTCGACATCCCGGTCACCCGGGTCGAGAACGCCTGCGCCACCGGCAACGACGCCATCCGCAACGCGGTGCACGCGATCGGCGCGGGCATGTTCGACGTGGCGCTCGTGGTCGGCGTCGACAAGACGCGCGAGACCAGCTCCAAGGCCACCTTCTGGGACTGGATGGGCTCGAACCGCGACTCGGCGTGGGACTTCCCCCTCGGGCTCATCTCGCCCGCGAACTTCGCCCTCCACGTCGTGCGGTACATGCACGAGTACGGCGCGACCCGCGAGCACCTGGCCCGGGTGGCGGTCAAGAACCACCACAACGCGGTGACGAACCCGTACGCCCACCTGCGCTTCGAGGTCAGCGTCGAGAAGGTCCTCTCCGCGCCGATGGTGGTCGAGCCCTTCGGCATGCTCGACTGCACGCCGCAGAGCGACGGCGCGGCCGCGCTGGTGCTCGCCGCCGGCGACGTCGTGGACCGCTACACCGACCGGCCCGTGTGGGTGCGTGGCGTGGGCATCGGCATGGACCGGGTCATGCACGCGCAGAAGCGCGACATGACGACGTTCCCGCCCACGGTGAAGGCGGCGAAGGCCGCGTACGCCATGGCGGGGATCGGCCCGGAGGACATCGACGTCGCCGAGGTGCACGACTGCTTCTCGGGCGTCGAGCTGATCGACTACGAGGACCTCGGCTTCTTCGAGCGCGGCGGCGCGGTGAAGGCGATCGAGGACGGTGAGACGACGCTCGAGGGCCGGATCCCGGTCAACCCCAGCGGCGGGCTCAAGGCCAAGGGCCACCCCCCGGGTGCCACCGGGGTCGCGCAGAACGTCGAGCTGTTCGAGCAGCTGCGAGGCGAGGCCGCCAACCAGGTCGACGGTGCCCGTTGGGGCCTGGCGCAGAACATCGGTGGCCCCACTGCGGTGGCGGCCGTGACGATCCTGGAGGGTCCCCGATGAGTGAGTCCCGTGTCGCGGTGGTCACCGGTGCCGGACAGGGCATCGGCCAGGCCGTCGCTGAGGCGTTCGCCGCGGACGGCGCGGCGGTGGTCGTGTCGGACCTGCGGGCCGACGCGGCCGAGGCGGTCGCCGCCGGCATCCGGGAGCGGGGCGGCAGCGCGATCCCCGTCGCGTGCGACGTGAGCGACGAGGCCGCGGTCGCCGCCCTCGGCGAGCGCGCCGAGGCCGAGCTCGGCCCGGTCGGCGTGTGGGTGAACAACGCCGGGCTCAGCCGTCCGGCGATGCTCCACAAGATGGAACTGTCCGACTTCGAGCTCGTGCTGCGGGTGCACACCGTGGGCACCTTCCTGGGCATCCGGGAAGCCGCCCGCCGGATGATCGGGTCCGAGACCCGCGGGGTGATCCTGAACGTCACCTCCTCGGCGGGGCTCCAGGGCACGATCGGGCAGATCAACTACGCGGCGGCCAAGGGCGCCATCACCTCGATGACGAAGTCGGCGGCCAAGGAGCTCGCCCGCCACGGCATCCGGGTGAACGCGGTCGCCCCCGTCGCGGCGACGCCGATGACCGAGACGATCCGCACCGACGAGAAGCTCTCGGCCCGCTACCTCGACAACATCCCGCTGCGTCGCTTCGCGGAGACGGACGAGGTCGCACGGACCTTCACGTTCCTCGGTTCCGAGGGCGGCTCGTACATCACCGGCCAGGTCGTCTGCGTCGACGGCGGCCTCTACATGGCGAGCTGACCGGTGGACCTCCGACTGAGCAAGGAGGAGGAGTCGTTCCGCGACGAGCTGCTCGCGTGGATCGCGGACGTCCGCCGACCGGAAGGGCTGCGGGACTACGGCGCCACCCCGACGCTGGACGACATCGGGGCGGCCCGGGAGTGGCAGCGGATCCTCCACGAGGACGGCTGGGCCGGGCTGACCTGGCCCAAGGAGCACGGCGGGCGTGACGCCACCGCCGTGCAGCTCGCGATCTTCGCCGAGGAGATGGCCCGGGCGGGCCTTCCCCGCCAGCTCAACCTGGTCTCGCTCGAGCTCGCCGGGCCCATGATCATGGCCTTCGGCACCGAGGAGCAGCGGGAGCGCTTCCTGCCCCGGATCCTGCGGGGCGAGGAGGTCTGGTGCCAGCTGTTCTCCGAGCCCGGCGCAGGGTCCGACCTCGCCGGCCTGCAGACCCGCGCCACCCCGACCGAGTCGGGTTGGGCGGTCAACGGCCAGAAGGTGTGGACCAGCGGCGCCCACTACTCGGAGTACGGGCTGCTCCTCGCGCGCACCGACCCGGACGCGCCGCCCCACAAGGGCATCTCGTGCTTCCTGCTCCCCATGGACCGGGACGGCATCGAGGTCCGGCCGCTCCAGCAGATGGACGGCGAGGCGAAGTTCAACGAGGTGTTCCTCTCCGACGTCGAGGTCACCCGCGACGACCTCCTCGGCGCGGAGGGCCAGGGCTGGGAGGTGGCGATGTCCACCCTCGGCCGGGAGCGCAGGACCCTCGGCGCCCAGGCCATCGCGCTGCTCGACGCACTCGAGGACGCGCTCGCCACGGCCCGGCGCGACGGCAGGGCGGGCGACCCGCTCTTCCGCCAGGAGTACGCCGCGCTGTGGTCGCGGGTGCGGCTCCTGCGGTTCACCTGGCTGCGCGCGGTGTCGGACCCCGCGGACGGTGCGTCCGCCGCGATGGCCGTCCTGAAGCTCGCCTCGTCCGAGCTGCAACGCGACGTCGCCGCGCTGGGCGCCACCGTGCACGGCCCGGCGCTCGTCGCCGGCGACGACGCCGCCGCCTGGCAGCACCGGTTGCTCTCCGCACCCGGTCAGCGCCTCGCGGGCGGCACCTCGGAGATCCAGCGCAACCTGCTGGCGGAGCGCTCGCTCGGCCTGCCCAGGGGGCCACGATGAGCGCGCCGTCGGAGGTGCCGATCCGACTCACGATCGAGGCCGGCAAGGCCGGGGAGCTGGCCCGCGCCCTCGGGCTCGACCCGGCGCTGCTCGGCGGGGTCGCGCTGCCGACGCACTACGTCGTCATCAACCACCAGGGCACCGGCTTCATGAACCTGATGTCGGACGTCCTGGAGGCGGGCGGGCACGTCCTGCACGGCGAGGAGGAGGTCGAGTTCCCCAACGGCCCCGTCGGGATCGGCGAGGAGCTCGAGGGGGAGATCCGCGTGCTCGACCGGACCCAGACGGAGGGCCGCAGCGGCCCGTTCGAGCTGGTCCGGCTCCTGCTCGAGCTGCGGCGCGCCGACGGCGAGGTGGCAGTGGCGGTGAAGCGGACGCTCATCGCCCGACCCGGCCACTGAACCGCCGACACCACCCGATGCGACCGGGCCCCCGGGATCGGGGCACGCGAGGTCAGGCCATCAGCGCAGTGAACCGCCAGTCGAGCACCGGCCTCGGTTCCCCGTCGATCGCCTCGGCGGTGACCTCGGAGCGAAGGTCGACCCGCGTGCCACCGTCCGGCCGTGGCGCGGCGCCCTCGACGGTCAGCACGCTGCGGAGCGTGTCGCCCTCGAACACGGGGCCGGTGTGATCGCAGCCCTTCCAGTCGAGCACCGTCACCATCGACGGGAACGCCCTCGTGGCCTGCGCGCACGCGATCCCGATCGTGTGGCCGCCGTACACGAGGCGGCGGCCACCGCCGGCTGCGGCGTCGTGGTGGACCCGTGCGACGTTGAGCGTCAGCCGGGCGAGCTCGGGAGCGGAGGACACGACGTCCCCGCCGCTGACCTGCACCGAGGTGCCCGCCGACCACGACGCGGCCGGCTCGGACGCGGGCCGGTGGAACGCCCCGAGGTCCCAGCCGGCCACCGGGTCGGGCGCCTCGGCGGCGGTGGTGCCGAGCTCGCTGAGGTCGTCGTCGTGGCCGGTGTCGACCTCGGGCGAGGACAGCGGGAGCATCGCGCACCGCCAGAAGTCCAGGACGGTGCGACCCTCCTGGTCGACGGTGGTGATCCGCAGTGCGGCGAGGCCCGTCGCGGGGCGGTCGGGTCGCGGCCGGTTCTGGCGCAGGCCGACCACCTCGGTGGTCGTGGAGAGCGTGTCGCCGATGGCGGGGAACCGGTGGAACGCGAGGTTCCGGTAGAAGAGGTTCGCCCGGACGTGGTGGGTGGCCACGGTCGACTGTCCGATCGCGAGGTCCCACACGAGCGCAGGGTGCGCGAGCTGCCCCCCGCCGGTCACGGCGCGGGAGAGCCGGGCGTCGAGGGCGAGGCGCAAGCGGTCGCCCACGATCGACTGGTGGGTCGCGGCGAGGCCCGGGGTGAGCGTGACCGCGGGCGCGTCGTCGAAGGTCCGGCCGGGCTCGAGCTCGTCGAAGTAGGGGCCGCCGCCCGCCACCGTGGTCGTCCCGCTCACGAGCGACCTCCCGCCCGGGCGAGGACCATGCGTGCACGCGCGCCGATCGCCTCGTCCAGCATCTCGCCGTCGAGCGCGACCGCCCCCAGACCTGCTTCCTCGGCCTCGGCCAGCGCCGCCACCACCGCCTCGGCCCACTCCACCTGCTCGGGGGCGGGCTGGAACGCCTCCAGCAGCGCGGGCACCTGGCGAGGGTGGATGGCCCACTTGCCGTCGAGGCCGCCGTCCACGGCTGCGTCCACCGAGGCGCGGAAGTCCTCGCCGTCGTCGACTCCGAGGTACGGACCGTCGATGACGGCGACCCCCGCGGCGCGGGCGGCGACGAGCACCGCGTCGCGCACCGTCGTCCACCGCTCCGGCGACCCGACCGAGGTCCGGCCGAGCGAGACGGCGAGATCGGCGTACCCGATCACCACGCTCGCGAGGCGGCGGGACCCGAGGCAGGTCCGGGCGGCGTTCGACACGCCCGCGGCGGTCTCGACGAGCGCCTGGACGCGGGTGCCGCCCGGCGTGCGGCCGGAGGACTCGATGCCGTCGAGCAGCCGGTCGACGAAGGTCAGGTCGTCGGGGTGGTCGACCTTGGGCACCACCACCGACCGCACCGACGGGGTCGACGCGCACATCTCGATGTCGCGGTGGCACCACTGGGTGCCCACCGCGTTGACGCGCACCGCGATCGCGGGGCTCGGCGCGTCGAGGTTGTTGACCAGGAGGCAGAGCTCGCTCCCGAGCTTCTCCCGGGCGGCGTCCTTGCGTGCCGGCGCCACCGCGTCCTCGAGGTCGATCACGACCTCGTCGGCAGGCGACCGGAGCGCCTTCTCCACCTTGTGCAGGTCGTCGCCCGGCACGACCAGGACGGCTCGGCGCGGTGCGTCCCCGCCGGCGCCGACCGGCTCGGCGGCGGACGTGCTGTGCGGTTCCATGGTGCCGCAGCATACCGTGCCGCCGCGGATGGCTCGACTTTGGCCGTCACTGGAAAGGGCGGCGATCAGGCGGTAGTTGCACGCCTTCCACTGTCATCGCTGCTCGTGCCCGGTGATTTGGCCGTACCTATGCGGTCTGCGTTAGGTTCGTCACATGGCACGCACGGACACCGGCCTGGCGAGCGCGCTGGCGGACTGGGCGGGCTCGGTCGAGCCGACCGCCGAGGAGCTGGCGATGGCGGACCGGGCGCTCACCGACACCGTCGCGGTGGCGCTCGCCGCCCGCGACGAGCCGCTGCTCGGACGGCTGGCGGGGCTGGGCGACGCCGGCCGCTGGGCCGTCGCCGCGCACCTGCTCGACTTCGACGACCTCCACATCCCCTCCACCGCCCACATCGGCGCGGTGGTCGTGCCGGCGGTGCTCGCTGCCGGGGGAGGGGCCGCCGCGTTCCTCGCCGGGGCCGGGGTGATGGCCCGCCTCGGCGCGGCATGGGGGTGGCGCCACTACCAGGCGGGGTGGCACGTGACCTGCACGGCCGGCGCGCCCGGCGCCGCGGCCGCGGCCGCGGTCTCCATGGGGCTCGACATCGACGCGATCGCGCGGGCGGTCGCCCTCGCCGTGCCCTCCGCGGGCGGCGTCCAGCGGGCCTTCGGGTCCGACGCGAAGTCCGTCCAGGTCGGCATGGCCTCCGAGGCCGGCGTGCGCGCCGCGCGCCTCGCCGCCGCCGGGGTCGACGCGTCCCTCGACGCCGTCGACGCCTGGTTCGCGCTGCTCGGCGGCGACCCCGCCGAGGTGCGCGTCGAGGGTCCCGCGGTGCCGGGCGGCCTCGCCATCAAGCTGCACCCCTGCTGCTACGCGATGCAGCGGCCGATCGCCGCGGTCCGGGAGGCCGGTGCCGGCGGGATCGGCGCGGCGCGGGTGGAGCGGATCGTGGTCCGCACGCTCGAGTCCGGCCTCCAGCCGCTCATCCACCGCGACCCCCGCACGGGACTCCAGGCGAAGTTCAGCATCGAGTACGCCCTGGCCGCCGCGGTGGTCGACGACGTCCCGACGATCGCGAGCTTCACCGACGACGCCGTCGCCCGGCCCGAGGTCCGTGCGCTGCTCGACCGCATCGAGGTCCAGGTCGAACCGGGCGGTGACTCGCTGCTGTCCGGCACGACCGACGTCGAGGTGCACACCGTCGACGGCGAGGTCCTGCGCGCGTCGGTCGCCTCGCCCCCGGGTGCGCCGGACCGTCCACCGACCCCCGAGCAGCTGGCCCTGAAGGTCGCCGACTGCACCCGTGGCGCCGGCCTCGACGACCTCGACTGGCGCAACGCCGCGGACCGGTTGCGGGGTGCCCTCCCCGTCGAGCCCTCGCCGGGTGTGCCGTGACGGTCGGGACGGTGGAGCTCCCGCTGGCCGGCATCACGGTCGTGAGCATCGAGCAGGCCGTCGCGGCGCCGTTCGCGACGCGGCAGCTCGCCGACCTCGGCGCACGCGTGATCAAGGTCGAGCGGCCGGGGACCGGTGACTTCGCGCGCGGCTACGACGAGACGGTCCACGGGCATTCCAGCTACTTCGCCTGGCTCAACCGGTCGAAGGAGTCGCTGACCCTCGACATCAAGGCCGACGCCGGCCGTGCCGTCCTCGACGCACTGCTCGCCCGGGCCGACGTGTTCGTGCAGAACCTCGCACCCGGCGCCGCGGAGCGGCTGGGCCTGGGCACGAAGGCGCTGGCCGAGGCGCACCCGCAGCTCATCGCCTGCAACGTCTCCGGGTACGGCAGCGGCGGGCCCGGCTCGGACCGCAAGGCCTACGACCTGCTCATCCAGGCGGAGGCGGGGCTGCTGTCGATCACCGGCACCCCCGAGGTGCCGTCCCGCGCGGGGATCTCGATCGCCGACATCGCCGCGGGCATGTACGGGTTCTCGGGGATCCTCACCGCACTGTTCCGGCGCGCCACCACCGGGGTCGTCGCGCCCGTCGAGGTCGCCCTCCTCGACGCGCTCGCCGAGTGGATGGTGCAGCCCGCCTACTACCGCACCTACGGGGACCGGCCCCTGCCGCGCTCGGGCGGGTCGCACATGACGATCGCCCCCTACGGCCCGTTCACCTGCGCCGACGGTGACCAGCTCGTCGTCGCGGTCCAGAACGACCGGGAGTGGCAGGCCTTCGCGACCGAGCTGCTCGATCCCGGCACGGCGACCGACCCGCGCTTCGCCCGCAACTCCGACCGGGTGGCCAACCGCGACGTGCTCGACGCGCTGGTGGCGGAGCGGGTCGCGCGGATGGACGCCGCCACCCTCTCCCGGAAGCTCGACGAGATCGGTGTCGCCAACGCCCCCGTCGGCTCGGTCGAGGACCTGTTCTCGCATCCGTCGCTCGTGGGCCGGGACCGCTGGCGGGACGTCGCGGTCCCCGGCGCCACGATCCGCGCGCCCCTGCCACCCGCGGACCTGGCCGGCGTCGAGCCGCGCATGGACCCGGTCCCGGACCTGGGGGAGCACACCGACCGCATCCTCGAGGAGCTGGGCTACGACCCCGGCGCGATCGCCGAGCTGCGGGAGCTCGGGGTGATCGGCCGCCTCGGGGGAGCGGACCGCAGCTAGACACACCGGCCGAAAGGAACCCCCATGGCCTCGCTCAACGATGACGAGCAGCTGATCGTCTCGACCGTCCACGAGTTCGTCGAGCGGGACGTCCGCCCGGTCGTCCGGGAGCTCGAGCACGCCGACACCTATCCGCACGACCTCATCGAGACGATGAAGGAGCTCGGCATCTACGGGCTCGCCATCTCCGAGGAGTACGGCGGCTCCGCGGTGTCGATGCCCTGCTACGTGCACGTCACCGAGGAGCTCGCCCGCGGGTGGATGAGCCTCGCCGGTGCGATGGGCGGCCACACGGTGGTGGCGAAGCTGCTGCAGCTGTTCGGCACCCCCGAGCAGAAGGAGCGCTACCTGCCGCGCATGGCCACCGGCGAGATGCGGGCGACCATGGCCCTCACCGAGCCAGGCGGCGGGTCCGACCTGCAGGCCATGCGCACCGTCGCGCGCCTCGAGGGCGACAGCTACGTGATCAACGGGTCCAAGACCTGGATCTCCAACGGGCGGCGCTCGGGGCTCATCGCGCTGATGGCGAAGACCGACCCGAACGCCGAGCCCCGCCACCGCGGCATCAGCATCCTGCTGGTCGAGCAGGGGCCGGGGGTCACGGTCTCCAAGGACCTCTCCAAGCTCGGCTACAAGGGCGTCGAGACCTGCGAGCTCGTGTTCGAGGACGCGGTCGTGCCGGCCACCGCGGTGCTCGGCGGCACCACGGGCGAGGGCTTCGCCCAGATGATGACCGGCCTCGAGACGGGCCGGATCCAGGTGGCGTCCCGGGCACTCGGCGTCGGGCGTGCCGCGCTGGAGGACTCGCTGCGCTACGCGCAGGAGCGCGAGGCGTTCGGCCAGCCCATCTGGAAGCACCAGGCGATCGGCCACTACCTCGCGGACATGGCCACGAAGCTCACCGCGGCGCGCCAGCTGGTCCTGTACGCGGCGGAGCGCCTCGACAGCGGCGAGCGTTGCGACATGGAGGCCGGGATGGCGAAGCTGTTCGCCTCGGAGGTCGGCATGGAGATCGCGCTCAACGCCATCCGCATCCACGGCGGCTACGGGTACTCGACCGAGTTCGACGTCGAGCGCTACTTCCGCGACGCTCCCCTCATGATCGTGGGGGAGGGCACCAACGAGATCCAGCGCAACGTCATCGCCCGACAGCTGGTGGGCCGGTACCGCATCTGATGTCGGCGCGCCGGCGACCGGGCGCCGGGCGGGGGGGCGCCCCCCCCCCCGCCCCCCGGGCGGGGGCCCCCCGGCGGCGCGGGGGGGGGGGCGGGGGGGGGCCGCCGGCCCCCGGC
>CBFGTJ010000116.1:0-10016 GCA_965651815.1 uncultured Microthrixaceae bacterium | reverse complement strand
CCCGCTGGATGCCCGCGCGCCACCCCGACGACAGCGTGTCGCTGACGTCGACGTGGACGAGGAGGGGTCGTGGTGCGGGCGCGGGCATGGACCGCAGGTCTACCGCGCCGCGGCCGCGCGGGAGGCGGACGGTCAGGCGACCGCGGCCGCCGCCGGCGCCTCGAGCGGTGCCGGCTGGCAGTGCCCCTCGAGCTCGACGACGCGGATCTTGTCCCGGTTCTCCCAGGTGATCTCGTTCGACGGGTCGCGGTGCAGCTTGAACTCGCGGAACTCCATGTCGAGCGCGTCGAAGGTGAGGTAGCGGCCGACGAGCGTGTCGCCGAGGCCGAGGATCAGCTTGATCGTCTCGATCGCCTGGACGCAGCCGACGATGCCGGGCAGCACGCCGAGCACACCGGCCTCCGAGCAGCTCGGGGCGAGCTCCGGCGGGGGCGGCTCGGGGAGCATGTCGCGGTAGGTCGGACCGTGCTTCGGGTCGAAGACCGTGACCTGGCCCTCGAAGCGGAAGATCGACCCGTGCACCACCGGGATGCCGAGCTTCACGGACGCGTCGTTGAGCATGTAGCGGACCGGGAAGTTGTCGGCGCCGTCGACCACGATGTCGTAGTCGGCGATGATCGACTCGATGTTGTCGGCGCCGAGCCGCACGTCGTGGGTGATGACGTTCACGTCGGGGTTCAGCGCGGTGAGCGTCTTCTTGGCCGAGTCGACCTTGCGCTCCCCGATGCGGTCCATGTTGTGCAGGATCTGGCGCTGCAGGTTCGACTCGTCGACCACGTCCATGTCGACGATGCCGATCGTGCCGACGCCCGCCGCGGCGAGGTAGAGCGCCGCGGGTGAGCCCAGCCCGCCGGCGCCGAGCAGCAGCACGCGGGCGGACAGCAGCTTCTGCTGCCCCTCCTCACCGACCTCGGGCATCAGCAGGTGGCGCGAGTACCGGTTGCGCTGCTCGGGGCTGAGCACCTCGGGGCGGCGCCACTCGCGGTCCTCGTCCTTCCAGCGGTTGAACCCGCCGGCCATCGACACGACGTCGCTGTAGCCCAGCTCCTGCAGGGTCTTCGCGGCGAAGGCGGAGCGGACGCCGCCGGCGCACATGACGACCACCGGTGCCGTCTTGTCGGTGATGCGGCTCTCGACCTGGGACTCGAGGTGGCCACGGGGGATGAAGACCGAGCCGGGGATCGCGCCCTGCTCGAACTCGTCGGCCTCGCGCACGTCGAGGACGATCGCGCCCTCGGCCCGCATGCGCTCGGCGGTGGCGGTGTCGACCTCGCGGATCTCCTGCTTCGTGCTCTGCAGCAGCTCTCGGAAGTTGCTCATCGGTCCTCACGTCCTCGCGGTCTCGGTTCGACCAGCGCCGTCAAACCCTACCAAGTTGGTCAACTATTCGACAGATCGGGTTGTTCCCCGACCGGGCTCAGAGGCCGAGCAGGCCGGGGAGCACCTCGCTGATCGATCCGCGGACCACCGCGGCGTCGTCGTCGTAGGGGGTGGGCTCGCCGTTGACGATCACGACCTGCGCGCCCTGGGAGAGGGCGATCGGGACCATCCGGGCGATCGGGAACACCTGCAGGGAGGTGCCCACGCACAGGAGCACCTCCGCCGCGGCCGCGGCGTCGAAGGCGCGGTGGATGTCCCGCTCGTCCAGCGCCTCACCGAACAGCACGGTCGCCGACTTCAGGATCCCGCCGCAGTCCGGGCAGGGCGGGTCCTCCTCCCCGGCCTCGAGGCGGTCGAGCACCTCGCGCATCGGCCCACGGCGCCCGCAGGCGACGCACACCGCGTCGAGCATGGTGCCGTGCACCTCCACGAGCCGCTCCCGCGAGTTGCCGGCGCGCAGGTGCAGCCCGTCGATGTTCTGGGTGACCAGCAGCTCGAGGCGACCGCGGCGCTCGAGCTCGGCCAGGGCGAGGTGGCCGGCGTTCGGCTCGGCGTGCCACGCGGGGTTCTCCGCGCGGCGCCGCCACGCACCCTTCCGCACCTCGCTGGAGGACAGGTAGTGGTCGATCGAGGAGTACTTCTCGGCCTCGGGGTCGCGGGTCCACACCCCGTCCGGCCCGCGGAAGTCCGGGATGCCGGAGTCGGTGGACACCCCGGCCCCGGTCAGCACGACGATGCCGCTCGCCTCCGAGAGGATGCGTCGGGCCTGCTCGTAGCCGGGATCGGTCCCGTGCCGGTGGTCGGTGCGCTCCGCCATGGCGACACCATCGCGCGCACCGGTTGCGCCGCGGTGGTCGGTCCGTGCGACAGAATGTCGCGATGCTCGAACGATCCGATCGGCCCTGGGGGTCCTACACGGTCCTGTCCGACGAGGCGGACCACAAGGTCAAGCGCATCGTCGTCCACCCGGGCCGTCGCCTGAGCTACCAGCGCCACTCGCAGCGCTCCGAGCACTGGTTCATCGTCTCCGGCTCGGGCAACTTCGTGCTCGACGACGCGACGAAGCCGGTCGGGCCGGGTGACGCGGTGGACATCCCGAAGGGCAGCGCCCACCGGATCGAGAACACGCACGCGTCGGAGCCGCTCGTGTTCATCGAGGTGCAGCACGGCACGTACTTCGGCGAGGACGACATCGAGCGCCTCGAGGACGACTACGGGCGGGCTGGCACCAACACCTGAGGCCCACGCCTCGCTTCGGGGCTCATCCTCCCCCGGGACCGACCGACCCGGGGCCGACCGACCCGGCACCGGCCGGCCGGTTGCCGGGTCGCGCTGCCCGCTGACCTCGGGCGCCGTCCTCCCTACGTTGCCCACCAGCGCAACGTCCGACCACCGCACGAGGGAGGCCCCATGTCCGTCGTCGACCACCCCACCCGCCACCGCGCCCCCGAGCACGACGCGTCCGGCACCGCGGAGGTGCGCGCCTGGTGGGACCCGGGCCTCGCGGCGCAGGGCTTCGAGGTGCGCGGCGCCTACGTCGAGCGCTACTGGCTGGGGGTGCTCGGCCCGAGCGCGCTGTTCCTCGTCCGGCGCCTCGCCCGTGGGCTGGACGAGCACCCGGGCGGGTTCCGCATGGACCTGGCCGACACCGCGCGTGCGATCGGCCTCGGCGGCGGCACGGGCCGCCAGTCGCCGATCGTGCGGACGATCGACCGCTGCTGCCTGTTCAACGTGATGCGACGGACCGGACCGGGCCAGCTGGAGGTGCGCACCCACCTCCCGCGCCTGACCCGGCGGCAGCTGGAACGGCTGCCGCTCGCCGTGCAGCGCTCCCACGACTCGTTCCTCGCGCACCCCTCGAACGGCGGTCGCGGTGGAGGGCCGCCGGGGCCGAGCGCCGCGTGAGGGCTGCGTGAGGGCTGCGTGAGGGCCGGTGCCGGGTCGGCCGGCGCCGCTCAGCCCTCCTCGGCGGGCTCCTCGTCCGACCCCTCCTCGCCCCAGCTGGTCAGCAGCTCGAGCAGGGTGCGCACACCGAACCCGGTGCCGCCCTTCGGGGTCTCCGCGTCCCCGTCCGAGCTGAACGCCGGGCCGGCGATGTCGAGGTGCGCCCACGGGGTGCCGTCGGGCACGAACTCGCCCAGGAACAGCCCGGCGGTCAGGGTGCCGCCGTAGCGCCCGGTCGCGATGTTCCGCAGGTCCGCGATGGTGGAGTCGAGCTGCGCCCGGTAGTCGGCCGGGAGCGGCAGGTGCCACACGCGCTCCCCCGCGGCGCCCGCCGCGCGCTCGACGCGCCCGACGAACTCCTCGTCGTTGCCCATCAGCCCGGCGATCTTCGTGCCGAGCGCGATCATGCAGGCGCCCGTGAGGGTCGCGAGGTCGACGATCGCGTCGGGCTCCTCCTCCGCGGCGAGCGCCAGGGCGTCCGCGAGGATGAGGCGGCCCTCGGCGTCGGTGTTGAGCACCTCGACGGTCTTGCCGTTCCGCGCCGTGTACACGTCACCGGGGCGCTGCGCCGAGCCGCCGACCATGTTGTCGGTCATGGGGGTGAACGCCACGACGCGGGTCGTGACCCCGAGCGCCGGCAGGGCGCACATCGCGGCGATCACCGCGGCAGCGCCCGCCATGTCGCTCTTCATCTCCATCATCGAGTCGGCCGGCTTGAGCGACAGGCCTCCCGAGTCGAACGTGATGCCCTTGCCGACCAGTGCCACCTCGCCCGTCGGCGCGTCGGGCTCGTAGGTGAGCTTCACCAGCCGCGGCGGCTCGGCGGAGCCCTTGTTGACCGCGAGCAGCCCCCCGAGGCGGGCCTCGGCGATCGCCTCCTCGTCGAGCACCTCGACCTGCAGCCCGGCCTCCGTCGCGCGCTCGGCGGCGCGCTGCGCGAACTCCGTCGGGGTGAGCGTCCCACCGGGCTCGTTCACCAGGTCGCGTGCGAAGCAGACCGCCCCGGCGACGGCGCGACCCCGCTCGACGGCCTCCTGGAGGGCACGCCCGAGCCCCTCGCCGGCGATGGTGACCGCCTCGGTGCGCGGCTCCTCCGACGCCTTCGGCCGGTGCGCGTCGAAGCGGTACGTGCCGAGCAGCAACCCCTCGGTGACGGCCTTGACGCCCTCGGCGGCGTCCAGCCCGAGGTCGACCGGGTACTCGAACCCGGCGCGCCGGTGACGGCCGATCTGGCGCCCGAACACCGCCGCTGCCCGGCGCAGCTCCACGGCGCCGGCCTCGGCGAACGGTCCCATGCCGACGAGCACGCGTGCCCGTTGCCCGTCGTCGAGCACGAGCGACTCGCCGGGCTTCCCACCGAAGCGTGCACGGTCGAGCGCCGCCTTGCGCACCCCTTCGACCTTGTTCAGCCGGTCGGCGAACACGGGCACCGCGACCGCGGTCGCGCCGCTGGGCACGGACTTCGAGAGCTTGACGGCGACGGGTTCGGTCACGGTGTCCTCCGGTTGGGTCGGTCGGTGTCGGTCGGTGGTGGTGGGTCGGGCTGGTCAGTGCCGGCGTGCGGTGAGCGAGTGGCCCTCGTGCCAGCGAGCGAGGATCCACAGCAGGTCCGAGAGGCGGTTGAGGTACGCGAGCGCGTGGGACCCCTCTGCGGCGACGGCGAGGCAGTGCCGCTCCGCCCGGCGCACGACGGTGCGGGCCAGGTCCAAGAAGGCGGCGACGGGCTCCTCGCCGGGCACGACGAACTCCGCGGGCAGCTCCGTGCGCGCCGAGTGGTCGTCGATGAGGGTCTCGAGCCGGCGGACCATCTCCTCGGTCACGAGCGTCACGCCCGGGGTGAGCTTGTGCCGGTTGGTCACGTCGGTGGCGAGGTCGGCCATGAGCACCCACAGGTCCCGCTCGATCGAGACGAGCAGCCGGTCGAGCTCGCTCCCCCGCTCGACGTGGGCACGTGCCACGCCGATCGACGCCTGCGCCTCGTCGACCTCGCCGTAGGCGGTCGGCGCGGGGTCGTCCTTGCGCACCCGACCGCCGAACAGGAGCCCGGTGGTGCCGTCGTCGCCCTTGCGGGTGTAGATCTTCACGACCTGTCGCTCCTCACCTCGTCCGACCTCGGCGAGGTTATCGGTGCCCACAGCGTCGGGAGCCACCTGTAGCCTCGCCTGATCATGGGCAGCTCCGCGTACCTCGACCAGATCCGCGACCGGGTCCTCGTCTTCGACGGCGCCACGGGGACGTGGCTCCAACGCCAGGACCTCACCGCCGACGACTTCGGCGGCCCGGAGCTCGAAGGGTGCAACGAGGTGCTGGTCGACACCCGACCCGACCTGATCGCCCGGATGCACCGGGAGTACCTCGAGGCCGGGGCGGACGCGATCGAGACCAACTCGTTCGGTTCGCTGCGGGCGACCCTCGGCGAGTACGGCCTGGGTGACCGGGCCAGGGAGCTGAACGAGAAGGCGGCCCGGATCGCACGTCAGGCCGCGGACGAGGCCGCCACGCCCGACCGTCCCCGTTTCGTGGCGGGCGCGATGGGCCCGGGCACCCGCTTCGCGTCGCTGGGCCAGGTCCGCTACGCGGAGCTGCGGGACCAGTTCGCCGAGCAGGCCGCGGGCCTGCTCGAGGGCGGCGTCGACCTGCTCCTGCTCGAGACGCAGTTCGACCTCCTCGGCGCCAAGGCGGCGATCAACGGCGCCCGCCGTGCGATGCAGGAGGTGGGCCGCGAGGTCCCGATCCAGGTGCAGGTCACGATCGAGCTGACCGGGCGCATGCTGCCCGGCACCGAGATCGGCGCCGCCCTGATCGCGCTCGACGCGATGCGCCCCGACGTGATCGGGATCAACTGCGCGACCGGCCCGGAGGAGATGGGCGAGCACGTGCGCCACCTCTCCCAGCACTCCCGGCTGCCCATCTCGGTGATGCCCAACGCCGGGCTCCCGTCGGTCGTCGACGGGAAGATGCACTACGACCTCACCGCCGAGCAGTTCGTCGAGCACCACCTGCGCTTCATCACCGAGTTCGGCGTCACGGTCGTCGGCGGCTGCTGCGGCACCACGCCCGAGTTCATCCGCCAGCTCGCCGAGGCGGTGCGCGACGTCGAGCCGGCAGCTCGCGAGCCCCGCTTCGAGCACGGCGTCACCTCGATCTACTCGCCGGTGTCCTTCGGCGGCGACCGGGACGGCGCGTCGAGCCTCGTCATCATCGGCGAGCGCACCAACGCCAACGGCTCGAAGAAGTTCCGCGAGGCGATGCTCGCCGAGGACTGGGACACCTGCGTCGCGATGGCGAAGGAGCAGGTCAAGGAGGGCTCCCACGTCATCGACGTCTGCGTCGACTACGTCGGCCGCGACGGCACCGGCGACATGGACGAGATCGCCCGGCGCTTCGCGACGCAGTCCTCGGTGCCGCTGGTCCTCGACTCGACCGAGTGGCAGGTCATGGAGGCGGGCCTCCAGTGGATCGGCGGACGCCCCATCCTCAACTCGGCGAACCTCGAGGACGGCGAGGGCGAGGGCTCCCGCTTCGACCGGGTCATGCGCCTCGCCCGCGAGTACGGCGCCGCGGTGATCTGCCTGCTCATCGACGAGGAGGGCCAGGCGCGCGACGTCGACTGGAAGCTCCGGGTCGCCCACCGCATCCACGACCTGGCGATCGAGCGCTACGGGCTCGAGCCCCAGGACCTCATCTTCGACGCGCTCACCTTCCCGCTCTCCACCGGCGACGAGGACCTGCGCAAGGACGCGATGGCCACGATCGAGGCGATCCGGCGCATCAAGGAGGAGATGCCCGGCGTCGCCACGACCCTGGGCGTGTCGAACGTGAGCTTCGGCCTCAAGCCGGCCGCCCGGCACGTGCTCAACAGCGTGTTCCTCCACGAGTGCACCAAGGCCGGGCTCGACTCGGCGATCGTGCACGCGGCGAAGATCCTGCCGCTGAACCGGATCCCCGAGGAGCAGCGCGACGTCTGCACCGACCTGATCTGGGACCGGCGGGGTGCCGAGGGCGCGCTGTCGGGCGGCGACGAGTCCTACGACCCCCTCTCGAAGCTGCTCGAGGTGTTCGAGGACGTGCAGGCCTCCGACGGGCCGGCCGAGGACCGCTCCGACTGGACCATCGAGCAGGTGCTGTCCCAGCGGATCATCGACGGCGACCGCGAGGGCCTCATCGAGGACCTCGACCGCGCCCTCGCCGCCGGGCACACGCCGCTGGGCATCATCAACGACATCCTGCTGGCGGGGATGAAGGTCGTCGGCGACCTGTTCGCGTCCGGTGAGATGCAGCTCCCGTTCGTCCTGCAGTCGGCCGAGACGATGAAGGCGTCGGTCGCCTACCTCGAGCCGATGATGGAGAAGGTCGAGGGCGACGCCGGCAAGGGCCGCATCGTGCTCGCCACGGTCAAGGGCGACGTGCACGACATCGGCAAGAACCTCGTCGACATCATCCTCACGAACAACGGCTACGAGGTGCACAACCTCGGCATCAAGGTCTCGATCACCGAGATGATCGAGAAGGCCCTCGAGGTGGACGCCGACGCGATCGGCATGTCCGGCCTGCTCGTGAAGTCGACGCTCATCATGCGCGACAACCTCGAGGAGCTGAACGAGCGCGGGCTGTCCCACATCCCGGTGCTGCTGGGCGGCGCGGCGCTCACCCGCACCTACGTCGAGAAGGACCTCCGCGAGGTCTACGAGGGCCGCCTCTTCTACGGCAAGGACGCGTTCGAGGGCCTGCGGGTCATGGACCGGCTCGGCGAGATCCGCCGCGGCGAGGACGACCCGGACTTCGGGAGGGTGCCCACCGGGCGCGAGCTGCACCGGCACCGGGTGAAGCCGGGCGACGAGGAGCCGGTCGAAGTGCCGGCACGCTCACCCGAGGTCGCGACCGACAACGAGGTCTACGTGCCGCCGTTCCTCGGGTCGAAGGTCGTGAAGGGCCTGCCGATCGACGACATCGCCGCCTACCTGAACGAGACCGCGCTGTTCCGCAACCAGTGGCAGTTCCGCCCCGAGACGCTGCCCGACGGGACCAAGGAGACCGACGAGCAGTTCAAGGAGCGCATCCGGGCGGTGCTGCGCGAGCAGCTCGCGGCGGTGAAGGCGGAGGGCCTGCTCGTCCCGCAGGTCGTGTACGGCTTCTTCCCCGCCAACGGCGACGGCGACGAGCTCGTCGTCTGGTCCGACGAGTCGCGCAGCTCCGAGCTCGCACGCTTCTCGTTCCCGCGGCAGCGCAAGGACCCGTTCCTGTGCATCGCCGACTTCTTCCGGCCGGTCGACTCCGGCGAGATCGACTACGTCGCCTTCCACATCGTGACGATGGGTCCGCTCGTCTCGGAGCGCACCGCCAAGCTGTTCGCCGAGGACCGCTACACGGAGTACCTGCTGCTGCACGGGCTCGGCGTCGAGATGGCCGAGGCACTCGCCGAGTACTGGCACCGCCGGATCCGCGAGGAGTGGGGGTTCGCCGACCAGGACCCCGAGCCGATCGAAGGCGCACCCAGCCCCGAGGCGCTGATCGGGATGTTCCGCCAGCAGTACCGCAGCGGCCGCTACTCCTTCGGCTACCCCGCCTGCCCGGACCTGGAGGGGAACGAGACGATCGCCCAGCTCCTCGACGCGAGCCGCATCGGCGTCGAGTGCAGCGAGGAGACGTCGTTCCAGTACCACCCGGAGCAGACCACCTCGGCGATCATCTGCCACCACCCGCGCGCCAAGTACTTCGTCGCACGCTGAGCGGCGGGCGCTCGTGGCACGCTGATCGGGTGGACATCCTCGTCACCGGCTGTGCCGGGTTCATCGGCAGCCACACCACCGAGCGCCTGCTCGCGGACGGCCACGAGGTGCGCGGCGTCGACGCCTTCACCGACTACTACGACCCCGGCCTGAAGCGGGCGAACCTCGCCGGGGTGCTCGACCACCCGCGCTTCGAGCTCGTCGAGGGCGACCTCGCCTCCCTCGACCCGGTCGCGCTGCTCGACGGCGTGGAGCGCGTGCTGCACCTCGCCGGGCAGCCGGGCGTGCGGGCGTCGTGGGCGGACGGCTTCGCCGCGTACGTCGAGCGCAACGTCGAGGTCACCCAGCGCCTGCTGGAGGCCGCCCGCGAGGTCGGCGTCGAGCGCTTCGCCGCCGCCTCCAGCTCGTCGGTGTACGGCGACGCGGCGACCTTCCCGACGCCCGAGACCACGCTGCCCCGACCCGTGAGCCCCTACGGGGTCACGAAGCTCGCCGCCGAGCACCTCTGCACCCTGTACGGGACGAACTTCGGGGTGCCGACCGTGTCGTTGCGGTACTTCACCGTGTACGGGCCCCGGCAGCGGACCGACATGGCGATCCGCCGGATGATCGACGCGGCGCTGCGCGGGACCACCTTCCCGCTGTACGGCGACGGCTCGGCGAGCCGCAGCTTCACCTACGTCGCCGACGTCGTGGAGGCGAACCTCGCCGCGCTGTTCGCCGACGGCGTCCCCCCGGGGTCGGTGTGCAACGTCGCGAACGACGACACCGCCACCGTCGCCGAGCTGGTCGAGCTCGTGGAGCGGACGACCGGGTGCCCGCTGGCGGTGGAGCGCCTGCCCGCGGAGGCCGGTGACGCCCGGCGCACCGGGGGCTCGACCGAGCTGGCCCGACGCCTGCTCGGCTGGGCGCCGTCGACCGCGCTGGCCGACGGCGTCGCCGCCCAGGTCGCCTGGGCGCGCG
>CBFGTJ010000115.1:0-10075 GCA_965651815.1 uncultured Microthrixaceae bacterium | reverse complement strand
CTTCAACGTGTGAGCGTGTGGCATGCCCTGGCTGATGCATGACGACCGGGTGCTGGCCAGCGCGGAGGTCGCGGACGGCCGGGCTGCTCGTCGCCGCGGCCTGCTGGGCCGCGACGGGCTGGACGGGGTGCTGGTCCTGCCGGTCCGGTCGGTGCACACCTTCGGCATGCGCTTCCCGATCGACGTCGCGTTCTGCGACGCGGACGGGGTCGTGCTCCGCGTCGTCGGGCTGCGGCCCAACCGGGTCACCCGCGTCTGCCTCGGGGCCCGCACGGCGATCGAGGCGCCCCAGGGCGCGTTCCGCGAGTGGGGCATCGGTCCGGGCGACCGGCTCGAGGTCCGCTGAGCCCTCGATGGCCACCCGCACCGCCCGGCTGCTCGTCGTCGCGACCCCCATCGGCAACCTCGGCGACCTCTCCGCGCGGGCCGCGGAGGCGCTCGCGCTGGCCGACGTCGTCGCCTGCGAGGACACCCGCCGCACCGGCCGCCTGCTCGCGCACCTGGGCATCGACGCCCCGAAGCTGGTCCGCCTGGACGACCACACCGAGCGCGACGAGGTCGAGGGGCTGCTCCGCCGGATACGTGGCGGCGAGGTGGTGGCCCTCGTCAGCGACGCCGGCACGCCGGGGGTCTCCGACCCCGGAGCACGCCTCATCACCGCGGCCGTCGACGCGGGCATCCCCGTCGAGGTGGTGCCCGGGCCGGTCGCCGCGATCGTCGCGCTGGTCGGCAGCGGCCTGCTCGACCCCTCCGGCCGCTTCTGCTTCGAGGGGTTCCTGCCGCGCAAGGGCCCGGCGCGCGCCGAGCGGCTCGCCGAGCTGGTGGGGGAGCGGCGCACGATCGTGCTCTACGAGGCGCCCCACCGCCTCGGGCGCACCCTCGCGGACCTCGCCGCCACCCTCGGCGAGGACCGGGAGGTCGCGATCGCCCGCGAGCTCACCAAGCGCTTCGAGGAGACCTGGAGGGGCACGCTGGGCGAGGCGGTGGAGCGCGCCGGGCGCGAGGCGCCCAAGGGCGAGCACGTGATCGTCCTCGCCGGTGCCGCGCCCGCCGGCGAGGTCGACGACGACACGCTCCTCGAGGCGCTCGCCGCCGAGCTCGACGCGGGGGCGACCCGCCGCGACGCCACCGCGAACGTCGCCCGCCGCCTGGGCGTCCCGGCCAACCGGGTCAAGCGCCTGCTGCACGACGCCCCCGACCCGACACGGCGTCGCTGAGCGGGGTCGCGGGGAGCGGCCGGGGTCGGGGCTAGGTTGTCCGCCCGTGCAGGACGACGACACCCCCCGGAGGGGGCACGGACCCCCCGAGGTCGACGTGCTCGGGATCGGCAACGCGCTGGTCGACGTGATCAGCCAGGAGGACGACGGCTTCGTCGCGTCGCTCGGCGTGCCGAAGGGCAGCATGACGCTGGTCGACGAGGACGTCGCGACCGAGGTCTACGACCGGATGGGTCCGGCCATCGAGATCTCCGGCGGCTCCGCGGCCAACACGATCGTGGGCGTCGCGGCGCTCGGCGGCACCGCCCAGTACATCGGCAAGGTGCGCGACGACCAGCTCGGCGAGGTCTTCGCCCACGACATCCGCGCCACCGGCGTGCTGTACGAGACGCCGCTCGCGACCGCCGGCCCGCCGACCGGTCGCTGCCTCGTGATGGTCACCCCGGACGCGCAGCGCACGATGCAGACCTACCTCGGCGCGTCGGTCCACCTCGGCCCGGGCGACGTGGATCCGGAGGCCGTTCGCCGCGCGGGCGTGCTGTACCTCGAGGGCTACCTGTTCGACCCGCCCGAGGCGCAGGAGGCGTTCCGCGTCGCGGCCGGGCACGCCCGCGAGGCGGGGCGCAGCGTGTCGGTCACCCTGTCGGACAGCTTCTGCGTGGAACGGCACCGCGCCGCGTTCACCGATCTCGTGGAGCACCACGTGGACCTCGTCTTCGCGAACGAGGCGGAGATCCTCGCGCTGTACGAGGTGGACCGCTTCGAGGACGCCGTGGCGAGGATCCGCGACCACGGCGTCGTCGCCGCGCTCACCCGCTCCGAGCGCGGCTCGGTCGTGGTGACCGCGGACGAGGTCGTCGAGGTGCCCGCGCACCCGGTGGAGGAGCTGGTCGACACCACCGGCGCGGGCGACCTTTACGCCGCCGGGTTCCTCTACGGGTACAGCCGCGGCATGGACCTGGCGACCTGCGGCGCGCTCGGCTCGCTCGCCGCGTCGGAGGTCATCTCCCACGTGGGGGCCCGCCCCGAGGCCGACCTGCGGGCGCTCGCGGCGCAGATCCTCGGCTAGGCCACCGACCGGGTCAGGCTCGGCCGCCGCGGCCACAGCAGCGGCGAGCGGCGCGCCGCGACGTCCTCGGCCCAGCCGACGAGGACCACGGCGAGGACGGTGAGCGGGATGCACCACGCGAGGATCCCCAGCCAGTTGGTCGCGCCCGGCAGCCCCAGGCGGACGGCCGCGTAGATGGCCACCAGGTGCCACATGTAGATCGTGAGCGAGCGCTGGCTGAACCAGTGGACCACGGCCGGCACGATGCCGCGCGTGAGGAGCGGCTCGATCCGTGGCTGGAGCGCCACCGCGAGCGTGAGCCAGAACGCGCCGAGCATCCCCGCCCCGACCGCGGCCAGCCGCGCCGCGACCGGGGACCCCTCCGAGCTCGGCTCGAACGCGAGGAAGAGGCCGAGCCCGAGCGGGCCGCTGATCGCGCACACCGGCCGCCACCAGCGGCGTGCCAGCCCCGCCAGGTCGCCGTCGTGCTGGTGGTAGCCCAGCACCCAGCACGACACGTAGAAGATCACCACCACGATCCCCGACCCGGCGAGGAGCCCGAGGAGGAACGTCCCGCCGAGCACCGCCCACGTCCGGGCGGCGTGGCGCTGCTGCGCCCGGCGCAGCCACGGCCCCACCAGCGACAGGGTCAGGTGGAACTGCAGGTACCACAGCGCGATCCAGGTGGTCTCGAGCAGGGTGCCGGCGCCCGGCCCCTTGGGGCCCTCGGGCGCGAGCACCGGGATCACCAGGCCCACCCAGTCGACGACGGGGACCTGGCCGAGCACGCCGAGCGCGCCCCACAGGACCACCATCGCGGCGACGTAGATCCAGTACGGGAGCAGGATCCGCCGGTACCGGTCGACGATCACCCGGCGTGCCGGCCGGCGCTCCAGCGACGCCGCGTAC
Source organism: uncultured Microthrixaceae bacterium (assembly GCA_965651815.1). Classification (GTDB taxonomy): domain Bacteria; phylum Actinomycetota; class Acidimicrobiia; order Acidimicrobiales; family Microtrichaceae; genus CBFGTJ01. The sequence goes on along the minus strand of CBFGTJ010000115.1, from coordinate 6,901 downwards.
AGCGACCCGGCGATGAAGAACATGAGCGGCATCGCCGAGAAGAACGTGATCCACTCCTTCGACACGGCGTGGTACACGACGACGCGGCTCAGCGCGACCGCGCGCAGCGCGTCGAGGTAGATGCTGCGTCCGCCCCCACGGTGTGGCTGCCCGGGTGCGCCGCGCTCGCGGCTCACTCTCTCATCCCCATCGCCGCGACATCCTCTCACGGGAGGGGCCGGCGCGCCCGCGGGCTGGGGTTAGGGTGCGCCCGATGCGACCCGAGGACCCCGACGAGGACGTCGCCGCGCGACTGGACCGGGCCGGGCTGGCGCGGTTGATCGACCACACGATCCTGCGCCCCGAGGCCGGCCGCGACGAGGTCGCCCGGGAGGCCGCGCTGGCCGTCGAGTGGGGCTGCGCGTCGATCTGCGTCCAGCCGGAGCACGTGGCCCACGTCGTGTCGATCGTCGGTGACCGCATCCCCGTCGCCACGGTCGTCGGCTTCCCCCACGGCGCGACGCTGTCGTCGGTCAAGGCGCACGAGGCGGCGGCGGCCGTGGCGCACGGTGCCCGCGAGGTCGACGTGGTCGCGTCGCTCGGCGCCATCGCGGACGACGACCTCGACGCCGTCCGCGAGGACGTGGCGGCCGTCCGCGCCGCGGTGCCCGGGGTCGTGCTGAAGGTGATCGTGGAGTCCGCCCTGTGGAGCCCGCCGGTGCTGCGCACCGCGGCGGCCGCCGTGCTCGACGGCGGCGCCGACCACGTGAAGACCTCCACCGGCTTCCACCCCGCCGGCGGCGCCACCCCCGAGGCGGTCGCCCTGCTGCGCGTGGTCGCCGGCACGCGGGCGAGGGTCAAGGCGTCGGGCGGCCTCCGCTCGCTGGCCGACTGCGAGGCGGTGCTGCGGGCCGGCGCGGACCGGCTGGGCCTGTCGGCGACCGGCGCGGTGCTCGCGGAGCTCGGCGAGACGGCCTGATCGGCTCGACGGGCGGCGCGGGTCAGCCGTCCCCGAGCAGGCCCCGCACCTCCGCGACCACCGGCTCGAGCCGCGCCGCGGCCGCCTGCCTGGCCGCGGCGACGTCGCCGTCCCGACCGACCTGCTCCACCGCCTCGCAGTAGTACTTCACCTTCGGCTCGGTCCCCGACGGGCGCACCACCACCCGCGTGTCGTCGTCGAGGAACCACCTCAGGACGTCCGCCGCCGGCCGGTCCGCGTTGACCACGCGCCGCCCGCCCAGGCTCGTGCGCGGCGCGGCGAACGCGGCGTCGAGGCGCTCACGGGAGGTGCGCACCGACCCGTTCGAGGTCACGAACGCGCCGTGGGCGCGCGCGAGGTCGTCGAGCACGTCCGGGAGGCCACGCCCGAGGGTCTGCTGGTGGCCGAGCGCGTCCAGCAGCACCACCGCCGCCGCGATGCCGTCCTTGTCGCGCACGCCCGGCCCGACCGCGTAGCCCAGCGCCTCCTCGTAGAGGAGCACCTGGTGCCACCCGGGGTGCTCGAGCCCGGGCCGGCACAGCCACTTGAACCCCGTCGCCGTCTCGCGGAAGTGCACCCCGGCCGCCGCGCACATCCGACCGGCGAGGCGTGACGACACGACCGTCGTCACCACGAGCCGGTCCGGCACGCCGGCCGTGCGCTCGAGGAGGTGGGCGAGCAGCACCGCGCCGACCTCGTCGCCGGTGAGGATCCGCCAGCCGGTCCCTGCGGCCTCGGGCACCGCGACCGCCAGGCGGTCGCCGTCGGGGTCGTTCGCGAGCGCGACGTCCGCCCCGACCCGAGCGGCGAGCGACCGCAGCTCCGCCAGCGCCGCCGGGTCCTCCGGGTTGGGGACGGCGACGGTCGGGAAGTCCGGGTCGGGACGGCGCTGTGACGCGACCGTGTGCACGTCGTCGTGGCCGGCGGCGGCCAGCACGCGGTCGAGGAGGTCGCCGGCGACGCCGTGGAGCGCGGTCGTCGCCACCCTCAGGCGGCACGGGGGCGGGACCGTCACCATCGAGGCGCATCGGTCCACGTAGCCGCGCACCACCCGGTGGTCGCCCGTGGCGCCGCCGAGGTCCTCCACCGGTGCGGCCGCCGTGTCCGCCGGCGGCACGGCATCCCCGGCGGCCTCGACCGCCTGGGCGATCGCCGCGTCGACCGGCGGTGCGATCTGGGCACCGTCGCACCACACGACCTTCATGCCGTTGTCGCCGGGAGGGTTGTGGCTCGCGGTGACCACGACGCCCGCGGCGGCCCCCAGCGCGGTGACCGCGGCGACCGCGAGCGGGGTCGGCACCGGCTCGTCGAAGCGGTGCACCCGCACGCCGTGGGCGGTCAGCGTCGCGACCGCCTCCTGCTCGAACGCGGATGAGCCGTGCCGGGCGTCCCGGGCGACCACCACCCCACGGGACGCCGCGTCGGGCACGGCCTCGAGCAGGTGCCGGGCGATCCCCGCCGTGGTGCGTCGCACCACCGCACGGTTCATGCGGTTCGGTCCGGGCCCCAGCGGCCCCCGGATCCCCGCCGTGCCGAACTCGAGCCGCGCGCCGAACAGCTCGCGCAGCTCTGCCTCGTCGCGGCGCGCGAGCACGCCGTCGATCTCTGCCCGGGTCGCCGGGTCGGGATCGGCCGCCCGCCACCGCTGGGCCGCCGCGACGAGCTCGTCGAACGCCTCGCCGCTCACGTTCCGGCCGGTGGCTCGGCCGCCTCGATCGCCGCCCGGAGGACGCCGGCGATCCGGCCGAGCGACGCGTGGCCGGCCGCGAGCACCTCCTCGTGGTCCACCGAGGGCTGCAGGCCCGCGGCGAGGTTGGTGACCAGCGAGATGCCCACCACCTCGGCCCCCAGGTGGTGGGCGGCGATCGCCTCGAGCACGGTCGACATGCCGACCAGGTCGGCTCCCAGCGTGGCGAGCATCCGGATCTCGGCGGGGGTCTCGAAGCTGCCGCCGCGCAGCCCCGCGTAGACCCCCTCGACGAGCCCGGGCACCGCGGCGCGCATGCGCTCCCGGAGGCGTCGGCTGTACAGGTCGGAGAGGTCGGCGAACCTCGACGCGGTGCCCCCCGGTGGCGGCGGGCCGCACAGCGGGTTGTCGCCGGTGAGGTTCAGGTGGTCCGAGATGAGCACCGGGGTGCCCACGCCAACCTCGGGTCGCAGCGAGCCCGCGGCGTTGGTGAGCACCACGGTCCGGCACCCCGACAGCACCGCGGCGCGCACCACGTGGACGACCGTCGACGCGTCGTGGCCCTCGTAGAGGTGGACCCGTCCCGCCGCGACCAGCACCGGCACGCCGTCGACGCCCGGCAGGTCCACCCTCACCGAGCGCAGGGTCCCGCGGTGCCCCGGCACCGTCGGCGCGGGAGCGCCGGGGAGCGAGTCGAGCGGCACCTCCGCGGTCGTCGGTCCCAGCCCGTCGGCCACCTCGGCCCAACCCGACCCCAGGACGACCGCCATCCGGTGGCTGCCGAGGCGGTCGGCGAGGTGCTCCGCCGCCTCGGCGGCGCGCGCGTACGGGTCGGCGCCGGGGTCGGGATCGCGTCGGTCACCCATGCCGGCAGTCTGCCCGACGGGGAGCGCGGCGGTGCCCTCCGCGGCGGCCGGTAGCCTTGGTGGGTCGGAGGCCCGCTGCGGGCCCGGACCTCGTGGGGACACGGTTGCAGACCATCGAACGACCGAAGGCGACGCCCCGCGGCCCCGGCCGGCCCCAGGGGCGGGGGGCGACGGCGCGCTCGCGCTGGTCGACCGTCGTCGGGGTGGCCGCCGCGGCGCTGACGGTCCCCGCGCTCGTCGCCGCGGTGTTCACGAAGTGGGGGGTGCTGGTCGCGGTCGCCCTGGCGGTGGTCGTCGCCCTCGCCGCGTGGGTGCGCCAGGCCGGCTTCAGCTTCATCCAGATCATCGCGTTCCTGATCCACTTCGACGGGCTCGGCGCCGGACCGATCCGGACCGGCAGGGTCATGGCCGGGATCGCCGCGCTGCTGATCCTCTACAAGCTCCTCGTCGAGAAGTGGCGCCCGCCGGCCATCCCCGCACGGCACTGGGTGCCGGTGTGGGCGCTGCTGGTGTGGGCCACGTTCAGCGGCGTGTGGTCCGCGAGCAGCTCCGGCTGGCTCTTCGGCATGGGCGTGCTCGGCCTCGGCGTCGTCTACTTCGCCGTGACGGGGATGCTCGTCGACAGCCACGACAAGATCCGCGAGTTCCTGCGCGCCTACTGGGTGGGAGGGCTCTTCGGCTCCGCCGCGGGCATCCTCGCCCTCTTCCTCGGCACGCGGTCGGTCGGCTTCGGCTCGGACCCGAACTACTTCGGGCTCCTGCAGGCCTCGATGATCCCGCTCACCGTCCACTACCGGCGGGAGGCGACGACCCGCGCCGCGAAGCACGCCTACACCTTCGCCCTGCTGTTCGCGTTCGCCGGCCTCGCCGGCGGCGGCAGCCGGTCGGGGCTGATCGGCGCGTCGCTCGCCATCGTCGGCACGATGGTCACCCGCCCCGGCCTGCAGCTCGTCCAGCGGGCCGGGGTCGGCCTCGGCTCGATCTTCGTGGCGGGGATCACGTTCCTGGTCGGCTTCGTCGCGAACCCCCACAACCTGCAACGCGGGTTCTCGGACCGGGGCTCGGGCCGGCTCGACCTGTGGACGACCTCGATCGAGCTCGTCAAGGAACAGCCGCTGGTCGGCTACGGGCTCGGGCAGCTCCGCTTCATCATCCCGCCGTACCTGCTCGTCACCCCCGGCTCCCAACGCCTGGGGGAGAGCCGGGGCGAGGTGTCGGCGCACAACACCTGGCTCGACATCGCCGGCGACCTCGGGCTCATCGGCGTCGGGATCTTCGCGACGGTGTTCGTCGTCGCCATGGTCGGGTTCTTCCGGCCGCGCTGGCTCCAGGCCCGGGAGCTGTCGACCACCCTCTTCGTGATGATGCTGCCCGTCCTGTCGGGCTCGTTGTTCCTCCCGCTGCTGAACAACAAGCTCGGGTGGGCGCTCCTCGGCCTGTCGGCGGCCCTGCAGACGCCCTCCTGGGGGGCCCGCTGGAGCGGGCTGCCCGGCACCGTCGACCCGTCCACCGTGCCGGTGTCGGTCGCCGCGTCGCGGGCGGGGACCGCGCGGGCCGGGCCGGTCGATGTGCGGCCCGACGGCCCACCGGAGGAGGCCGCGGCGCCCGCGGACGGTGCGCCGGGGGCGTGGGAGTCGGTGCGGCTCGCACGCTGGGACCTGCGCGTCTCGCGCCGGTCCCGGGCGATGATCCTCGCCGGAGCGCTCATCGGGGCGATCCTGATGAGCACCGCCGCGAGCACGCTGCCGACCAAGTACCGCGCGAGCGCCGGCCTGTTCACCCCGCGGCTCGACGCGCCCGAGAACGCCGAGCACGTCTCGGTCCACCGCACCCGGCTCCAGGGCATCCTGACCATGGCGGTGTCCGGCGCGTACGCCGCCGAGCTCAAGCGGCTCTCCGGGGTGGAGCTGTCGGTGCCCGAGGTCCGCAAGCGCCTCATGGCCACCCGCCCGGGCAAGAAGATGGGCGCCTACATCGAGATCGAGTACTCCGACACCGACCGCGACAACACCCTCGCGGTGATGCCGCACCTGGTGACCGCGCTCGACAACGTGTACCGCTCGACCGTCGAGCTGTCCGAGGAGGTCGTCGCCAACGAGGTGCGACAGGTGGTGCCGGGCGAGCAGCGCTACTACACCGGCCCCCACTACCTGCGCGCGCCGCCGGACCCGGTGTTCGCCGAGACACCGCCGCCCAGCTGGTGGATGACCTTCGTCGGCATGTGCACCGGCGCGCTCGCCGCCACCGGTGTCGCGCTGTCGCGCCAGCGCCGCCCCCGCGTGAACGGCGACGACGACTTCCCCCGCGTCACGGGCGCCTCGGTCTGGGCGCACGTCGGCCGGCACGGCCGCCGGTACGGCGCGTCACCCGGGCAGTACGCGCGCGTGGTCGCGGCCGCCCGTGACCACCTGCCCCCGGACCGCGAGCCGCGCCGCCTGGTCGTGGCGAGCGCGCGACCCGACCGGGCCGTGCCCGGGCTCGCCATGGGCGTCGCCGCGGCGCTCGTCGCCGAGGGTCGCCGGGTGGTGCTGGTCGACGCACAGATGGAGCGGCCCTCGCTCACCGCGAGGTTGGGCGGCCTGACCGCGGCCGGCCTGGCGGAGGTGGCCGCGGGTGAGCGGTCCCTCGGCGAGGTGCTGCGCCGGCCGCCGCGCTGGCGCTTCGCGCCCGCGCCGCGGCGCACGATGCGCCGCGGCGAGGGGGAGCTGCGCTTCGTGCCCGCGGGGCGGCGCCGCCGTGGCCGGCAGGTGGCGGTCCCGCTCGACGCGCTCGACCTGCTCGACGACGACGTGTACGTGGTGCTCCTCGCGCCGCCGTCCTCCGGTGAGGTGCCGCTCGCGCCCGTCCTCGGCTGGGGCGACGCGGTCGTGCTGGCGCTGGTCGAGGGGCGCACCGTGACCTTCGACGCGGAGGACGCCGCGTCCAGGGTCCGCAACTTCGCGTCCGCGCCGTACGGCATCGTCCTGCTCGACGTGTAGGGGCCGCCCGGGGCTCCCACGCGTGCCGGGGCCCTCCGCGTGCGGGTTAGCGTTGACCGGTGCACGACTCCCGGACGAGCCCCACCGAGCCCGCCGGCGACCACCGCGCCGGGCCCTGGATCGACAACCACTGCCACCTCGAGCTGGAGCACCACGCCGAGGGTGCCGCCGAGGCGATGGCCAGGGGAGGGTCGACCGACCCCGACCACACCGCCGGCCTCGTCGCGGCCGGCCGCGAGGCCGGGGTGGTCGCGATGGTCACCGTCGGCACCGACGCCGCCAGCTCCCGGCGCTGCCTGGAGGTGGCGGCGCGGCATCCGGAGGTGTGGGCGACCGCCGGCGTGCACCCCCACACCGCGAGCGAGGGGACGGCCGAGCTGCGCGAGGTCGCCGCGGCGGCAGCGGAGGGCGG
>CBFGTJ010000114.1:0-10351 GCA_965651815.1 uncultured Microthrixaceae bacterium | reverse complement strand
GCGCTCAGCCCACCGTGCGCTCAGCCCACCGTGCGCAGGGCCTCCTCGATCGGGGTGTCGCCGGTGTTGAACTCGATGGTCCGGCCGATCGTCGCCGGCTCGGCGAGCGCCGCGGCGGCGACGTGCGCGACGTCCTCACGGGGCACCTCGCCCGGCGACACCCCCTCCCCCGTCTCGATGCGGCCCGTGCCCGGCTCGTGGGTGAGCCGGCTCGGCCCGAGGATCGTCCAGTCGAGCGAGGTGCCGCGGAGGTGCTCGTCGGCGGCGGCCTTGGACTCGGCGTAGGGGAAGAAGCTGTGGTCCGGCGGCACGCCGTGGTCGGGGCGGGACCCGAAGTACGACACCATCACGTAGCGCCGCACCCCCGCGCGCTCCGCCGCCTCCATCGAGCGGATCGCCGCGTCGCGGTCGACCGCGTAGGTGCGGGGCGGGTTGCCGCCACCGGCGCCGGCGGACCACACGACGGCGTCGTGCCCCCGGAACAGCTCCGCCATCTGCTCGACCTCGAGACGCTCCACGTCGGCGACCACCGGCCTGGCGCCGGTCGCGGCGACCTCATCGGTGTGGTCGGGGTTCCGGAACAGCGAGGTGACCTCGTGGCCCGCGCCGGTGAGCCGACGGGCGAGGTGCCGTGCCACGTGGCCGTGGCCTCCGACGACGACGACACGCATGCGGGCCTCCTGTCCTCGGCAGCTGTGCGCCCGTGTGGACAGTAGGGGACGGCCTCGACGATCCGCGCCGGGAGGGACCGACGCCCGGTCCCCGGCGGTTCCGGCGGGCACCCCGCAGGGGTACGTGGCCCACATCCGCCGGCCGACGGTCGGCCGCGCACGAGGAGGTACGGATGGGGAACGGGATGTCGAGCCGCCAGGTCACCGCGGCGGTGGTCCGGCAGGCCGGGTCGTTCGAGCTGGCCGAGGCCACCCTGGAGCCGCCCCGCGACGACGAGGTGCTCGTGCGGGTCGTTGCGGCGGGGCTGTGCCACACCGACCTCGTCGTGCGCGACCAGCTCTACCCGGTGCCGCTCCCGGTGGTGCTCGGCCACGAGGGCGCCGGGGTGGTCGAGGCGGTCGGGTCCGCGGTCACCAAGGTCGCGCCCGGGGACCACGTGGCGCTCAGCTTCCTCAACTGCGCGCAGTGCCGGCCCTGCTTCGACGGGTCACCCGCCAGCTGCGCCAACTTCAACGACGTGAACTTCGCGGGGCACCGCCCGGACGGGTCGCACGCGCTGACGCTCGGCGACGGCGAGCCCACGCTGCACGACCGGTTCTTCGCGCAGTCCTCGTTCGCGACGTACGCGATCGCGCACGAGCGCAACACGGTGAAGGTCCGCGACGACGCACCGCTCGAGCTGCTCGGGCCGCTGGGCTGCGGCATCCAGACGGGGGCCGGGACCGTGCTGCGGGCGATGGAGCTCGGCCTCGGCGACACGCTCGCGGTGATGGGCGCCGGCGCGGTCGGGCTCAGCGCGGTGATGGCGGCCCACGCCGCCGGAGCGACGACGGTCATCGCGGTGGACGTCGTCCCGAGCCGCCTGGAGGTGGCCCGCGAGCTCGGCGCGACGCACGTGGTCAACGGGCGCGAGGCCGACGCGGTCGAGGAGATCCGGCGGATCACCGGCACCGGCGTCGACTTCGCGCTCGACACGACCGGGCTCCCCGCGCTGGTCGGCCAGGCCGTCGACGCGCTCCGCCAGCGCGGCACCGCGGCGATCCTGGGAGCGTCCGCGCCGGACGCGAAGATCGAGCTGCCGGCGAACGCGTTCATGCAGAGCTGCAAGACGCTGATGGGCGTCGTCGAGGGCAACAGCGTCCCGGACGTCTTCGTGCCGCAGCTGCTCGAGCTGCACCTGCAGGGCCGCTTCCCCTTCGACCGCCTCGTCCGCTTCTACGACTTCGACGAGATCCAGAAGGCCGCCGCGGACGCCGAGTCCGGCGAGACGATCAAGCCGATCGTGCGCATCGGCAGCCCCACCTGATCCGTGCGGCCCGACCCCGTCCGGCGTGTCCGGTCCTACGACGCCCGCGTGGTCGGGACGGCGTAGGTCCGTGACCGTGCGTGGCGCCGGAACCGCCCCAGCGGCTCCGGCTCGGGTGCGTTCGCGATGCCGAACATGCCGGCGGTGCCCGAGCCCCGCAGCACCTGCAGCACGTGCGGCGAGGGGTCGACGATGCGGAACGGGCGGACCCGGCGGGCGGCCCGCAGGGCGCGGATGCCGGCACGGTCGAGGGAGGTCACCGCGGACATGTCGACGGTGACGAGCCCCTCGGCGTCGGGGTCGGTGATCGCTCGCCGCAGCGCGTCGGCGTTGTGGGCACGGACCTCGCCCGTCACGGTCAGGCGACCGTCGACGTACGAGGTGGTGAGCTCGTTGCGATCCTTCTCGGCGGCTGCTTCTGTCACGGCTGGTCTCCTTGTCCTACTTGCATCGGCACCTCGCGCCCGGCGTTGAACCCGGTGTCGCGAGTCCCCCCTTGCCGGCGTGCCCCGCCGCCGCACGACGGCGCACGGGCACGGAACGGCACGGCTTCCCGAACGGACCGTCGTCAGGGATCAGGAGCGCGGCGGTGCCCCGCGCAGCAACGCCCGCCAGGTGTCGCTGGCGTCGACGAGGCGACCGGCACACGAGATCGTGCCGCCGCAGCAGGGCGTCGCTCGACGGTCCATCCCACGGCCGACCATAGGCCGCCCGCACGCGAAGGCAAGCGATCCCGTGCGGGCAGTGAGAGGCCGCTCAGTCCGACGGGTCGACGGGCTCCGCCGGCCGTCGGCGATACTCGCGCCAGCGAACGCCGAGCGAGGAAGGGGTGGGGAGCATGACCGCGAGCCCACCGAACGAGTGGCCGTCGATCCCCGTCGCCGGGTGGGAGGACACCCGAGACACCTTCCACCTGTACACCCAGGTCGTCGGCAAGGTCCGCCTCGCGCGGGAACCGATCGTCAACCACTGGTGGAACGTCACCCTGTACGTCACCGCCCGCGGGCTCACGACGTCGCTGATGCCCCACCCCGACGCCGGCGGGTTCCAGATCGACTTCGACCTGCTCGACCACGAGCTGCGCGCGTCGACCGTCGACGGAGCGGTGCGCACCCTCCCGCTCGAGGACCGCCCGGTCGCGGAGTTCCACGACGCGGTCATGTCGATGCTGGACGAGCTCGGCGTGGCGACCGAGATCTGGCCGGTCCCGGTGGAGATCGAGGGCGCGATCCCGTTCACCGAGGACCGGGACCACCACCGCTACGACCCCGACGCGGTCCAGCGCTTCTGGCTGGCACTGGTCCGGATCGAGCGCGTGCTGAAGGAGTTCCGCAAGGAGTTCGTCGGCAAGGCCAGCCCGGTGCACCTGTTCTGGGGTGCGCTCGACCTCGCCCACACCCGCTTCTCGGGCCGCACCGCCCCACCGCACCCCGGCGGGGCCCCGAACTGCGGACCGCACGTCATGTGGGAGGCGTACTCCCACGAGGTGAGCAGCTGCGGCTACTGGCCGGGGCCGCCCGGCGAGGAGGGGACGTTCTACGCGTACGCGTACCCCGAGCCGCCCGGGTACCGGGACGCCACGGTCGAGCCGGCGGGCGCGCGCTGGGACGACGAGCTCGGCGAGTTCGTCCTGCCCTACGAGCTGGTGCGCACCGCGCCCGACCCCGACGCCGCGCTGCTGGCGTTCGTGCGGTCCACCTACGTCGCCGCCGCCAGCACGGCGAAGTGGGACCGCGACGCCCTCGAACGCCGGGTCTGACCACCCGCGGCAACTAGCGGCGGGGCACGCCGGGTAGGGGCCGCGTCATCGAACACCGGTGTCACTTTCGTGCCTACACTGACCGCGCGAGACCGGGGGGAACATGGACCGAACCGTGGTGCGACTGGCCACGGCGTGCTGCGCCGTGGTGCTGCTGGCGGGGGCGTGCGGCAACTCGAGCGGTGAGCAGGCGGGGCCCGACGGGGACGGCCCCGCGGCCGGCTCCGCGACGGTGACCGACGAGGAGCGCGACACCTTCGTCGAGCTGTCGGGAGTGCCCGGGGTGACCGACGACGAGATCGCCTACACGGTGATCGGGACCAAGACCGGGAACCCGCTCGGCATCTGCATCCTCGACTGCTACGCGGACGGCATCCGCGCCTACTTCGCGTTCCGCAACTCGGAGGGCGGCATCTACGGGCGGCAGCTCGTGCTCGACGAGGTCGTCGACGACGAGCTCGCGCAGAACCAGCAGCGCTCGCTGGATGTGGTCTCGTCCGACGACGCGTTCGGCGTGTTCCAGGCGACCCTGCTCGCGAGCGGGTGGGGCGCGCTGGACCAGGCGGGCGTCCCCACCTACGCCTGGGGCATCCACGCGACCGAGGCGGCGCACCGGCCGTCGATCTTCCCGTCGACCGTCGTGCGCTGCGCGGACTGCCCGCGGCCGATGGTGCCGTGGGTGGCGAAGCAGGAGGGCGCCACGAAGGCGGCGAGCCTCGGCTACGGCGCGACGGAGAACTCCAAGGTGTGCGCCCAGATGGTCGCCGAGTCGTTCCGCCGCCACGAGGACACCTTCGGTGTGGAGATGGTCTACGAGAAGGACGACCTGCAGTACGGGCTGCCCAACGGCATCGGGCCCGAGGTCACGGCGATGAAGGAGCTCGGCGTCGACTTCATCTCCACCTGCATCGACCTCAACGGCATGAAGAGCCTCGCCCAGGAGCTGGCCCGCCAGGGGATGGCCGACGACGTCGTGCTCTACCACCCCAACTCCTACGACCACACCTTCATCGAGGAGGGCGGCGAGCTGTTCGAGGGCGACATCGTCACCGTGCAGTTCCGCCCCTTCGAGGTCGATCCCGGCAACTCGACGATGGAGGACTACCGGCACTGGATGGAGGAGATCGGCCGGGAGCCCTCCGAGCTGTCGATGGTGGGGTGGATCAACGCGTCCACGGCGTTCGACGGCCTGCTCGCCGCGGGGCCCGAGTTCGACCGGCAGAAGGTGATCGACGCGACCAACGCGCTCGAGGGCTACACCGCCGGCGGGCTGATCCGCGAGCTCGACTGGGGCACGGCGCACACGCCGTTCACCGCCGCGGACCCCCGACCCGACCGGCCCGAGTGCAGCGCGCTGGTGCGGGTCGAGGGTGGCAGGTTCGTCCCCTACGGCGATCCATCCACGCCGTGGGTGTGCTGGGACTCCTGGGACACCGACCAGACGGAACCGACCCTGAGGGACTTCGGCTGAGGCCCGGACCGTGGCGCTGGCCGTGACGTTCCTCGAGGACCTCCTCCGTGGAGTCCTCCAGGGCCTGCCTCCCGGCAGCGCGTACGGGCTCATCGCGATCGGCTTCGTCCTGGCCTACAAGACCTCCGGCGTGTTCAACCTCGCCTTCGGTGCGCAGGCCTACGTGTCGGCCGCGCTCTACTTCCACGCGCGCAACGAGTGGGGGTGGTCGAACCTGGCGGCGTTCGTGCTGGCCGTGCTGGTCGTCGCGCCCGGGCTGGGGCTGGCGCTGGAGCGGCTGATCTTCCGGCACCTCGCCACCGACGCCGTGCTCGCGAAGCTGGTGATCGCCATCGGCCTGTCGATCGCGCTCCCCGCCCTGTTCGACCTGGTGGTCGGCTTCGAGCCCGTGGCGGGCCGCACGCCGGAGGGGCTCCTCCCCGGCGGGGCGGAGGTCTTCTACGACCCGTTCGGGGTCTACGCGTTCAGCCGCGACGAGCTCACCGCGCTGGGCTTCGTGGTGGCGGCCGCGGTCGGGCTCGCGGTGCTGTTCCGGTCCAGCGCGCTGGGCCTGCAGATGCGCGCCGTGGTCGAGAGCCCCCGGATGACCGAGCTCATGGGCATCCGGTCGGACCGCGTCGCCGCCTGCTCCTGGGCGCTGTCGAGCGCGTTCGCCGGGCTGGCCGGTGTGCTCATCGCTCCGAGGTTCAACACGCTCGCCGCGCCCGACTTCTTCAACCTCGTGGTCGTCGGCGTGGCGGCCGCCGCCGTCGGCAGGCTCGTGAGCATCCCGGGGGCGCTGGCGGGCGGGCTGGGCCTCGGGGTGCTGACCTCGGTGCTGGCCACGTTCTTCCCGAACCTGGTCGACCGCTTCTCGTTCCTCGGGCCCGTCCAGGAGAACCTCACCCCCGCGGTGCCCTTCGTCGTGCTGTTCGCGCTGGTGACGCTGTGGCCCGCGCTGCGCACCTCACCGGGGCGCTCGGACCCGCTCGCCGGGGTCGACCCACCCCCACCCGCGCCGTCGACCGCGGTGCGCGGGCGTGGCATGACGCTGTTCACCTGGGCGTTCGGCGCCGCGTTCCTCGGCACGGTCGGGCTGGTCGTGTTCACCCGGGCGGACAGCTCGTGGCTGTTCCTGGTCACCCAGGCGGTGATCATGGCGACGATCTTCCTGTCGATCACGGTGCTCACCGGGTTCGGCGGGCAGATCTCGCTGTGCCAGGGCGCGTTCGCGGCGACCGGCGGCTTCACCGTGTTCCAGCTCGCGGACCGCTACGACGTGCCGGTGCTCGCCGGCGCGCTGCTCGGCGCGGTCGCCGCCGCGGTGCTCGCCGGGCTGCTGGCGCTGCCGCTGGTGCGGCTGGGCCGGGTGTGGGTCGCGATCGCGACGCTCGCGTTCGCGGCGTTCTTCGACGCGGTGCTGGTGCGCATGCCGTTCATGGGCGGCGGCGGCACCTCGCTGCTGCAGGGCACGCGGGTCCCGCGCCCGGTGGTCGGCCCCTGGGACCTCGCGGACGACCGGGCGTTCCTGGTGCTCGCCGTGGTCGTCCTCGTGCTCGCGGGGGTGGCGGTCGTGCTCGTCCGCGAGGGCACGACGGGGCGGACCCTGCGCGCGCTGCGGGGCAGCGAGGTCGCGGCCCGCTCGATCGGCATCTCGCCCGTGCGGATGCAGGTCACCGCATTCGGGGTGTCGGGGTTCCTCGCGGGGCTGGGCGGGTCGATGCTCAGCATCCACCAGGAGAACGTGAACTACGCGACGAACTTCTCGCCGTTCGCCGCGTTGTTCTGGCTGGTGCTGGTCGTCGCGCTCGGGTCGCGCACCGTGGAGGGAGCGGTCTACGCCGCCGCGGCGTTCGCGCTCGTCGACCGCCTGGTGTTCAAGGGCGCGCTGTTCGAGTGGGTCCTGCGCGGCGACGACCGCGTGCCCGGCTTCCTGCCGCTGGACCCGCAGTGGCGCTTCGTGTTCTTCGGGCTGGCGACCATCACCTTCGCGCGGCACCCCGAGGGGTTGATCGAGAGCGGGCGGGTCAGGGCGCACGCCGCGATCGGCCGTGCCTTGGAGCGGCGGCGCGGGCGCCCGCCGGGCCCGCGCACCGAGGCGACGCCCGCACCGGCGGAGGCGACCCCCGAGGAGGTCGCGCTGTGACCGCGGTGCTGGACGCCCAGCGCATCCGACGGTACTTCTCGGGGATCCGCGCGCTCGACGACGTGAGCCTGACCGTCGAGCGCGGCGAGCGGGTCGGGCTGATCGGCCCGAACGGCGCCGGCAAGACCACGTTCTTCAACTGCGTGCTCGGCGTCCTGTCCTGCGACGAGGGGCGCGTGCTGCTCGACGGCGAGGACGTCACCCACCTGCCCGTGCACCGGCGGGCGCGGCGCGGGATGGGACGGACGTTCCAGCGCATCGAGCTGTTCGCCGAGTCCACCGTGCGCGAGCACCTGCTGATCGCGGAGCGCGTCCGGCGTGGCGACGGTCGCCTGTGGAAGGACCTGCTCGGGCGCGGGCGGCCGACGCGCGAGGAGCTGGCCGCGTGCGACGAGGTGCTCGACCACCTGGGGCTGCTGCCGCTCGCGGACGAGCCGATCGAGCACCTCAGCCTGGGGCAGGGGCGCCTCGTCGAGGTCGGCCGCGCGCTGATGACCCGGCCGAGCCTGCTGCTGCTCGACGAGCCGTCCTCGGGGCTGGACCGCGCCGAGACCGCCCACCTCGCCGAGACGCTGCGGGCGGTGCAGGCGGCGCGGGACGTCGCGATCCTGCTCGTCGAGCACGACGTCGAGCTGATCTCGTCGTTCACACAGCGTGCCTACGTGCTGGACTTCGGCACGCTCATCGCGCAGGGCCCCACGGCCGAGGTCCTCGCCAACCCCCAGGTGCGCCAGGCGTACCTGGGGACCGCGGGGGTGCCCTCGTGAGCCCGGTGCTCGAGCTGCGCGGGGTCGAGGCGGGCTACGGCCCGTTCCGAGCCCTGTTCGACCTGGACCTGGCGGTGGCCCCGGGCGAGGCCGTCGCGCTGCTCGGCGCGAACGGGGCGGGCAAGACCACGGTCGCCAGGGTCGCGAGCGGGCTCGTCGCGCCGAGCGACGGGACGGTGCGGGTCGACGGGCGGGACCTGACCGGGGAGCGTCCCCACGTGTTCGCCCGCGCCGGGATCGCCCACGCCGTCGAGGGCCGCTCGGTGTTCGGCTCGCTCACCGTCGAGGAGAACCTGCGCCTGTCGTTCCGGCGCACCCAGGGCGCCCGCGGCGTGGCCGCGGCGCTCGAGCGCGCGTACGAGCAGTTCCCCGCCCTCGGCCGGCGCCGGGGCCAGGCCGCGGGGTCGCTGTCCGGCGGCGAGCAGCGCATGCTGTCGATCGCCCGGGTGCTGGTCGAGGCGCCGGCGCTGCTCGTCGCGGACGAGCTGTCGCTGGGGCTGGCACCGCTGGTCGTGCGGGACGTGTACACCCAGCTCGCCCGCCTCCGCGGCGAGGGCACGGCGCTGCTGATCGTGGAGCAGCACGTCGGCCAGGCACTCGAGCTGTGCGACCGGGTGCTGCTGCTCGAGCACGGCACCGTGGTGTGGGAGGGCTCACCGCACGACGCGGGCGAGCGGATCGCGTCCCGGCTGTTCGACCACGGCGCCGATCCGGGTCGTGCGGAGCCGGCGGCGCCGGGGTGACCGTGGCGGAGGGAGCGCCGGGCGGCGAGGTGACCGTCGGGCTCGACATCGGCACGACCTCGGTCAAGGGCGTGGCCGTCGACGCGGAGGGGACCGTGCTGGCACGGGCGCGGGTGCCGCACGAGGTCCGCACCGGCGCGGACGGCACCTTCGAGCACGACGTGGACGCGGCGTGGCGCACCGGGATCCTCGACGCCCTCGGGCAGGTGGCGCACGGCCGGGACGTCGCGGCCGTGCAGGTCGCCGCGATGGTCCCCTCGCTCGCGGCGGTCCGCGCGGAGGGGTGCGCGGCGTCGCCGGGACTGCTGTACGGGGACCGCCGCGGGGTCGACCGCCGGGCCGATGGCGGCGTCGGTGGGGGCGCGGCGGGCGACCAGGGCGAGCTGCTCGGCGTCCTCCGGTGGCTGGCGGCCGAGGTGCCCGACGCCGCGGGGTACTGGCCGGCGCAGGCGGTCGCGAACCACGCGCTCGCGGGCGTCGCCGCGATCGACGAGCTGACCGCCATGGCGGCGATCCCGCTCTACGGCGCCGGCGGGTGGGACGCGCAGCTCGCCGCCGCGGCGGGCGCGACGACGGGGCAGCTCCCCCGGGTCGTCGGCCCGACCGACGCGGTCGGGAGGGTGGCGGACGGGCTGCCGGCCGCCGGGGCGCTGGTCGGCGGCGGCACGATCGACGCGCTCGGCGAGCAGCTCGTCGCCGGCGCCGACGAGGTGGGCGACCTGCTCGTCATCCTCGGGGCGACGCTCATCACCTGGGCGGTGACCGACGCGTGGGTCGAGGCGGACGGGGTGTGGACGATCCCGCACACCACACCGGGCCGGGTGCTGGTCGGCGGGCCCTCCACCGCCGGCGGCATGTTCGTCGACCGGTTGCGCCGCTGGACCCGCGAGGTGGACGAGGGCGAGCTCGACGCGGTCGACCCGGGCGACCTGCCGGTGTGGCTGCCGTACGTGCGGGGTGAGCGCTGCCCGCTGCACCGGCGCGACCTGCGGGCCGAGCTGCACGACGCCGGCCTGCACCACGACGCGGTGCACGTGGCCCGCGCCGGGTTCGAGGCCTCCGCGTTCGTGGTCCGCCACCTGCTCGACCGTGCGCGTGGTGCCGGTGTCGCCCCGCGCCGGATCGTCGCGACCGGTGGCGGCGTGCGCGCCCGCCACGGGGTGCAGGCCATCGCGGACGTGACCCGCCTGCCGGTGCACGTCGTCGCGGTGCCCGAGGGCGCCGCGCTCGGCGCGGCGTTCAGCGCCCGCTGCGTCGCCGGGCTGGAGGGCGAGGGCGCGACGCTCGACCGGGCGCGCCGCTGGGCGCGCACCTCGCGGATCGTCGAACCGGACCCGGCCTGGTCCGATGCCGCCGAGGTCCGCTACCGCCGCTTCCTCGAGCTCACCGAGCGCCTGAGGTGAATCCTGGGGTGGTGTGGGGGGCGGGGGGGCCCAAAACCCCACGTTTAGACCCGGGCGGGGCGCCGCCCCACGGGCACCGCCGGGGGGGGGTGGCGCCCGAAGGGG
>CBFGTJ010000113.1:0-10396 GCA_965651815.1 uncultured Microthrixaceae bacterium | reverse complement strand
TCTGGGAGGTGCACCTCACCGTTCCCGGCGAGGTCGACATCTACGGCGCGCAGCTGTCGGGGCTCCCGGGCATCGGCATCGGCTTCACCCGTGAGTTCGGCTGGACCCACACCGTCTCCGCCGGCAACCGCTTCACCGCGTACCGGCTCGACCTCGTGCCGGGCAGCCCCACCACCTACCGCTACGGCGACGAGACCCGCGAGATGGAGCCGGTGGAGCACACGATCGAGGTGCTCGGCGAGGACGGCGAGGTCGAGGAGCGGACCTTCACCCGCTGGCGGTCGCACTACGGACCGATCCTCGACTTCCCCGGCGTCGGGTGGACCGAGGAGTCCACGATCACCTACCGCGACGCCAACCTCGACAACGACGAGTTCATCGAGCAGTACCTGCAGATGATGACCGCCGAGGACCTCGACGGGCTCATCGAGGTGCACCGCGAGGTCACCGGCGTCCCGCTGTTCAACACGATCGCGGTGTCCGCCGACGGCCGCGCCTGGTACGCGGACACCTCCGCGACCCCGAGGCTGTCCGACGAGGCCATCGCCGCCTACCGCGAGGCCCTCGAGACCGACTTCATCACCGCGGCGGCCCGCGACGCCGGGGCCGTGCTGCTCGACGGCAGCGACCCGCTCTTCGAATGGCAGGAGGTCGAGGGCGCCCGCGACCCGGGCTTGGTCCCCTACTCCGAGATGCCCGTGCTCGAGCGGGACGACTACGTGTTCAACGCGAACGACTCGTTCTGGATGTCCCACGCGACCGAGGTGCTGGAGGGCGACTACTCGCCGCTCCACGGCGAGCAGCGCACGGCCCGCTCCCCGCGCACCCGGGAGAACGCCACGGTGCTCGACGACACCTCCGACGAGGGACCGGCGGGTGAGGGCGGCAGGTTCTCGCTCGACGAGCTGGCGGACGCGGCGCTCGCCAACGGGAGCTTCACCGCGAGGATGCTGCTCGACGACGTGGTCGAGCGCTGCCAGGGCGCGGCCCCGGTGACCCTCGAGCCGCTCGTCGAGGAGGGCGAGGAGGTCCTCCCCGGCGGTGAGGTCGACCTGACCGAGGCGTGCGAGGTGCTCGCCGGCTGGGACGGCGTCTACGACCTCGACCGGGCGGGCCCGCCGCTGTGGCGGGAGCTGCTCTCCCGCTACGAGTACTCGGACCTCCTGGACGCCGGCGCCCTGCTCGCGGAGCCGTTCGACCCGGCCGACCCGGTGGGCACGCCCGCGGTGCTGGCACCGGTGCCCCAGTCCGCCGGAGGCGTGGACCCGCTGCTCGAGCACCTCGCGCGGGCGGTGCAGATCCTCGACAAGGGCGGTGTCGGCCCCGACGTGACCCTCGGCGAGGTCCAGGTCGCGGTGCGGGGCGACGAGCTCGTCCCGATCCACGGGGGCGGCGGAGTGGACGGCACCACGAACGTGGTCGGCTGGGGCACGGGTTGGTCCACGCTCGACCCGGTGCTGCGGTCGCTCGAGCGGGAACCGCTCGCTCCCGGCTCCTCGTTCGCGACCGTCGAGGGCGACACCCGGACCACCGGCTACCGCATCAACAACGGCACCTCGTTCCTGCTCGCCCTCGAGTTCGCGGACGACGGCCCACGGGCGAAGGTGATGCTCACCTACGGCAACACCGCGGACCGTGACGACCCGGCGTACGTGGAGGCGACGCGGCGCTTCTCCGAGAAGGACTGGCGCAAGGTGCTCTTCGACGCCGACGAGGTCGAGCAGGCCGCCACGAGCACGGTCGTCGTCCGCGGGTGACCTCCGGGACGGGCGCGGACGACGCGGGCCCCGGGCAGCTGCGGCGGGAGCCACCGCGGTTCCGGCGGGCGCGCGTCGCCCGAACCGAGCGGCGCAGCGGCCGCATGGTACGGGTGACGCTCGCGGGCCCGGAGCTCGAGGGGCTGGACCCGGGGCTGCCCGGCGCGAGCGTGCGCCTCCTCCTCCCCTCCCCCGGCGTCGACGGGCCGGTCCTCGAGCTGCCCGAGTGGAACGGCAACGAGTTCCTGCGCGCCGACGGCACCCGCCCGGTCATCCGCACGCTGACCCCGCTGCGGGTCGGCACCGACCCGCCCGAGCTCGACGTCGAGGTGGTGGTGCACGGCGACGGCCCGCTGTCACGTTGGGCCGAGCACGCCGAGCCGGGTGACGAGGTGGCCGTGTCGGGCACCGGCCGCGGCTACGACGTCGACCCCGCAGCAGGGTCGTTCCTGATCGTCGGCGACGAGTCCGCGCTCCCGGCCATCTCGACGCTGCTGCCCGCCCTGCCCGCCGAGGCGGACGTCAGGGTGCTCGCCGGGGTGCAGGACGCGTCGGGACGGCTGGAGCTGCCCGACCACCCGCGCGCGCAGGTCACCTGGTGCGAGCCGGCGCCGGGCGGCACGGTCGGTGAAGCGCTGCTCGACGCCGTGTCGGGCCTCGACCTCCCCGACGACGTGCGGGTCTGGGCGGCGGGCGAGGCCGCAGCGGTCCAGGCGCTGCGCAAGCACCTCTTCGAGGTCCGCGGGCTCCCCCGCTCCCACTGCGTCGTGCGTGGCTACTGGAAGCAGGGCCGCGCGGGCCCCGGCACGTAGCGTCGCCGACCGCGCTACGGCTCGGTCGTCGTGGGCGCGACGACGGTGGTCGCCGCGCCGGCCGGCCCCGACACCGCGTCCGCGTCGGGGTCCACGAACTCGGCGCCGGCGGCCTCGACCGCGGCGCGGAACGCCGCCTCGGACGCCACCGACCGCAGCGAGTTGACGATCCGGACCTGCTCCTCCTCCCCGAGCGGCTCGGCGGCCAGGAGCTGGTCCTGCCCGGCCACCCGGGCGGCGGTGACCACCGTGCCGTCGTCGGTGATCACGATGATCCGGTTCACGGCGACGCCGGCCGGCTGCTCGCCGATCCGTGCGTGCAGCTGCAGCACGTGGGCACCGAGGTCACGGCGCGGCTCGAGCTCGTGGGAGAACGAGGTCTCGCCCGACCCGCCCTGCGCCGCGAGGTCCAGGTAGAGGAGCCGCAGGTGGAGCGCGGCGACCGCCGGCGGCAGCCCGGTGTGCTGGAGGGTCACCGCCACCTCGGTGCCGTCGTCGGCCTCCAACGTCAGCGTGGCCACGCCCCACTGCTCGAACGTCACGTCACCGGGCGACCGGGTGGGCACGAGGCCGTCCGGCAGTCGCACGCGCCTCAGCGCCTCGGCACGGCCTTCGGGGTGGGCAAGCGCCTCCCCGTCGGCGAACGCCTCCGACAGCACCTCGACGACCTCATCGTCGTCGACGCCGCGGTAGGTCCCCGTCACGTACGCCGAACTGCCACCGAGGACGAGCCCGTAACGGGTGATCCGGTCCTGCCCGTCCACCGGCCGCAGCAGGAGCTCCAGCCCGTCGGAGAGCTCCACGACCCGCGTTCGCTCGTCGAGCGGGATCTCGACGCCGTGCGCGGCGAGCGAGATCCACCGGCTCGGTTCGTCGACGTCGTCGACGGCCAGCAGGATGCCCACCGTCATCGCCGACGGGCCCATCGCGGAGGCCAGCCGGTAGCCGTCCAGGCCCTCGGGCACCCGCCAGATGCCCCGCTCCTCGAGCACGTGCCGTGCGACGGTCACGGTGGGGTCGGCGGGCACGGTCTCGATCCGCTCCTCCGGGGTGCCGAGCCACCAGAGGGTGCCGACGCCCGCCAGGGCGACGACCGCCGCGGCGGCGAGCCAGCGGCCCGGCCCCTTGCGTCGCGGCTCCCGGGGCAGCGGCACGTCGAGGGAGGTGCGGTCGGGGACCTCCACCTGCGCCGCGGCGCGGTGCAGGAGACCCCGCAGGTGGGCGGCCTCACGCTCGCCGAGCTCGGTGTCGCTCATCGGTCCTCCTCGTCCAGCAGGGCCCGGAGCCTCGAGATGGCGCGGTGCAGGTGGGACTTCACGGTGCCGACCGGCAGGTCGAGCTCGGCGGCGACCTGGTCGAGGGAGAGGTCCTCGTAGTAGCGCAGCACGACGCACGCCCGCTCGGTCGGCCGCAGCTCGTCGAGGCGCTCCCACAGCTCGTCGATCTCCGGGTCGTGCACCGCGACCTCGGGCCGTGGGGTGTGCCGCCGGGCGAGGCGCAGGCGCCGGTGGTGGGAACGGGCGGCGTTCACCACCGCGGTGCGCAGGTACGCGGGTGGCTGCTCGATCTCGTGGATGCGTGGTGCCACCCGGGCGAACGCGTCCATGACCAGCTCCTCCGCGGTCTCGACCGAGCCGGTGAGCAGGGTCGCCAGCCGGACCATCGGGTCGAACCGTGCACGGAACAGCTCGGTGATGGCCTCGTCGCCGGTCGCGATCGGTCTCGTCCCCTCGCTCACGTCACCGTTGACGCACCGGCCGGCCGGAACGTTGCAGCCCGGCTGTCAGGCGGCGGCGCGGGTGCGGCGCAGCAGCGGGTCCGCCGCCGCGAGCACGCGGTCGGCGGCACGCATCGTGACCCCACCGGCACCCGGGGTCGAGGAGTCGACCAGGTTGCCCATCACCTGCAGGGTCACGTTCGCGATGCCCTGGGTGCCCACCGCGAAGCGCAGCCCGGTGCGGAGGATCCACGGGTGGCCGATGAGGAACGAGAACCGCCGGCCGGTCCGGAGGAACGCGTCGAACCGCTCCCCCACCTGCCGGTCGTACTCGACGGGCGCCGTGGAGGGGTCGGCGAGGAACAGGTCGGCGGCGAGCATCCCGGACTCGAGCCCGTAGTCGATGCCCTCGCCGTTCATCGGGTTGATGAGGCCCGCCGCGTCGCCGATCGCCACCCAGCCGGGCCCGTGACGGCGGACCGCGCTCATCGGGAGGCGCCACGCGCGGGGACGCTCGAGGTCCGGCCCGAGGGACCAGTCGCGCTCCACCAACGAGCGGTAGCTGTCCTGGAGGTGGTGCAGGTTCAGCTTCTTGAAGCCCCGCATCGTGGACAGCGCGCCCACCCCGATGTTCACCGTGCCGTCGCCGGCGGGGAACAGCCAGCCGTAGCCGGGCACCGGCGTGCCGTGGCGGTCCCGCAGGGTCAGGCAGGCCTCGAGGTACCGCTCGGCGTGGCGGGGCGACTCGGCGTAGGTGCGGATCGCGAGGCCGAACGGCTCGCGGGGGTCGCGCTCGGCGCCCAGCGCCCGGGCGGCGGGGCCGGGTGCCCCCGTGGCGAGCACCACCATGCCCGCCCGCCAGGTGCGCCCGGCGGCCTGCACGCCGACCGCACGGCCGCCCTCCACCACGGGCATCGCCTCCTCGCCCCAGCACACCTCCGCACCCGCCTCCTCGGCGAGCTCCATCAGGCGCGCGTCGAGGCGCCGGCGGGGCCACACGGCGCCGTGCGCCGGGAAGGGAGGGATGCCCGGCCAGTCGAGCTGGCGCACCGTCGAGTTCGCGACCATGCGGAGCCCGTCGATGCGGTGCGCACCGTCGAGCGGAACGCCCAGCGCCGCGAGCGCCCGCACCGCCCGCGGGGTGAGGCCGTCGCCGCAGACCTTGTCCCTGCCGCGCTCGCCCTTCTCGAACACCGTGACGCGGGCGCCGCCGCGGGCGGCGCGCGCGGCCGCGGCCGCGCCGGCGGGACCGCCGCCGATGACGATCAGGTCGCGCTCCTCCGTCGCCGTCACCGGGCGTCGTCCACCGCGTGCGCTCGGAGGCTCGACAGGTCCGCCCACTCGAGGGTGCGGGCATGGGTCGCCTCGAGGACGACCGGCGGCGCGACGCCCGCCTCCAGGGCCTCGGCCCAGCGCGACGCGCACAGGCACCAGCGGTCACCGGGCCGGAGCCCGGCGAAGCCGAGCTCGGGGCGCGGCGTGCTGAGGTCGTTGCCGACCGAGGCGCTGAACTCCAGGAACTCCTCGGTCACCTCGGCGCACACGGTGTGCACGCCGAGGTCCTCCGACCCCGTGTCGCAGCACCCGTTGCGGTAGAAGCCGGTCAGGGGGGAGGTCGAACAGGTCTGGAGCTCGCCGCCGAGGACGTTGCGTGCCATGCCCAGAGTGTCGCAGACCCGGGAGCGCGCCGGTTCCGCCCGAACGTCGGCACCCCACCCCGAGGCGGTACCGTCGGGGGATGCCGCGGGTGGTGGACGTGGAGGCCAGGCGCCGGGAGCTCAGCGACGCGCTCTGGCGGATCGTGCGCCGCGAGGGGATGGGCGGCGTGACCGTCCGCGCGGTCGCCGCCGAGGCCGGCGTGTCGGCCGGAATGGTGCAGCACTACTTCCGCACCCAGGACGAGCTGATCGAGTTCGCGATGTACCAGGCGCTCCAGCAGATGGCCGAGCGGGTCCGCCAGGTCGACCTCAGCGAACCGGACCTCGAGTCGGCCATGGCGGCCCTGGAGGCCGTGCTGCCGCTCGACGAGCAGCGCCGGGCCGAGGCCCAGGTCTGGCTCGCGATGCTGTCCCGCCGGCACGCACGCCCCTCGCTCGGCCAGCAGGGAACGATGGTCGACGACGCGCTGAGGGAGGGCATCAGGGTCGGCCTGGAGGGCCTGGTGCGGGCCGGCCTCGTCGACGACGGGCGCGACCTCGAGGTCGAGGTCGTCCGCCTCCACGCGCTCATCGACGGCCTCTCGGTGCACGGGCTGGGCGACCCCCCGTGGCTCGGTCCCGACGAGATCCGCGCGGCGCTGCTCGCCCACCTCCGGGACCTGACCCGCTGACATGACGGCGATGCAGGGAGCGACCGTGCTGGTCACCGGCGCCGCGGCCGGCCTGGGCCGCCTCGTGTCGCTGGAGGCGGCCCGCCGGGGCGCCCGGCACCTGGTCCTGTGGGACCTCGACCGCTCGCGGTTGGAGCCCGTGGCCGACGAGGTCCGCCGCCTCGGCGCGGCGGCGTCGACCCACGGGTGCGACGTCGGCGACGCCGCGGCGGTGTGCGCCGCCGCCGAGGAGGTCCTCGCGACCACGGGCGGGGTCGACGTCGTGGTCAACAACGCGGGCGTGGTGAGTGGGCGGCCCCTGCTGGAGCTCACCGACGAGCAGATCGAGCGGACCTTCCGGGTCAACGTGCTGGCCCTGTACTGGGTCACCCGCCCGTTCCTCGCCGGCATGGTCGAGCGGGGCCGCGGCCACGTGGTGACGATCGCGTCGGCCGCCGGGCTCGTCGGCGTGGCACGCCAGACCGACTACGCCGCGTCGAAGCACGCCGCGGTCGGCTTCGACGAATCGCTGCGCGTCGAGCTCGCCCGCAGCGCACCGGGGGTGCGCACGACGGTCGTGTGCCCCTACTACGTCGACACCGGCATGTTCGCGGGCGTCCGCACGCGGGTCCCCTGGCTGCTGCCGATCCTCCGGCCCGAGCCGGTCGCGCGGCGGATCGTCGACGCGGTCGAGCGGGACCGGCCGATGCTCGTCATGCCCCCGATCGTGCGCCTGCTGCCGGCGCTTCGGGTCCTGCCGCCACGCGCGTTCGACCGCGTCATGGACCTGTTCGGCGTGAACCGCTCGATGGACGAGTTCCGGGGCCACGGCGGCTGAGCGCCGGCCGCGGGCGGCGCACGGCGTAGCGTCGTCGGCCATGGAGTCCTGCGAGGGGTGCGGGTTCGTCTACGACCTCGGCGACGCGACCGGCGCATCTGCGGCGGTCACGTCGGGCGCGACGGAGCTCGCCGCGCTGCTGCGCGCCGCGGACGAGCCCGCCCGCCGGCGCGATCCGCAACGGTGGTCGCCGCTCGAGTACGCCTGCCACGTGCGCGACGTCCTGCTGGTGCAGCGCGAGCGCGTGCTGCGCGCCCGGCGCGAGGACACGCCCGTGGTCGTGCCGATGGGCCGCGACGAGCGCGTCGAGCACGACGGCTACGCGCAGCAGCGGCCCGAGGACGTCGCACGGCAGCTGGTGGACGCGGCGGCGATGTTCGCGAACGTGCTGTCGAGGCTGGACGGGCGGGACTGGGACCGCGAGGTGGCGTACAACTACCCGTTGCTGGCGGAGCGGCCGCTGCGGTGGCTCGCGGTGCACACCGTGCACGAGGTGGTGCACCACCTCGGCGACGTGCGCCGCCAGGTGGAGGACCGGAGGGACACGAAGTGATCAGGTTCACCTACGCGGAGTCGATGACGGACCCCGCCAACTACGTGCCGCTGGCGCAGGCCGCCGAGGAGGCGGGCTACGACTCGTTCCTCGTCCCGGACTCGATCGCGTACCCCCGGGAGTCGGACTCCAGGTACCCGTTCAACCCGGACGGCTCGCGGGAGTTCCTCGAGGGCAAGCCGTTCCTCGACCCGTTCCAGCTGGTCGCCGTGCTGGGCACCGTCACGGAGCGGATCCGGTTCACGACCTCGGTGATCAAGCTGCCGATCCGGCACCCGGTGCTCGCCGCGAAGGAGATCGCGAGCGCCGCGGTGCTGTGCGGCGAGCGGCTCGACCTCGGGGTCGGCCTCAGCCCCTGGCCGGACGACTTCGCCATCACCGGCACGCCGTGGGCGGGCCGCGGCCGGCGGATGGACGAGTGCATCGAGGTCCTCCGGGGGCTGCTGTCGGGCGACTTCTACGAGCACCACGGCGAGGCGTTCGACTTCCCCGCGATCCAGATCTGCCCGGTGCCCACGCGACCGGTCCCGATCCTCGTCGGCGGCCACTCCGACGCGGCGCTGCGCCGCGCCGCGCGGCTCGACGGTTGGATCCACGGCGGCGGCGACCCGTCCGCGCTGCCCGAGCTCCTCGAGCGCCTCCGCACCTTCCGCGCCGAGCTGGGGCGCGAGCACGAGGAGTTCGGGGTGCACGTGATCAGCATGGACGCGTACACCCCCGACGGGGTCCAGCGCCTCGCCGACGCGGGCGTCACCGACGTGGTCGTCGGGTTCCGCTGGCCCTACACGACCGGTCCCGACACGCAGCCGCTCACCGAGAAGATCGACCACCTCCGCAGGTACGCGGACGAGGTCATCGCACCGGTGCGCAGCGTCGCCTGACCGGGCCGACCCGAACCTCACGCGGGCCGTCGACATCGGACAGACTTGGCCGATGGTGCAGCTGTTCGAACCCGCCCAGCTCGGTCCCCTCACGTTGAAGAACCGCGTCGTGAAGGCGGCCACGTTCGAGGGCGCCTCCCCCGGGGGGCTCGTCTCCGACCGGCTCGTCGAGTTCCACCGGCGGATCGCCCGTGGCGGCGCCGCGATGACGACCGTCGCCTACGTGGCGGTGGCACCCGAGGGGCGCACCGACGACGGCTGCATCTACCTGCGCGAGGACGCCATGGCCGGGCTGCGGCGGCTCACCGACGCCGTGCACGCCGACGGCGCCCTCATCGCCGCGCAGGTCGGCCACGCGGGGCCGGTCGCGAACTCCCGCTCCAACGGGGTGCAGTCGATCGCGCCGGGCAGGTTCTTCAACCCGCTCGGCATGCGGTGGACCCGAGCGGCCGACGAGTACGACATCGCGCGGATCACCTCGGACTACGAGCGCGGCGCGCGCATGTGCGCGGACGCCGGGTTCGACGCGCTCGAGATCCACCTGGGCCACAACTACCTGCTCAGCTCGTTCCTGAGCCCCATGCTCAACCGCCGCACGGACCGCTGGGGCGGGTCGCTGGAGAACCGGGCCCGCTTCGCCCGCCAGGTGGTCACCGCCGTGCGGGAGGCCGTCGGCGACCGGGTCGCCGTGACCGCCAAGCTCAACATGGCCGACGGGTACCGGGGCGGGCTCGAGGTCGAGGACAGCCTCCAGGTGGCGCGCTGGCTGGAGGAGGACGGGGCGCTGGACGCCATCGAGCTCACCGGCGGCAGCTCGCTCGCCAACCCCATGTACCTGTTCAAGGGCGACGCCCCCGTGAAGGAGTTCCGCAAGACCCTGCCGTGGTACCTGCGCGGCGGGTTCGCGCTCGTGGGCAAGGGCTTCCTCAAGCAGTACCCGTACGAGGAGGCGTACTTCCTGCCGATGGCCCGCCGGTACCGCGAGGCGCTCGACATGCCCCTCATCCTCCTCGGCGGCATCAGCCGCCTCGACACCGCGGAGCGGGGCCTCGCCGAGGGCTTCGAGTTCGTCGCGATGGGCCGGGCGCTGCTGCACGACCCCGACCTGGTCGAGAAGTTCCGCCAGGGCAGCGCGACCCGCTCCGGTTGCATCCACTGCAACCGCTGCATGCCCACGATCTACACCGGGACCCGCTGCCCCCTGGTCGACCCCCGCCCGGGCGACCTCCCGATCCCCCGCCGCCGCGACGCCGTACCCGCCTGAGCCCCGACGCGCCGCCACGGTGCTCGTTTAGCCTCGCGCGCGTCACGAGGCCCGCCCGCGGGCGCCGAGGAAGGTGGACCCATGCCAACCACACGCAGAGCGTCGACGCACTGGGAAGGCTCCATGCTGGAGGGGGGCGGACGGGTGACCCTGGAGTCGTCGGACCTCGGCACCTACGACGTCACCTGGGCGTCGCGTGCGGAGGACCCGAACGGGCGCACCAGCCCCGAGGAGCTCATCGCCGCGGCGCACTCGTCGTGCTTCTC
>CBFGTJ010000112.1:0-10516 GCA_965651815.1 uncultured Microthrixaceae bacterium | reverse complement strand
CTCGTCGAACCCGTCGTCGGTCGGGCCGACACCGGCGCGGAACGCCGCGTCGAAGCGGACCTCGACGGAGGTGGCGCCCCGCTCGAGGTCGCGGAGCAGGATCCGGTTGGCCTCGGCGGGGTCGGGGTGGTCGGCGACGACCCGCACGCCCCACGGCGCGTCGCCGTCGGGCTGGGTCCGCACGCCCCGGGTGAAGGGGAGCGCGCCGGGGAACCCGGCCTCGTCGGCGCCGCCGGGCGATCCCACCCGCGTGTAGAGCGGGGCGACGTCGATGCCGTCGGGGGTGCGTGAGTGCAGCTTGGTGACGGGTGCGCCCTTCAGGACCTTCTCCACCTGTTCCAGCCACTGCTGCTCGGTGGGAGGGGTGAACACCCCGGCGAGGGTCGGTTCGGCCTCGGTGGCCACGGGCTACCTCCAACTGCTGCGCTGGCGCGGCGTCCTGCTGCTCAGCGGAGGCTACCGGAGCGCCGCGGACGCTCCGAATGCCGGGGCCGGCTCCTACGATCGACGGATGGCCGAGACCCTCCCTCCCGCACCCGAGACCCTGCCCTCGGTCCCGGAGGACTGGCACCGGGCGCTCGCGGTGGTGGCGCACCCCGACGACCTGGAGTACGGCACCGCCTCCGCGGTCGCGCGCTGGACCTCCCAGGGCAAGGAGGTCGCGTACGTGCTCGTCACCGACGGCGAGGCCGGGATCGACGGGCTCTCGCCCGCGGAGGCCGCTCCGGTGCGGCGGGAGGAGCAGCGGCGGTCCGCCGCGGTGGTCGGGGTCGACCAGGTGGAGTTCCTCGGCTACCCCGACGGCCTCGTCGAGGCGGACCACCGGCTGCGCCGCGACCTCGCGGCCGCGGTCCGCCGCCACCGGCCGGACGTGGTGGTGTCGATCAACTTCCGGGAGACCTTCGGACAGCCGGGGTGGAACCACGTCGACCACCGCAACGTCGGCGTCGCGCTGCTCGACGCGGTCCGGGACGCGGGCAACCGGTGGGTCTTCACCGAGCTCGTCGAGGAGGGCCTCGAGCCGTGGCCGGGCGTGCGGTTCGTCGCGTTCGGGAACTCGCCGCAGCCGACCCACGGGGTGGACGTGACCGGGCACCTGGACGCCGGGATCGCGTCGCTGCGCGAGCACCGGGTGTACCTGGAGGGGCTGCCAGAGGGCACGATGGGCACCGACCCCGAGGCGATGCTCCGCGGCGCCGCGGAGGCGTTCGGCCCACGGCTCGGCGTCGAGCTCGCGGTGCCCTTCGAGGTCATCCCCTTCTGAGCGCGGACCGGCAGTTCACCGACGTGTCCGGCGCGGCGCGGGACCGAATCTGGCTCTGAAGTGACCGATCAGGTCGCCTGTGATCCAGAACGCGCCACGGTCGCGCGACGGGAATCTCCAGTTCGGGCCGTCGCCGGCCGACCATGTGGCGAGGCGCCTTGCGGGGGCGCCGCGGGACGACGAGCTGGACGGCGGATGGCGGTTCAACGGAGCGGGACGAGAGGCGGCCTCAGCGTCGCGGTCGAACGGCTGTCGGAGCACGCCGAGAAGTGGGGCACCGGCCGGCTGCTCGACGAGGGGCTCGACCTGGTCCGCGACTCCACCTGGGCCGACGTGTCCGCCCTGTACGCGGTGGAGGAGCCGGCCGCCTGCCTGGTCGCGCGGCGGCCGGGCTGGGGGGTGCCGTTCCCCGCCCACGCGGACGCCGTGCCCGGCGACTGGTTCCCGTGGGGCCTCGCACCGGTCCACGCCCGGCGCTTCGTGCTGGTCGAGGACGCATCGACCCTCCCCTGCGCCCCACCACCGGCGCCGACGCTCGGGGAGCTCGGGTTCCGCTCGTGCCTGCACCTGCCGATCCTCGAGCGGTCGCGACTCGTGGGCGCGCTGCACCTCTACTGGGTCGAGCCCCGGCTCGCGTGGGACGACGACCACGGCCGGCTGCTGCGGACGCTCGGCCGCTACCTCCTCAGCGCCGCGACGCGTTGAGGCGCCGCACCGCGCGCCGCCACGCCGACTCGCGCTGCACGGGCTCCGGCTCGTCGAGGCGGGTCAGGTCGGACTCGACGACGTCGTGGCGGTGCAGGTAGGTCGACACGAAGGCCTGGATCACCGCGGCGGCGGGCAGCGCCAGCACCGCGCCGAGCGGACCGAAGAGGCTGGCACCCGCGAGGGCCGCGCCGAAGGCCACGGCGGGGTGCAGGTCCATGGTGTGCGCGGTGATCCGCGGGGCGAGGATGTAGTTCTCGATCTGCTGGTAGACGATCATCCACACGAGCACCCACACCGCGTCGATCGGTGAGCTGATCAGCGCGATCAGCACCGGGAGCGAGCCGCCCAGGTAGGTGCCGAGCACCGGGATGAACTGGCTGGTCAGGCCGAACCAGAGCGCGAGGGCGAGCGGCGACGGCAGCCCCAGCACCTGGAACACGATCCACGACGTGACCGCGCCGATCAGGGCGAGCAACAGCCGGGAGTAGACCCACCCGCCGGTCTTGTCCACGGCCAGCTCCCACAGTCGCAGCACCAGCTGCTGGCGCTGCGGTGGGAGCAGCGAGCACGCGTTGCGCCGCATCTGCGGGCCCTGCGAGATCATGTAGTAGCTGAACAGGAACACCGTGAACATCTGGAAGATCACGCCGACCGCGGTGCCGGTCAGGGTCAGGACCCGTCCGCCGGCGTCGGCCGCGATGCTCGTCAGGTCGTCCTGGTAGTCGCGGATCGTGCTGTTGAGCTCGTCGGGGGTGATCTCGGTGCCGAAGGTGTCGTTCACCCACTCGGTCGCGTCCGAGATGTAGCCCGGCGCCTGCTCGACCAGCTCCGTGACCTGGTCGATCACCAGGTCGACCATCAGGTAGCCGAACAGCCCGCCGACGCCGAAGACGAGGAAGAAGCACAGCAGCGTCGCCCGGCCGCGCCGCCACCCGCGCTGCGCGAGCCAGTTCACCGCGGGCTCCATCGCGAAGGCGATGAACAGGGACGTGCCGAGGAGCCCGATGAGGCCGGTCAGCTTCCCCAGGATGCTGCGCACCGCGAGGAAGACCGAGACCGAGAACGCGATGGCGAGGATGCCGCGCCAGAACCAGCGGGGCAGCTGGGTGTCGCCGACCATGTCCCCGAAGGTCGGCACGCCCGTGGTGAGGTCGGCCTCCAGCTCCGCGTGGCTCGAGGCGGTGCTGCCTCCCGCGACGGGCTCCTCGGGCCGCGGCTCGCCCTCCCCTGTGGGTTCGCTCACGCGGTCAGCTTCGCACGCCGCTCAGGCGCCGCCGAACATCATCAGCCACTGCTCCGCGGAGCGCGGCTTGAACACGACGTTGCGTCGACGGGTCTCGCCGAGCGGCTCGGAGGGGGCCGGCGAGTACTGGTGGCCGGGGAAGAGGATCGCGTCGTCGGGCACCTTCGCGAGGGTGACCGTGAGGCTGTGGTAGAGCGCTTCGGGGTCGCCGCCGGGCAGGTCCGTGCGCCCGCAGCCGTCGAGGAAGAGCGTGTCGCCCGAGACCAGGCGGCCGTCGACGAGGAAGCACTGGCTCCCCGGGGTGTGCCCGGGGGTGTGGAGCAGCTCCACGGGCACCGACCCGACCGTCACCACGTCACCGGAGCGGTGACGAACCAGGTCGCCCTCCCCGAGGTCGGTGACCTTGAGGACCCACTCGGCCTCGTCCTCCTGCACGTGCACGGGCACCTGCGCGTGCTCCAGCAGCTCCGACACGCCCTCGATGTCGAACCCCATCATCGAGCCGCCGCAGTGGTCAGGGTGGTAGTGGGTGACGAGCGCGCCGGTGATGCGCATGCCGTCCTCGGCCGCGATCCGCACGAGGTCCGCGATCCCGTACGCCGGGTCGACGACCAGGCACTCCCCGGTCTCGCGGTCGCCGATGAGGTACACGAAGTTGACCATCTGACGGGCGAGCATGTCGCCGGTGGCGAAGTCGCGGCCGGCGAGGAGCTGCCGGAAGTAGAGCCGCCCGGTGCCGTCCGGGACGCTGGTCGGGTCCGTCGTGCTGTTCACGCGCCCCACGGTAGTGGTCGCCGACGTCCCCGAAGAGGGCGGGGGCGCCGGGGGCGGGTCACCCGTGCCGCGCGGCGACCGGGGCGTCCTTGGTCCACTCCGTCAGCCGCTGGCGGTACGTGCGGTCGTACTCCTCGAAGTCCGAGCGCAGCGCCTCGCCGGGCCAGTCGCGGGGTAGCAGCTCACGGGGCAGCAGCGGGTCGGCGACGAAGTGGCGCATCGTCGCGGCCGACACCATGAAGCCCGGTGCGAGCGCGGAGGTGTCGTCGGCCTCCAGCCGCTCGCGCAGCTCGTGCATCGCCTTCCGCAACTTCCGCGCGCGCCGGGCCCACCCCTCGAGGTCCCACAGCTCGGCGACGAGGTCGGCCTCGGTCCGGTCCTCGCGGTCCAGGTCGACGACCAGATCGCCGACGAACCACCAGCAGGGCGACGCGGTCACCGCGCGGTCGGGCCGCGCGTCGCTGTCGAGGTTGTCCGGGCGGACCCACACGCCCTCGCGCAGCTCGGCCAGCCGGGCACGGTCCATCTCGACCCGCAGCGCAGCCCGGTCGCGCGCGCTGCGCGTCCCTGCCGCGACGACGCCGATCCACCACCGGCCGGACCAGTCGTGGACCTTGGCCGCGCGGCTCCGCAGCTGGCGTTCGCGCCGCTCGGTCAGCGCCGGGGCGAGCCCGTAGCACCCGTCGGCATGGGTCACCTCGCCCGCGCTCACCATGCGCGACAGGGCGGTGCGCACCGATCCCTCGCTCAGGCCGAACAGGGCGCCGGTGCGGATGAGGAAGGACACGGGGAGCCGAGCCTGCTTCGACCCGAGCAGCGTCGAGGCGAGCACGGACCGGGCGGTGAGCGGGCGAAGGTTCAGCTCCTCCACTGGGGGGACCCTACCCCCGGGCGGCGCCTCCTTACAGACTGCCCCCGATCGAGGGACGGTTGTAACGTGAGAGCGTGGCCACCGTCGTCAGGGAACCCGACACGATGCGGCCCGCGGAGCACCTGCTGGTCGACGTCCTGCCCACCCCGTCGCTCGGCCCGACGGGCCGGCCGGTCGGGAAGCTCAGGGACGAGCTGTACCGGATCCCGAACGTCCGGAACTGGTTCCACGTCGCGGGCCTGTGGGTGCAGTCCGTAGGCGTGCTCGCGGTCGCCGCGTGGTGGGACCACCCCGTCGGGTGGGTGCTCGCGTTCCTGCTGATGGGCCGCTCGTTCGCCCGCTTCTCGATCCTCGCCCACGAGGCGGCGCACCGCCTGCTCTTCTCGAACCGCAAGCTCAACGACTGGGTCGGCGCCTGGCTCATCGCCTACCCGGCCTTCGTCCCGCTCGAGGCGTACCGGCGGGGCCACATGGCCCACCACAAGGAGGAGTTCGGGCCGAACGAGCCCGACCTCATGCTGTACGCCGGCTACCCGATCACCCGGGACTCGTGGCGCCGCAAGCTGCGCCGGGACGCGACGGGCAGCTCCGGCTGGAAGAACCTCAAGGGCCTGCTGCTCGCGCTCCGTTCCGAGCGCGCACGGCCCATCGCGCTGAAGATCCTCGGCTGGCAGGTGGTCCTCTTCGTCGGCCTGTGGGTCGCGTTCGGCCGGTGGTGGATCTACCCGGTGATGTGGCTGCTGCCGTGGATGACCGTGTGGCGCGTGCTGAACCGGCTGCGCGCGGTCGCGGAGCACGGGGGCCTCGGCGCCTCCTCGGACCGGCGGCTCACGACCCACCACGTGCGCCAGTCGTTCACCGCGCGGTTCTGGATGGTGCCGTTCAACACGGGCTGGCACCTCGCGCACCACATCGACATCGGGGTGCCCTTCGCGCACCTGCCCCGGCTCCAGGCCGAGCTCGAGCGCTGCGGGTACGTGCAGCCGGGGCTCGAGTGGCCGAGCTACCGGGCCCTCTGGCGGCACGCCGCCTCCCGGACCGAGCCCCGCGACTGAGCCCCTCGGCCGGGTCAGTCCGGCGCGACGCCCACCGCGAGCTGGAAGCGCAGCCGCCCACCGTCCTCCAGCTCGATCGTGAGCACCTCGCCGTCCACGTGGACCGACGTCGCGGAGGGCAGCAGGTCGATCAGCTCGTTCTGGGGCAGCTCGCCCACGGGGGCGACGTCGCTGCGGGAGCGGAGCTCGATGGCCAGCCGCCCCCGCTCGACCCGGTAGCTCCCCGACGCGTCGTTCACGCCGTCGTAGACGTCGACCCGCTCGCCGTCGAAGGTGACCACCGCCGGCACCTCCGCGCCGGAGGTGTCCTCCTCGTCCCGGCCGTCGTCCATCGAGATCAGCCGCCACGAGGTGCCGGAGAGCTGGAGCGGCTCGGCCGGTGTCGACGGGTCGCGCCGCTCCCTCGCCGACGAGGTCGCCGCGCTGGTGCCCCGGTCCCCACCGGAGCACCCCGCGAGGAGCGTCGCGAGGCACAGGGTGACGACGGTGGCGCGCGCGAGGTGTGAGCTCATGCGTGGTTCCTCTCCACCGGCCGTGCGGGCCGTCCCGGCGACATCGTACGGCCGGGCGGGCGCCCACAGGTGGGAACGACCGCCGGTAGCCTGCCTCGCCATGGGCAGGACCCGGGTGGGCTACCTCGGACCGGAGGGGACGTTCTCGGAGCAGGCGCTCCTGGACGTCCCCGACCTCGCCGGCGCGGAGCGCGTGCCGTTGCCCCTCATGACCGACGTGCTGTTCGCGGTGCACGAGGGGCGGGTCGACCTCGGCGTCGTGCCTGTGGAGAACGCGATCGAGGGCAGCGTGAACGCGATCGTCGACACCCTGGCCTTCGACGTGGACCTGCTCATCCAGCGCGAGATCGTCGAACCGGTCTCGCTGAACCTGCTGGTCCGCCCGGGGACCCGGCTCGAGGACGTCGAGCGCATCGTCGCGATCCCGGTCGCGAGCTCCCAGTGCCGCCGGTGGCTGCGCTCGAACCTCCCGTCGGTGGCCCACGTCGCCGCGAGCTCCAACGCCGAGGCGGCGCGGCTGGTCGCGACCGGGGACGACCCCGCCGCGGCCGCCATCGCGAACCCGCGTGCCGCCGAGGTGTACGGGTTGGAGGTGGCGGCCTCCGAGATCGAGGACCACCCGGAGAACCAGACCCGGTTCGTGGTCGTGGCCCGCTCCGGTGTGCCGGCACGCACGGGGCACGACAAGACCTCGATCGTCGTGTTCCAGCGCTCCGACCGTCCCGGTTCGCTGCTCGCGATCCTCCAGGAGTTCGCGGCGCGCTCGATCAACCTGTCGCTGCTGCTGTCGAGGCCGACGAAGACGTCGCTCGGCGACTACTGCTTCGTGCTGGACCTCGACGGCCACGTGGCCGACCCGGTCGTGGCGGACTGCCTGCGCACGCTGCACGCCACGCAGGCGGGAGTGAAGTTCCTCGGATCCTTCCCCGCGGCCGGCGGTGACGGCCACGAGGCGCGCGCGGAGGTGGAGTCACGGTTCGCGGAGGCGGACAAGTGGCTCGAGGAGATCCGTGCCCAGATGCGCGACTGAGCGTCCGGCGCCATCGCCGACCGGCTCTACGCTGGAGGGCGGAAGGATGGCAGAGCGGACGAATGCGACGGTCTTGAAAACCGTTGGGCCTTCACGGGTCCCGGGGGTTCGAATCCCCCTCCTTCCGCCAGGTCTGGGCGGCTGACGCCGGGTCTCGCGTCAGCTGGCCTCGTCGAGCGCCTTCGCGAGCTCGTCCTTCGACATGGAGGACCGGCCACGGATGTCGCGCTCCTGGGCCTCCTCGTAGAGCTCGCTCCGGCTGCGCGTCGAACGGTCCGGGCGGGGCGACCGGGACGCGGCTCGGGACCCGTCGGTGTCGCCGCCGCGTGCCTTCTCCAGGCTCGCCTGGAGGGCCTCCATGAGGTCCACGACCTCCGCCGGTCGCTCCTCCTCCTCGACCACGACCTCCTCGCCCTTCGCCTTGCTCTCGATGAGGTCGAGCACCCGCTCGCGGTAGGTGTCGTGGTAGCGGTCCGGGTCCCACGAGGTGGTCAACGACTCGATCAGCTGCTCCGCCATCGCGATCTCGCGGTCGCGCAGCTCCACGTCGGAGGGCAGGTCGCCGATCACGGACTCCGGGTTCCGCACCTCGTCGGGGAAGAACATCGTCTCGAGCACCAGCACCCGCCCGTTCGAGCGCACCGCGGCCAGGTACTGCTTGGTGCGCAGCACGAACCGCGCGATCGCGACCTTGTTCGAGCGTTCGAGTGCGGTGCGCAGCAGCTCGTAGGGCTTCGCGGCCTCCTTGCCGGCGGGCGCGAGGTAGTAGCTCTTCTCGAAGTGGACGGGGTCGAGCTCGTCGAGGTCGACGAAGTCCTCGATGTCGATCGTGCGCGACCGACCCGGTTCGACCGCCTCGAGCTCCTCGGGGGTGACCACGACGTAGCGGCCGTCGTCGAGCTCGTAGCCCTTGACGATGTCCGCGTACGGCACCTCGTCGTCGCTGGTGTCGGTCACCCGCCGGTAACGGATGCGCTCGCCGGTGTCCTTGCTCAGCTGGTGGAACGCGACGTCCTTCTGCTCGGTGGCGCTGAACAGCTTCACCGGGACGTTCACCAGACCGAAGCTGACCGCGCCGGTCCAGATCGCTCTCGCCATGGCCGATGACCTACCCCGCCCGCAGCGGTGCAAACCTCGTTGCGTGGCCGACGACGTGGACGGGGTGGACGAGCTGTACGACCTGGAGCCGGGTGCGTTCGTCGCCGCCCGGGACCAGCTGGCCAAGCGGCTGCGCGAGCAGGGCGACCGGGCAGGTGCCACGGCGGTGCGCAAGCTGCGGCGCCCGACGGTGACGGCGTGGGCGCTGAACCAGGTCGTACGCCGGCACCGAGCCGAGGTCGAGGAGCTGCTCGAGCTGGGCCGCGCCGCGGCCGCGGCGCAGGAGCAGGCGCTCTCGGGCGGCTCGGCCGACCTGCGCGGCGCGCTGCAGGCGCGCAACGACGCGCTCCACCGCGTCGCCGGCCTGGCGGAGCGGTTGCTCGACGAGCGCGGCTCGACCGGCGACCGTGCCGTGCTGCTCGACGCCCTGTCGGCCGCCGCGGGTGACGAGGAGGTCGGTGCGGAGCTGCTCGCGGCGCGCCTCGACCGGCCGCCCGAGGCCCGGTCGGGGTTGGAGGCGCTCGGCTCGCTCGACGTCGCACTCGCGGCCTCGCTCGCGGCGACGGGCGAGGCGACGGCCCCGGATGCGACCGCCGACGAGAGGGCTGCCGACGAGCGCGCTGCCGCCGAGCGGGCAGCCGCCGAGCGGGCAGCCGACGAACGGGCAGCCGCAGCGGCACGGCGAGCGGCCGCGGAGGAGCGGGTCGCCGCTGCGCTGGACGGGGTGCGCGACGCGGAGGCCGCGCTCGAGCGGGCTCGGGAGGCGCACCGGCGCCTGGAGGCGGAGCTCGAGGAGCTGGCGCAGGCCCACGAGGACGCGGTCGCGAGCTTGCGCGACGCGGAGGAGGAGCTGCGCCGGCTCGGGTGAGCGCCCAAGATCGTGCGCACGCGAACGACCCGCGCGCGTAGTCTCCTGCGTGCCGTGCGGAGGGCGCGGCAGTCGCGTCACTGGGGAGAGGAAGATGCGCACTTCGAGGACCTTGGTCGTCGCCGCGGTCGCGGCGGCGCTGCTCTGTTCGCTCGCGCCGCCTGCGGGGGCCCAGGCGGAGCGGCAGCTGACCGTCACCGGTTCGCCCGTCGCGCCGGGCGGGTCGTTCACGGTGTCGGGCACCGGCTGCATCGACGGCCAGCCGGCCGTCGCGCTGCTGACCGCCGACGGGGAGGCCCCGCTCGCGACACCGGTGCCGCCCGCCGCCGACGGGGCCGGCAACTGGTCGGTGGCGATCACGGTCCCGTCCAACACCCGTCCCGGTCGCTACCCGGTGCAGGCGCGCTGCCTGGGCGCGTACAGCGGCTACGACGGGTACGACGGCTACGACGGGTACTCGCTCGGCGGCGGCTTCCACTACTCGACGGCGCACGTCGACGTGCTGCCGCCCGCCCGGCTGCCCGCGTCGGACGGCCCGCTGTCGGTCGACCCGAACGTGGTGGTGCGGGGCGGGACCACCCGGGTCACCGGCGACGGCTGGGCGGCCGGCGAGCAGGTGGCCGTGATGCTCTACTCGACGCCGCGGATCCTCGCGAACGTTCGGACGGACGCCGCTGGCGCCATCGACGTCGTCGTGCGGATCCCCATGGACGCGTCGCTCGGCGAGCACACGGTCGTCGCGATGAACGCCACCTCCGCGACCACGCGCCCGCTGACGCTGAGCGCGCCGGTCACGGTCGTGGAACGGCGCGCCCCGGCCGATCCGGTGGAGGCGGCGCCCGTCAGCGTCGCGGGCCGGACCCAACGGCCCGGTGGCGGCGGGTCCCTGCCGTTCACCGGGGGCAACCCGTGGCCCTACGTCCTGCTCGGTGTCCTGCTGCTCGCCGCGGGCGGCGAGCTGTACCGGAGGTCCCGGGCCACCGACGGGGCCTGATGCGCGGGTGACGTGACGGATCCGGCACCGTCCGGGTGGGTTCGCACGCCGGGGGCGCCCTGGTCGGGGGCGGCGTGCTCCCGGGGGAGGTCCGCGCTC
>CBFGTJ010000111.1:0-10544 GCA_965651815.1 uncultured Microthrixaceae bacterium | reverse complement strand
CTTCGGGATGAGCTCGGAGGGCAGGTTGTCGATGACGAACCAGCCGAGGTCCTCCAGCGTGTTGCCCACCTGGGTGCGCCCGGCACCCGAGAGCCCGGTCACGACCACGAACTCGACCATGCCCGAAGGCTACCGGCGGGGCCGGACGACCCCTCCGCAACCGGCGCGGCGCGCACGCCACGGGATGTCCGGCGGCGTCGCCGGGCGTTCCTATCATCGCCGGGATGGACCACCCCCGGACCCGGCGGCCCGGAGGACCCGCCGAGGCCGGTGTCCGACCGGTGCGGCGGCCGCCCCGACCCCCGCAGGTGCCCCACCACGTCTACGTCCGCCGCAGGATCGCCGTCGGCGTCGCGGCGCTGCTGGTCCTGGCGTTCGCCGGGTTCCTGGTGAGCAAGGTGCTCGGCGCCGTGTTCGGCTCCGGCAGCGACGAGGTCGTCGCCGCCGAGGCCGCCGACCCCGGCACCGCGGGTGACGGCACCGGCGACGGGTCCGGGGATCCCGAGCCCGCCGAGACGACGACCACCACGGTGCCGGTCGAGGTGGAGGCCCCGCCGCTGGAGCCCACCGCCGCGCAGGGCGAGCCGGCCTCCGCGGGCCGCACGAGCCTCGTGCGCGTGCAGATCCTCGGCGGCGAGCAGATGTCCCCCAAGTCGGTGGTCGCGTCGGAGCAGGGGATCCTGTTCGCGCAGAACATGATGTACCGGCACTCGATCAGCGTCTTCCGGGCCGACGGCGCGCTCGTGAGGACGATCCCCGACTCGGTCGACCTCGCCGAGTACGGCATCTCCGGGCACCCCGGCACCTCGAAGGGCGCACCCGTCGAGATGGCGTTCAGCCCCGACGGATCCATCGCCTGGGTCTCGAACTACTCGATGTACGGCACCGGCTTCGGGCCCGAGGGCAAGGACTCCTGCTCACCGGGCGACGGCACCGACGACAGCTACCTGTACAAGGTCGACGTCGCCACCTTCGAGATCCTCGACGTCATCGCGGTCGGCGCGGTCCCCAAGTACGTCGCGGCCAGCCCGGACGGGTCGAAGGTGCTGGTGACGAACTGGTGCACCTGGGACCTGTCGGTGATCGACACCGGGACCGGGAGGGAGGTCCGCCGGGTCGACCTGGGCGGCCGCTACCCGCGCGGGATCGCGGTCACCGCGGACAGCCGCACCGCGTACGTCGCGCTCATGGGCTCCGACCGCCTCGTCGCGGTCGACCTCCGGACGTTCACGGTCAGCGGCCACTCCTCGCCGGGTGGAGGCCCGCGCCACGTGGTGCTCTCCCCCGACGGTGCCCACCTGTACGTGAGCAACAACCGCGACGGCACCGTGGTGAAGCTCGACCGGGCGACCGGCCGCATCGTCGGTACGGTCCGCACGGGCGAGCAGCCCCGCTCGCTCGACATCTCCACCGACGGCGAGGCCGTCTACGTCGTGAACTACAACTCCTCGACCATGTCCAAGGTCCGCACCTCGGACATGACGGTGGTGCAGACCGTGCAGACCGACGCGAAGCCGATCGGCATCACCTACGAGCCCACCGAGCAGCGCGTGTGGGTCGCCTGCTACGGCGGCCGGATCCTCGTCTTCGACGACTCGCGCACCGCGGCCGGCTGACCGCCCGGGCGGACCGTTCAGCTGCGGCTGAACCGCAGGAACATCAGACGCGGGATCGCCGCGGAGTCGGTGTACTCCTCGGCCAGGTCGAGGAACCCGGGCGGCGGCGCGGGCTCCTCCATGTGGTCCAGCACCATGCCCGCCGCCCGCGCCGAGTTCAGGTAGCGCGACAGCGGACGGTGCCAGAAGCGGATGTGGATGCCCCGCTCGACCTGCTCCACGGTGTCGGTCTCCACCAGGTAGGGGCCGACCCTCCAGTACTGCTCGGGCGGGTCGAGCACCTGGTCGTCGACCCAGCCGCTGCCGGGGGTCTGCAGCAGCGGGTGGTTGATCAGCATCAGGAAGGTGCCGCCCGGGCGCAACACCCGCCCGACCTCCGCCAGGGCGCCGTCCAGGTCGGGGATGTGCTCCAGCACGAGGCACGCGACCGCTGCGTCGACCGACCCGTCGGCGACGGGCAGGGCCAGCGCGTCCGCCTGGGCGTAGGCGGGGCCGCCGCCACGGACGGTCGCCGTGGCGAGCTGCGCGCGGGCCTGGTCGACGCCGACGGCCGACAGCCCGTGCTTCACCGCGAGGCGCGACACCTGCCCCTCGCCGCAGCCCACGTCGAGCAGCGTGCCGCGCGCCGGCAGGTGCATCCCGATGAGGGGGAGGATCTGCTCGACGTACTCGAGGTCCGCGCCGTCGGTGAACTCCCGCTGCCACCAGGCGGCGTGCTCGTCCCAGGGGTCGCTCACCGTGCCACCCCCGCGTCCTCGACGGATCCGGCTCCCGTCGAACCGGCCCGCGCCGTGGACGACGGCGGGCCGTGCAGGCGCTCGTACACGGCGACCGCCACCCGGTCGGGCAGCCACGGCAGTGCGAGCAGGTCCTCGAGGTCCGCCCGCTTCACCGCCCGGATCCCACCCAGCTCCTTCACGAGACGCTGCTTGCGCTTCTCGCCGAGGCCGGGGATCCCGTCCAGCTCCGAGCTCGTCATCCGCTTGCCACGCAGCTGGCGGTGGTAGCTGAGGGCGAACCGGTGCGACTCGTCGCGCACACGCTGCAGCATGAACAGCGCCTCGGACCCACGCGGGATCTCCAGCGGCTCCGACCGTCCCGGCACGAAGACCTCCTCGAACTGCTTCGCGAGCGCCGCGACGGGGATCTCCTCGCGCAGCCCCAACTCCTCGAGCACCCGCACCGCGACGCCGAGCTGGCCCTTGCCGCCGTCGACCAGCAACAGCTGCGGCGGGTACGCGAACTTGCCGCGCTCGGACGCCGGCAGCTCCCGGTCCTTCAGGTACGCGGTGAGCCGCCGGGTCAGCACCTCCTCCATCGCGGCGAAGTCGTCGTTGCCCGGCACGTGCACCTTGAACCGGCGGTACTCCGACTTGCGGGGCAGCCCGTCCTCGAGCACGACCATCGACCCGACGTAGTCGCTGCCCTGGAGGTGGCTCATGTCGTAGCACTCGATGCGCAGCGGGGCCTCCGGCAGCCCCAGCGCGTCCTGGAGCTCGTTGAGCGCCCGGGCCCGGCTGTTGTGGTCCGAGGCGCGGCGCAGCCGGTGGCGGGTGAAGGCCTCCGCGGCGTTCTTGGCGACGGTCTCGGCCAGCTCGCGCTTCGCGCCCCGCTGCGGGACCCGGATCGTCACCCGGCTCCCCCGCATCTCGGAGAGGAACTCCTCGTACATGTGCTGGTCCTCGGGCAGGGTCGGCACCAGCACCGCCTTGGGGTACCCGACCGCGGGCTCGTCGCCGTAGAGCTGCTCGAGCACCGCCGCCATCGTCTGGTCGGGGGTCAGGTCCATGACCTTGTCGAGGATGAACCCGAGCCGGCCGACCACCCGGCCCTTGCGCACGAAGAACACCTGGGCCGCGGCCTCGAGCTCGTCCTCGGCGACGCCGACCACGTCGACGTCCTCCTTGCGATCCCCCACCATCTGTTGGCGTTCGATCGCCCGCCGCACCGTCTCGATCCGGTCGCGGATGCGGGCCGCCTGCTCGAACTCGAGCTGCTCGGCGGCGGCGGCCATCTCCTCGTGCAGCCGGTCGAGGACCGGCTGGGTGTCCCCGTCGAGGAACTCCATCAGGTCCTCGACGAGCTGGTCGTAGGACTCCTTGTCGATCTCGCCGACGCAGGGTCCGGAGCACTTCTCGATGTGGTACAGCAGGCACGGCTTGCCGAGCCGCTCGTGCCGGCGCAGCTTCGCGTCGGAGCAGGTGCGGATCGGGAAGGTGCGCAGCAGCTCGTCGAGGGTCTCGCGGATCGCGTACGCGTGCGCGTACGGGCCGAAGTAGCGGGTCCCCTTGCGGCGCCGCCCCCGCATCACCATCGCCCGGGGCCACTCGTCGGAGAGCGTCACGGCGAGGAACGGGTAGCTCTTGTCGTCGACGAGCCGGACGTTGAACCGCGGCCGGTGCTGCTTGATGAGGGAGTACTCCAACATCAAGGCCTCGACCTCGTTGCGGACCTGGATCCACTCGACGGTCGCGGCGGTGCGCACCATCTGCGCGGTCCGGGGCGCGAGGTGGCGCGGGTCCTGGAAGTAGTTCGAGAGCCGCTGCCGCAGCGACTTCGCCTTGCCGACGTAGATGACCCGTCCGTCGGCGTCCTTGAACTGGTAGCTGCCTGGTGCGTCGGGGATCGTCCCCGCCGGCGGACGTTCGACCATCGTGGCCCCGAACCTACCGCCGGGGCGCAGTCGTTCCCGGGCGGGTCGGGGCTCAGGACGCGGCGGTGCCCACCACGTCGCGGGTCTCGCTGGCGTCCCGACCGGCCCGCAGCTCGCCGCGGCCGACCTCCGACGACGCCCGTGCGGCGTCCAGCTCCTCGAGGGCGCCGTCCGCGGCGGCCGACGCGGGCCGCAGCACGTGGCAGTACTCGAGGATCTCGTCGCGTGCGTCGTCGGAGAGCTCGGTGAACTGGATGCCGACGTGGCGGAAGCCGGACCCGTCGGGCGGCGTGACCGTCCTGACCACCCCGGACACGACGCAACGGCTGATCGAGCCGTCCAGCCGCGGGAGCCGCAGGGTCAGCCGGAGGTGCTCACCGACCTCCGGCTGGAGCGTGCACCGCACCCCGACCCCGGCGTGGTTGAGGTCGCACACCTGCACGACCGCGTCGCCGAGCCTGGCCCGCAGGTCGACGGGGAACCGGTACACGTGGCGGCGCTGCCGCCGCCGCACCAGCGCGCGCAGCACCAGGGCGATGACCGCGACCTCGACGGTGCCGATGACGAGCGTGGCGGCCTCGGCGAGCGGGGGCATCGCCGGGAGGTGGAGCGCACCGACCGCGGCCAGCGCACGGGCGAGCACCGCCAGGGTGATCGCCGCGACGCACGCGGTCAGCAGCCGCAGCCGCCGCAGCGTGCGCCACCCGCCCTCGTCCGAGCCCATCTTCGGGGTGACCTTGAACCTGCCGGCCCCCGGGATCGCGAGGCTGAGCACGGCGCCGGTGTACACGCCCATCGTCATCCACCCGTGGCGGGTCGCCGCGAGCGGGCCCGACACGCCACGACCCAGCACCCGGGTCGCGTACAGGGACAGCGCGACCCACGGCGCCCACAGCAGCGCGAACCACGCGGGGTGCCCGGTCATCGGCAGCCACCCGGTGACCAGGGTCGTGCACAGCACCGCGGCC
The DNA here is from genome assembly GCA_965651815.1 of uncultured Microthrixaceae bacterium. GTDB lineage: Bacteria > Actinomycetota > Acidimicrobiia > Acidimicrobiales > Microtrichaceae > CBFGTJ01. Next base: position 5,307 of record CBFGTJ010000111.1, on the reverse strand, counting down.
AGCACCAGTCGCTGGGGGCCGCCGAAGTAGTGGAACAGCGAGGCGAGGTAGCTCAGCCGTTGCAGCGGGCGCAGCCCCCGGGCGATGACCGGGTTCTGCGGGGTGAGGAACACGCGCAGGTTGCCCCGCGCCCAGCGGCTCCGCTGCAGCAGGAACGCGTCCAGGTCGTGCGGGGCGAGGCCCAGCAGCAGGGTCTCCTCGTGGTAGCGGGTCTTCCAGCCCCGCTGGTGCAGCACGATCGTGGTGTGGAAGTCCTCCGCGATCGTCGCGGTCTGGACCCCGCCGATCTCGACCAGCGGCTCGCGGCGGATCACGGTGCCCGAGCCGCACCAGAACGCCCCGTTGTGGCGGTCCTTGCCGGGGCAGATCACCCGGAAGAACAGGGACTGCTCGTGGCGGTCCTCTGCGACGTGCTGGATCGAGTCGAGGTTGTAGAACTCGTGCGGCGCCTGGGCGAGCACGACGTCGGGGTCCTCGAAGTAGCGGACCATCGTGTCGAGGAAGTGCGGCAGCGGCACGTGGTCGGCGTCCAGCACCGCGACCAGGTCGCCCTCGAGGTGCCCGAGCGCGTGGTTGATGTTCCCGGCCTTCGCGTGGCGGTTGTCGGGCCGGGTCAGGTAGCGGGCGCCGAGCTCACGGGCGAGCTCGGCGAGCTCGGGCCGGCGCCCGTCGTCGAGCAGCCACGTGGTGTGCGGGTACCGCAGGGCCCTGCAGCCGAGCAGCGTGGCGCGCAGCACCTCCACCGGTTCGTCGTAGGTCGGCACCAGCACGTCGACGGTCAGGTCGGACCTCGCCGGGGTCCTGTCGGTCGTCGGCGGCGCCGGCACCCGCCACGCGAGGAAGGCGAAGAGCGCGAGGCTCACCCAGCCGACCGCCTCCGCGACGAGGAGCACCGCGTACAGGCCGCCGTGGACGCCGTGGTGGGTCCAGCCGACCCTCCAGGTCAGGTAGGCGATGCCCCAGGCGAGTGCGAGCACCGCGACCGCGCGCGTCCGGCGCTCGTCGGTCGCACGACGACGTAGATCCCTTCCCACGGGGAGCAGATCGGCACCTCCCCGCGGAGCTCAAGGATCTCGGGCCCGGGCGGCGCGGACGACCGTCGGACCCGGGGCGAGGCGGTACACTCGCTCGCGCCGGCCTGGCATTCCGGCGACATCACACCTCCGTGGCCGACAACCCCGTGGCGTGGCGACCAGGCTGTCCCCACCGGCCGCTACTCGGAGGTCCTCAGGGCCGTGCGGCGCGTCCGTCGGCAAGGGAGGTTCCCCGACATGATGCTGAGACTCCAGTCACCGCTCCCCGAGCGGTACCTCGAGGCGTCCGACGACGAGCTCGCCGAGTGGATCGGCAACGCGAAGGCAGCGCTCGGTGAGCGCGTGTTCATCCTGGGCCACCACTACCAGCGCGACGAGGTGATGCGCTGGGCGGACGCCCGGGGCGATTCGTTCCGGCTGTCGGTGCTGGCCAAGGAGCGCACCCAGGCCGACTACATCGTGTTCTGCGGTGTGCACTTCATGGCCGAGGCGGCCGACATCCTCACCGGGGATCACCAGCAGGTGATCCTCCCCGACCTCAACGCGGGCTGCTCGATGGCGGACATGGCCGACATCGACTCGGTCGAGGAGGCGTGGGAGTCCCTCGCCGAGGTGACCGACATCGAGTCGGTCGTGCCGATCACGTACATGAACTCCGCGGCGAACCTGAAGGCGTTCGTCGGCCGCCACGGCGGCGCCGTGTGCACCTCCACGAACGCCCGCGCGGTGCTCGAGTGGGCGCTGCGGCGTGAGGACGGGCCACGTGCCCGCCAGGTGCTGTTCTTCCCCGACCAGCACCTCGGCCGCAACACCGGCTACGCGATGGGCTTCACCGAGGACGACATGGCGGTGTGGAACCCGCGGCTCGACCTCGGTGGGCTGGACGAGGTGACGGCCAAGGAGTCGACGTTCCTGCTGTGGAAGGGGCACTGCTCGGTGCACCAGCGGTTCCGTCCCGAGCACGTCGAGCAGTTCCGGGCCGAGCACCCCGACGGCATCGTCGTGGCGCACCCCGAGTGCTCCCACGAGGTGTGCTCGCTGGCCGACCACGTGGGCTCGACCGACTTCATCATCCGCACGGTCGAGGCGGCCCCGTCGGGCAGCGTGATCGGGGTCGGCACCGAGATCCACCTGGTCCAGCGCCTCGACGACGAGACGCCCGACAAGACCGTCGTGTCGCTCGACCCGCTGGTGTGCCCCTGCTCGACGATGTTCCGCATCGACGCGCAGCACCTGGCGTGGGTGCTCGAGTCGCTCGTCGAGGGCCGGGTGCCGAACCGGATCACCGTCGACCCCGACACCGCCCACTGGGCCCGCGTCGCGCTGGAGCGGATGCTCGCGATCACCTGAGCACGGGGCTGCGCGCGGCGCGGGTGTCGCGCACGCGCACCTCGGTGACCAGCACCAGCGCCGGGCCGTCCGAGCCGTTGACCGGCATCGGCTCGCCGTGCGCGCGCACGTGCAACTTCGCCACCGGCGCGTCCGGTTCGATGCGGAACGTGACGATCCGGCCCTCCGGGCCCGGCTCGATGCGTCGCGAGGTGACGCCCCCGAGCTCGACGGTCGTGCCCGGCGCGGCGTGCACCCGCGCTCGCACGTCCACCGGTGCCGTGTCGTCGTCGGCGAACCCGAACACGACCGCACCCTCGCGGCCGAGGTGGGTCACGGCGCGCCCGTCGCCGAGGAAGTCCTGGTTCGCGACGCCCTCGTAGCTGACCGTGAGCGGCCGCACCACCCCGGCACCGGCGTCGTCCACCTCGGAGCGCCCGTGCCGGGCGACGAGGCGGTCGTGCAGCGGCCGCAGGTCGATCCAGGTCCAGGTGCCCGCCGTGCTGCGGTGTGGCTCGACGGAGGCCGCGGCGGCCAGCTCGCGCTCCAGCTCGTCGGGTCGGTCGAGGAGCCGGTGGGTGCGCTGGACGAGCAGGACGTCGGCCCCACCTGCCGCCATGGCGCGGGCGACCTCGCCGGGGTCTCCGGTCAGCCACGAGTGCTGCCAGTCGGCGGTGCCGCCACGGAACCCGCCCGAGGTGAACCGGAGGCGCCCGTGCGCGAGCAGCGCGGGGGCCAGCAGCCGGTCGTGCTCCATGTGGTCGGGCATGGGCAGGGCGGGGACCTGCGCGACGACCGCGCCCTCGTGCAGCTCGTCGACGAGCTGGGCCACGAGCGTCTCGTCCTCCCGCACGGCCGCGGCCTGAGCTGAGTGGTCCGGCACCCACACCCCCTGGTCGGCGAGCGCGAGGACCGCGACCAGGGCGACGACGTGGGGGAATCGCTCGGCGGTGCCCCACCACCGCTGGGCGAGCAGTCCGAGCCCGGCCAGCGCGCAGAAGAGGACGAACGCCGCGAGGCGTGCCCACACCCGCACCTGGGTCAGGCCCAGCACGGCGAGGGCGAAGCCGCCGCCCCCGGCGGTCCCGACGGCCAGGGCGCTCACCGTGAGGGTCGACAGGTGGGTGATCCGGCGGTCCGCACGGTCGGTCCCGCCGCGTCGGACGGTCACCGCCGCCATCGCCACGAGCCCGGCGACGGCGGCGAGGCCGAGCACCGTGCCGGAATCGGTGGAGTCGCGCATGCGGCTCGCACGCTCGCCGAGGGTCGCGAGGAACGGCACAGGGTGGTCGCCGCGGGGCATCACCATCTGGGTGGGTCGCAGGCCGAGCGTCTCGGAGTCGCGCACCGGGCGGTCGAAGGAGGCGGCGACGGACGGCGCGGCTCGACGAGCGAGCAGGTCGGGAGCGAGGGTCACGGCGCTCACCGATGCCAGCGCCAGGGCGAGCAGCAGGGGCGCCACGAGGCGTCGCGGGTCGCCCCGGCGGAGCGCGGCGAGCCCTCCGGTCACGACGAGCAGCAACCCGGTGAAGACCGCGTAGTAGGTGCTCGAGATCGCGACGACCGCCACCGCGGCGAGCGGCGCCACCCACTCGCGGCCCCGCCAGGACGCCGACGGCGGCCGCTGCAGCGCCCAGAGGACCGCGAAGGCGCCGAGCGCGACGGGGAACAGCGCGAAGAGGAAGAGCTGGCCCGCCGCGAGCCGGTGCAGCGCGGCCGGGGACAGCGCGAAGAGGCAGGCGGCCGCGCCGGCGACCGAGGGCCGGCACCCGAGCCAGCGCAGCACGGCGTGGGCGACGACGGCGGAGGCCACGAGCGCCAGCGCCACGTACAGGTTCGTCGCGGCGACCAGCGAGCCGGACGCGGCGCGCAGGGCGTGCAGGGCGACGAGGTGAAGACGCTCACCCCCGGAGGGGAACAGCCCCCAATCGGCGCCGTGGGGCGCGCCGAGCCAGTCGGTGCGCCCTGCCGTGCCGGTCCAGTCGGAGGCCTCGACGAGCGCCAGGTGCTGGAACGCGTCGCGTGCATAGACGACCGGTTCGTCCAGGGGGAACGGGCGCAGGAGCACCAGCACGAGCGCGAGCGCCACCGCGGCGACCAGCGCGAGCTCGACGACCCGGCGGCCGCCGCCTCCGGGCGCGAGGTGGCCGGCAGCTCGCGGCAGCTCCCGCGAGTCCGCGCGCGCGTGGGCATTCGTCAGCGCTCGTATCCACTCCCATCGGCACCTCGGCGACGCCGGTCAAGCGCGGCGTCGCCGGCCGGTCCTCAGCCGCCCTGCAGGATCGGGGCGAGGAACTTGCCGGTGTAGCTGCCCGCCGCCTCGGCGATCGCCTCGGGTGGGCCCTCGGCGATGACCGTGCCGCCGCCGCGGCCGCCTTCGGGACCCAGGTCGATGACCCAGTCGGCGGTCTTGATCACGTCGAGGTTGTGCTCGATGACCAGCACCGTGTTGCCCTGGTCGACCAGCCGCGACAGGACGGTGAGGAGCTTGCGGATGTCCTCGAAGTGCAAGCCGGTCGTGGGCTCGTCCAGCAGGTAGATCGTGTGGCCGGTCGACCGCTTCGCGAGCTCCGAGGCCAGCTTCACGCGCTGCGCCTCGCCGCCCGACAGGGTCGTGGCCGGCTGGCCGAGCCGCACGTAGCCGAGGCCGACGTCGACGAGGGTCTGCATGTGCCGGGCGATCGTGGGCTGGTTCGCGAAGAACTCGAGCGCCTCCTCGCAGGGCAGGTCGAGCACCTCGGAGATGTTCAGCCCCTTGAACGTCACCTCGAGCGTGTCGCGGTTGTAGCGGGCGCCCTTGCACACCTCGCACGGCACGTACACGTCCGGCAGGAAGTGCATCTCGATCTTGATCGTGCCGTCGCCGGAGCACGCCTCGCAGCGGCCGCCCTTGACGTTGAAGCTGAAGCGCCCGGGCTTGTAGCCGCGCACCTTCGACTCGTTG
>CBFGTJ010000110.1:0-10565 GCA_965651815.1 uncultured Microthrixaceae bacterium | reverse complement strand
GATGTAGCGGGTGGACTGCTCGAGGTAGGACATCAGGCGTCCCCACTCGAGGATCTTCGTGAGCACGTTGGAGGCCTGCTCGCAGGCCAGGTGCACGCCGCCGAGCTGGGCCACCGAGTCGTCGCCGTACTCGAAGAACACCCGGTCGTAGAGCGCCTCGGCCCGCTCCATCCCCACCGTGGCGTCGATCGACTCGTCGCCGGTGGTGTCGAGCTCCCCGACGAACTCGTCGAGGAACAGCCGGCGAAGGGACTTCGCGGACCGTGAGTAGCGGGCGAACAGGGCGCCCTTGACGACCTCCGGGAGGTTCACGAGCGCGAAGACCGGGCCGTCGAGGTTCGTGAAGTACCGCCGGAGCACGGCCTGCTCCTCGGCGGTGAACTGCTCGGCGACGTAGGTCGGGACGGGGGCGGTCACGGCAGCGAGGATAGGCCCGCCACCGGCATGCCCAGTGGATCCGGCCGAACGGCGGTGCAGCTGCTCAGTCGCCGCTGCACCAGCGGTCGAGCACCGTTCCGACGAGCGCCTTGGCGCCGTCGATCACCGCCCGGTCACCGGCGTCGCCCCGGGCGTGCTCGGCGAACTCGGGGGTGTGGATCGACACCCCCGGCGGTGCCACCGCGATCATCGGGTGGATCGAGGGGACCACCTGGCTCACGTTGCCCATGTCGGTGCTGCCGACGACCCCACCGACGACGGAGGGGTCCTGCAGCTCCCGTCCCAACGCCGCCGCGTGCCGGCGGTACGACTCGAGCAGCTCCTCGTCGTCGCGCAGCTCGGCGTAGGCGGGCTCGAGCAGCTCGAGCTCGACGGTGCACCCGGCCGCGGCCGCCCCGGCCAGGAGGCACTCGCGGACCCGTTCGGTGAGCGCGTCGAGGCCCTGGCTCGTCGGCGAGCGCACGTACCACTCCATCTCGGCGCGCTTGGGGACGATGTTGGGCTTGCCCCCACCGTCGGTGAACACGCCGTGCACCCGCTCCTCGGGGAGGATGTGCTGGCGCAGCGCCGCCACGTTGACGTACCCGAGCACCGCCGCGTCGAGCGCGTTGCGCCCCAGGTGCGGGGCGGCGGCCGCGTGCGACGCACGTCCGTGGTAGGTGGCCCGCACCCGCCGGATCGCGAGGGTCTGCATCGTGGGCAGGTCGTGGTCGGCGGGGTGGACCATGACCGCCGCGTCGACCCCCTCGAAGGCGCCCGCGCGCAGCATGAAGACCTTGCCGCCACCACCCTCCTCCGCGGGGGTGCCGAGGATGCGCACGGTGCCGCCCAGCTCGTCCGCGAGCGCCGCGGCCGCGAGGCCCGCGCCGAGCCCGGCCGCGGCGATCACGTTGTGGCCGCAGGCGTGGCCGATGTCGGGGAGTGCGTCGTACTCGCAGAGCACCGCGACGGTCGGGCCGCCCTCCCCCGCCTCCGCGGCGAACGCGGTGTCGAGGCCGAAGGCCCGGCGCCGGGGAGCGAGCCCCTCGCGCTCCAGCACGTCGCAGAGCAGGTCGTGCGCGTGGCGCTCCTCGAAGCACAGCTCGGGGTGCTCGAAGATCCGGTGCGACACCTCGAGCAGCACGTCGCGGCGCCGATCGACCTCCGCCCAGGCGCGCTCGACCGCCTCACGGGGCGCGCTCACGGGTGCGCCGGGTGCTCGAGCACGATCTTGCCGACCTGGGTGCCGCTGCGGAGCCGCTCCAGCGCGCTCGGGTACTCCGACAGCGGCAGCACGCCGTCGATCACGACGGGCAGCCCCTCCTCCATGAGCCCCGTCACGTGCCGGAACTCCTCCTGGCTGCCGCAGCTCGCCCCGATGACCTCCAGCTGCTTGAAGAACAGCCGCGGAAGGTCCAGCTCGACCTTCGGACCGGTGGTCCCACCGCACACGCACATGCGACCACCATGGCGCAGCGAGCGGATCGAGTGGTCCCACGTCGCCGGCCCGATGCTGTCCACGACGACGTCGGCACGCACCGGGTACGGGCCCTCGGAGTCGAACGCGTCCTCGGCGCCGAGCTCCACCGCCCGCTTCCGCTTCTCCTCGTCCCGCGAGGTGGCGAAGACGCGGGCGCCCATCTGCTTCGCGATCAGCAGCGCGAACGTCGCGACGCCGCCCCCGATGCCGGTCACCAGCACCGTGTCACCCGCCTGCACGCGGGCACGGCGCAGCAGGCGCCACGCGGTGGTGGCGCACACCGGGTAGGCGACCGACTCCGCCCAGGTCCTGCTCGTCGGCCGGCGTTCCAGCTGGTGGGCCGGCACGACGCAGTACTCGCCGTGGCCGCCCCAGCAGTGCTCGCCGAGGATGCGCATCGTCGGGTCCAGCACCGAGTCCTGGCCGCGCTCGAGCGCCTCCGCCGGGACGATCGCGGTGTTGACCACCACCTCGTCACCGGGTGCCCAGCCGGTGACGCCCTCGCCGACCGACTCCACCACCCCGGCCACGTCGTTGCCCGGGACGTGCGGGAACGAGGGCGGCCGTGGCATCCCCTTGGTCAGCCACAGGTCCATGTGGTTGAGGGCGGACGCCCGCACCCGGAGCCGCACCTCCCCCGGTCCCGGCTCAGGGGTGGGGACCTCGCCCCACCGGTACTGCCCGGGTGAGTCGGTCAGGTGCCAAGCCCGCATCTCGTCGATGGTACCGACAGGTCCCCTCGCAGCGACTGGGAAGTTCACCCAGCTCAGGCGACCACGACGACGGCATCGGGCACGCAGCGCACGCGGATCGTCGAGGCGGTGCCGACGTGGGCCCCGTCCAGCCACACGTGCAGGGTGCCGTCGTCTCCGGCGTGCACCTCGACCTCGCTCACCGACCTCGTGCGCAGGTCGGGGTGCGGGACGTGGGTGCCGGTGAGCGCGCGGCGGCGGCCCTGGCGGCGCTGGCCGAGCGGGAGGCGCCCGTCGGTGACGTCCAGGCGCCCGTCGCCCGGGTGGGCACGCGGGCCGAGGTCGAGGCGGCCCACGTACGACGCGTTCACCACCGCCACGGTGCGCCGGGACCACCAGCGGATGCGTCGGCGGGGGTACGCCACGAGGTGCGACAGGAACACCTGGCCGGGCCCCCCGTCCAGCTCGACGACGCCCACGTCGACCGGGTAGCGCACCCCGCGCCCGGCCCGGAGGTCCTCCGCGTCGCGCCGCGGCGAGCCGAGGGTGCGGTGCAGGTCGCCGCCGACGAGCCCGATCTCGCCGAGCCCGGTCTCCCCCGGGTCCTCGAACCGGCGCTGGAGCACCTCGCGGGCCGCCGCGTCGTCGCCGACCACGGGGGCGCCCTCCGCGAGGGGGCCCGGGTCGCCCCAGCGAGCGCCGGGCTTGATCGTCACTCCGGCCCGCCCGCCGACACGACCACCCCGCGCAGCAGCGCATCGCCGGCCTGCCGGGCCGCCTCGCGGGTCGCGGGGTGCGGGGCCACCTCCTCGATCTGGCGGAGCAGGTCGACGAGCTGGCGCACGTTGCGCACGAAGTCGCCGCCGGTGAGGTCCTCGTCCAGGATGCCCTCGAGGTTCCCCCCGTCCGCCCACGCCCACGCGGCGGCGGCGAACCCGGGCTCCGGGGCCCGGGTGCGCGGGACGCGGTGGCGCTCCTCGTGCGACTCGAGCTGGGCGGAGAGCTGCCCGAGCGCGGCGAACCGGGTGCGCACCTCCGGGCTCGGGAACACCGGTGGCGGCGGGGCCTCGGAGCTGCGGTGCTCGTAGGTGAGGCAGCTGGCGAACGCAGCGATCCCCGGAGGCGTGAGCCCGTCGAACAGGCCGCGGTCGAGGGCCATCGAGATGAGCAGGTCGCACTCGTGGAAGATGCGGCGCAGCTGGCGACCCGCCCCGGTGAGCTGCCAGTCCCGGACGTGCCCGGTCGCCTCCAGCACGCGCAGCACGCCCTCGAACTGGCGGACCAGCCCCGCGCCGCGCCGGGCCGCCTCCGCCTCGACCTTGCGGAGCTCCCGTTCGAGCCGGGTGACGCTGCGGTGGTTGGCGAGCAGCTGGTCGCGGTCCGGGTGGTGGTGCAGCGGGTGCTCGAGCAGCGCTCGGCGCGGGTCCGGTGTCTTTGGACCCTCGGGCTCCGGGCGTCGCAGCCGGCGAGGGTTGAGCCGCTTCAGGCGCTGCGCGGCCTCCCGGCGGTAGTCCGGGTCCTTCGGCAGGTACGGCACCGGGAGGTCGATCCTGGCGAGCGGGACCAGCGGGCCGCCCGCGTTCGCTGCGTGCAGGTCGACGGGGTGCGCGCTCGTGCCCGTCGCGCGCACGCGCACCGCACCGCCACGCCGGTGCGACACCGCCAGCACGACCAGCAGCCGCGGCCCCCGCGGGCCGATGCGCTCGACCACGTCGCCGGGCCTCAGGCGCGCCAGCGAGCGCTCGATCGCCGCGCGGTCCCCGGCCCGGCGGGCCCGCCGCGCGGATTCCCGCAGCTCCGCGTAGCCGGCGACGTCCAGCACCTCGTCGGTCGCGCTGGGTTCGCCGCGCAGCTCCTCGAGCTCGGCGCGGAGCCGGTCGCCCCGGGCCCGCAGGCGGACCGTCGCACGGTCGGCCTGGAACTGGGCGAAGGAGCGCGACAGCACGCGCTCGGCCTCGTCGCGGTCGTAGCGCTCCACCAGGTTGGCGGTCATGTTGTACGTGGGGCGGAACACCGACGACAGCGGGAACTCCCGGCTGGCGGCGAGCTCGGCGACCTGTTGGAAGGTGGTGAACGGCGACCACAGCACGATCGCCGCCCCTTCCTCGTCGATCCCCCGCCGGCCCGCCCGCCCGGTGAGCTGGGTGAACTGCGCCGCGGTGAGCACCTCGTGGGTCTCGCCGGTGAACTTGCTGAGGCGTTCGATCACCACCGAGCGCGCGGGCATGTTGATCCCCAGCGCCAGGGTCTCCGTGGCGAACACCGCGTCGAGCAGCCCCTCGACGAAGCACTGCTCGACCGTCTCCCGGAACGCGGGGATCATCCCTGCGTGGTGGGCGGCCACCCCGTGCTCGAGCGTGGCGAGCCACCGGTCGTGGCCGAGCACGTCGAGCTCCGCGTCGGTGAGCGCCCGTGTGCGCTCCTCGGCGATCTCCCGGATCCGGCGCCGCTCGGCAGCGGTGGTCAGCCTCGCTCCCCCGTCCAGGTACCGGCTCGCCGCCTCGTCGCAGCCGTTCCGGCTGAAGATGAAGTAGATGGTCGGCAGGAGGTCCTCGTCGGCCAGCCGCTCGATCACCTCGACCCGGCGGGGCGTGTAGAAGCGCGACCGGGGACGGCCCCGCGGACCTCCGCGGCGCACCTCCGGGCGGTCGGCGTCGAACCGGCGGCCCTCCGGGTTCGGGCGGCCGTCGACGAGCAGCGGCACGAGGTGCTCCCGCTCGGTGGTGCGGTCCCCCACCATCAACAGCGGATCGAGCCGGATGGGCCGCTCGTGCTCCACGACCGTCTCGGTGGGGCCGCGCAGCGCCTCGATCCACTCGCCGAGCTCCGCGGCGTTCGACACGGTCGCCGACAGGCACGCGAAGCGGACGCCGGCGGGTGTGTGGATCAGGACCTCCTCCCACACGGGCCCCCGGTAGGCGTCGGAGAGGAAGTGCACCTCGTCGAGGACCACCCAGCTCAGGGAGCCCAGCGCCGCGGACCGGGCGTAGACCATGTTGCGCAGCACCTCGGTGGTCATCACGACCACCGGTGCATCGGCGTGGATCGAGTGGTCGCCGGTGAGCAACCCGACGTGGTCGTCGCCGAGCACGGCACGCAGGTCGTTGTACTTCTGGTTCGACAGGGCCTTGATGGGCGCGGTGTAGAAGCAGCGCCCGCCCTGCTCGAGCGCGAGGTTCACCGCGTGCTCCGCGACGACCGTCTTGCCGCTGCCCGTCGGTGCGGAGACGAGCACGTTGCGGCCGCGGTCGAGCGCGGCGATCGCCTCCTGCTGGAACGCGTCCAGCGGGAAGTCGTGCTCGATGCGCGGGGTCAGCGCGTGGCCTCCCGCTCGCGGTCGCGCCGCGCACGGCGGCGGAGGGCCAGTCGGCCGATGAGGAGGCTGAGCTCGTAGAACAGGTACATCGGCACCGACAGCGCCCCCAGCGTGAAGGGGTCTCCGCTGGGGGTGATCGCCGCGGCGATGACGACCACGGCCAGGATCGTGTGGCGCCGCCAGCGGGACAGCTGCTGGGGCTTCACGACCCCGATGAGCTGCAGGCTCACCAGCACCACCGGGAACAGGAAGCCGACCCCGAACGCCAGCATCATCAGCATCGCCAGCCGGACGAACTCGACCGGTCCCGAGCGGATGTCGATGTCGGTGCCGCCGATGCGCACCAGGAAGTCGACCGCCCGGCTCAGCGTGAAGTACGCGACCGCGGCACCCGCGACGAACAGGACCAGCGAGCTGAACGTGAACGCCAGCGCGTAGCGGCGCTCCCGCCGGTAGAGACCCGGGGCGATGAACCGCCAGAGCTGCCACAGGATCACCGGCATCGCGAGGAAGAGCCCGCCGTAGCCGGCGACCCTGAGCCGCAGCGTGAACGGGTCGAGCAGGTTGGTGACGAGGAAGTCGCAGTCGGAGGTCGGGTCGACCTCGACGAGCGCGTCGCAGTACGGGCTGTTCAGCAGCTCGATGAGCCACGGGTAGAGGAACCACGCCGGGATCATCAGGACGACGACCGCGAGCACCGACACGATGAGCCGGTAGCGGAGCTCGCGGAGGTGGTCCGCGAGGCTCATGTCGGCGCTGTCCTTCTCGGCGCCGACGCGGAAGGGGATGCGGAACCTCACCGTGGCCCGGGACCGTCGTCGGCGGCCCGCTCCGCCTCCTCCTGCTCGGGCTGCTCCGGCCGCTCGGCCGGTTCGGTCTCCGCCTGCTCGGCCTCGGCGACGGCGGCCTCGTGCCGGTCGTGCGCAGCCGCCTCCCTGCGGGCCCGCTCCTCGGCCTCGGCCTCGAGCGCGTACTGCGTCAGCTTCTGGCGCGGCCGGGCGGCGAGCTCCCCGAGCTCGCGGAGGTGCTGCATGGACGGATCGTCGATCACGTCCTGCATCTCGGACTGGAACCCCTCGGTCATGGTGCGCAGCTTGTGGATCATGCGGCCCGCGCCGCGGGCGAGCTCGGGCAGCCGCTCGGGGCCGAGCACCACGAGGGCGACGATCAGGATCACGATCATCTCGCTGCCGCTCAGGTTCTGCAGGAAGGCGTGGAGGCCGGCCCGAGCCATCACGCGATCCTACCGGGGCGCCGTCAGGTCCCCGTCACGCCCGCCGTCCGTGGCGGCCGCCTGCTCCAGCTGCGCGTCGAGCTCCCCTCGGGCGGCCTCGAGTCGGGTCGCCGCGTCCCGTGCCGCGGCGACCGAGGTGCTGCGGGTGCGCCGCCCCGCGGCGGCGAGTCGACCTGCCGACCAGGCCAGCACGGCCAGGCACGCTCCGATCAGCGCCAGTGAGGAGACCACGGCGGGCACCGTCGGACCGTACCGCGCGCCGGGCGCAGTCCGGCGAGACCCCCGCTCAGGAGTCGGTCATCGCGGCGAGCGTCGCGAACCAGTCCGGGGTGGTGAGCAGGTGGTGGAAGTCGAGGACGTCGTCGTGGGTGATCGCCTCGCCCTTCCGGGGCTCGGACAGCTCGGCAGGGAGGCGCCACTCCTCGCTCTGCACCCCCGCCGCGAGGAGCACGTCGACCACGTGGGGCTCGGCCGGTCGCACCTCGATCATGCGGCACACCGGGCACCGGAAGAGGTAGGTCGCCTCCTCGGTGTCGGTGCAGGTGCGGACCCGCAGGTCGCGCGATCGCAGCTCGACGTCACCACAGTCGCTACAGGTCGCACGGATGAGCGCCATGACAGTCTCCTCGTCTCACGTTCCCGAGTTCCTTCGGCGCGTGAGGTGGGGGCATTGACCTTTCGGCAGGAATACGGGCCGTTCGGACCGTGGTGGTCATGCCGTCGGACCCAGGCGGGTAGGTCGTCCACCCGGTACGCCCCGCCGTCGGTGGATCCGGGCCCCCGAGGGCCCTCGATCCGACGGTGACGCGCGGCGGCTGGCAACATGGCGTGTGGTGACCCCCCGGTATCCACCCCTGGACGCTCCGGCCATTCTGTTCGCCCACCGCGGTGCGCGCGCGCATGCTCCCGAGAACACCATCGAGGCGTTCCGGCTGGGGCTGCGCCTGGGCGCCACCGGGCTCGAGAGCGACGCCTGGCTGACCGCCGACGGCGAGGTCGTGTTGGACCACGACGGCGTCGTGGGCGGCGTGCTGCGCCGGCGGCGGATCCGCGACGTCGAGCGGGCCGACCTTCCCGAGCACGTGCCCACGCTCGCCGAGCTCTACGAGGCGTGCGGTTCGGACTTCGAGCTGTCGATCGACGTGAAGGACCCCGACGCGGCGGACGAGATCGTGAGGGTGGCCCGCGCCGCGGGGGACCCCGGGCGGCTCTGGCTGTGCCACCCGGAGCTGGAGCTGCTGGAGGGCTGGCGGGGCGCGCACCCCGACGTGCGCCTCGTGAACTCGACGCGGATCGCGGCGATGGAGCACGGCCCCGAGCGCCGCGCGGCCCAGCTGCGCGCGCTCGAGATCGACGCGGTCAACCTGCACCACAGCGAGTGGAGCGCCGGGCTCGTCGCGCTGTTCCACCGGTTCCGCCGGCGGTGCTTCGGCTGGGACGCCCAGCACCCCCGGACCATCCGTGCGCTACTGGACGCCGGCATCGACGGTGTGTTCGGCGACCACGTCGACCGGCTCGTGGAGGCCGCCGACCCCGAGCCGGAGCTGGACCCGAACCTCGACCTCCCGGGGCCGGGACCGGCACCGGAGCCGTAGGGACGCTGCGCCCCTAGAGCCCGCCGATGCGGCCCGGCGGCCACATGATCATGAACGCGCGCCCCACCACCGAGTCGATGGGGATGGGCCCGAACGATCGCCCGTCGGTGGAGTTCGTGCGGTTGTCGCCGAGCACCAGCACGTGGTCCTCGGGCACGACGATCGGCGCGTCGAGGTTGAACGTCGACGCGGGCTCGGCGAGGTACGGCTCCCGCAGCTCGCGGCCGTCCACGATCACGATCCCGTCGCGGGCCTCGATCCGCTCGCCGGGCAGCCCGATCACCCGCTTGATCAGGTCGTCCGGGTCGTCGGGGCTCGCGGGCAGGCCCGGGGGGCGCTCGAACACCACCACGTCGCCGCGGTTGATGTCGTGGGCGTCGTAGCTCAGCTTGTTGACCAGCACCCGGTCGCCGTCGAGCAGCGTGGGCACCATCGAGTCGGACGGGATCCGGAACGCCTGGACGACGAACGTCTTGATGAGGAGCGCGACGACGACCGCGCCCACCACCACGACCAGCCACTCGACGGCGTTGCGGGTCGAGGACCGCTGTCGGCGACGCCGTCGCACCGGCTGGGGGGTCGCGGGTGCGGCCCCCGGCGTGGGGCCCGCAGGAGGCTGGTCGGTCATGCCGGCGGCTCGCTCATCGGCCCACAACGTACAGCGACGCCCGCGGGGCTCCGCGTCGTGCGGAGGCGCCGCTCAGCGCTCGTAGCGCCGGAGCAGCCGCTCCGCCGCCGTCGCGGCGATCCCGCGCAGCGACTCCCCCGTCGCCGTGTCGGTCACCTCGGTGGAGGGGTCCAGGCGCAGCAGGAGGCGCTCCAGCCACGGGACCGTGGTGACCGGCAGCACGATGCGGAGCCGGCCGTCGGCCAGCTCCTCCACCTCGTCGGTCGGGTAGGTGTCGGCGACCCAGCGGGCGTCCGACCCGGTCACGAGCTCGACGGTCCGCTCGCCGCCGTGCGGCCCGGGCACCACGTCGTCGGGACCCGGGTGCGCCTCGGCGGGCGTGTCGAGCACCTCCGCCGCGCGGATGCGGTCGACCCGGAACAGGCGCTCCCCTTCCGCGGTGAGGCAGTGGGCGAGCAGGTACCAGCGCCCCTCGCGGGACACGAGCCGCAGCGGGTCGACCTCCCTGTCGGTCGAGGCGTCCCGGCCGTAGCTGTAGTAGGAGATCGACAGCCGGCGCTGCGCCTGCAGGGCGCGCTGCACGGCGGCCATCACCTCGGGGTCCGCGCTGCCCAGCGCCACCTCGACGCGGTCCGCGGTCCCCTCGCCGAGCGCCCTCACGAGCTTGTCGACCGCCCGCTGGAGGGTGCCGTCGGGGTCGGAGCCGGGGCGGGCCAGCACGGCGCGTCCCGCGGCGAGCAGCGTCAGCGCCTCCTCCCGGGCCAGCCGCAGCGGCCGCCGGAAGTAGTCACCGACGTGGACGTAGACCCGGTCGTCCTCGATCGTGACGTCGGTGAGCATGTCGGGGGTGAACGGGTGCAGCCCGACCTCGACGAACACGAGCTCGAGGTCCTCGAGGAGGCTCTTGCGGTCCAGGCCGAAGCGCTCGCAGATCTGGTCGACCGTGGCGCCCTGGTGCTGCACGATCCACGGCAACACGGCGAGGATGCGCTGGAGGCGGTCCGTGGCGGTGACGCGGCTCATCGGCTCGGCTCCGGTTCGACCCCGGTGAACGCCCGGAGCCACTCGACGACCTCGGCGCGCAGCTCCCGGGGCTCGAGGACCTCCGCGTGGTCGAGCATCGTGAGCACGAAGTTCCGCAGCGCCACCCGGTTGCGGACCGCCAGCTCGACCACGACGCCCCCGTCGTCGTGGCGCTCGGCG
>CBFGTJ010000109.1:0-10585 GCA_965651815.1 uncultured Microthrixaceae bacterium | reverse complement strand
CTCGGTCACCGCGATGTCCTCCTTCTTGGTGTCGAGGATGAACACCGCGTCGGGGAGGCGATCGAGGTTGCGGATGCCGTTGAGGTTCCGCTCGAGCTTGTCGAGCTCGCGGGAGAGCAGCAGCGCCTCCTTCTTCGGCATGACGTCGAACTCACCGGAGTCCCGCATGCGCTGGTACTCCTTCATCTTCTGGACCCGCTTGGAGATGGTCTCGAAGTTGGTGAGCATGCCGCCGAGCCAGCGCTGGTTGATGTAGGGCATCCCGCACTTCTGCGCGTAGCCCTCGATCGAGTCCTGGGCCTGCTTCTTGGTCCCGATGAACAGGATCGTCCCGCCGTCCGCGACGAGGTCCCGGACGAAGGTGTAGGCCTTCTCGATGCCCTCCAGCGTCTGGCGGAGGTCGATGAGGTAGATGCCGCCGCGGTCGCCGTGGATGAACCGCTTCATCTTCGGGTTCCAGCGGCGGGTCTGGTGGCCGAAGTGGACCCCGGCCTCCAGCAGCTGCTTCATGGTGACGACTGCACTCATGCTGTGTGCTCCTTCCCCTCGGTTCGTCGAGACCCGGCGACTGCGCCCCGCGAGGGGGCGACCGAGGGTGTCACCGGGCGGTTGATGTGCGTTCGGTGCGTGCGGGTGCCCGCACCCCGGGGTCCGCGCGGCGCGCGTCGGACCACGGCGGTCCGCGGCCGGACCGGCCTGCAACTGTACCCGTGCGCACGCGGCGCGGAGGAATCGGATGCGCTCAGCCCGGCCGCCGGGTGTGCGGCACGAGGACGGCCCGCTGCGGGGTGGTCGTGAGGAACGGGGCGGGATCGACGTAGCGCCGCCCCTCGAGCAGGCCCAGGTGCAACCCGGGGCCCGCGGTGCCCACCGGCGTGCCCCTCGCGACGAGCTCGCCGACCCGCACGAGGATGGAGCGCAGCCCGGTCAGCGTGGAGCGCCGGCCGTCGGGGTGCACCACGCTCACGACCAGCCGGCCCGCCACCGGACCGGCGAACGCGACGCGGCCCGCCGCCACCGCGCGGACGGGGTCACCGCCGACCGTGTCGTACTCGAGCCCCCGGTTGCCGGGCCCGTAGGGCCCTGCGTCCATGCGGAACGGGTCGCGCACGGGCCGGTCCACCGGCGGTGCGTAGGTCCCCGGCGGCACCTCGGGGAACCCGGCGCCCCCGGACGGACGCGCCTCGGGTGGCCGGGCGGCCCCCGACCCGGTCGCCGCGCCCGCCGCCGCGCCGGGCACGGGGGCCAACACCGCGACGGCGGCAGTGGCCGCGACGAGGAGCGCGACGAGGTGGCGGATGGGGGTGGTCACGGATCCTCCGATGTCGGGCGCGCACGGGGCGCGCCGCCGGTCGGGGGAAGCGTGGGTCCGGCCGTGGCTCAGACGGGCTCGCGCTCCAGGCTGGTGAAGCGCGACCGCAGGTGCAGCACGGCCTTGGTGTGGATCTGGCAGATCCGCGACTCGGTGACGCCGAGGACCCGCCCGATCTCCTGCAGGGTGAGGTTCTCGTAGTAGTAGAGCGTGAGGACGATCTTCTCGCGCTCGGGCAACCCGTTGATCGCCTGGCCGAGGAGCTGGCGCGTCTCGGTGATCTCGAACGCACCCATCGGGCCGTTGGTCGAGGTGTCGGCGATCGTGTCGCCCAGGGTGATCGACTCGCCGCGGTCGCCACCGACGGTGAGGATCTCGTCCAGTGCGGCGAGGCCCACGTGCGAGATCTGGGTGAGCGCCTGCTGGAGCTGGTCCACGCCCCATCGCAGCTCGGCCGCGAGCTCCTCGTCGGTCGGCGCACGGTGGTGCTCCGCCTCGAGCTTCGAGTACGCCTTCTCGATCTGGCGCGCCTTGGAGCGGACCGAGCGGGGCACCCAGTCGATCGAGCGGAGCTCGTCGAGGATCGCGCCCTTGATCCGCGAGATGGCGTAGGTCTCGAACTTGTAGCCGCGCTCGGGCTCGAACTTGTCGATCGCGTCGATGAGCCCGAACATCCCGTAGCTCACCAGGTCGGCCTGCTCGACGTTCTGCGGAAGGCCGACGGCGACCCTGCCGGCCACGTACTTCACGAGCGGTGAGTAGTGGACGATCAGCGTGTCGCGCACGCGCGCGTCGCCCTGCTCCTTGTAGGCGGCCCAGAGGTCCGCGAGCTCGGTCTCGGTCGGTTCGGTGGTTCTCACTTGCTTCCCCAGCCCGGTCGGTGTGGTCATGCCCTCGGGTGAGCGGCGTCGTACACCGACCGGAGTCGTTCCCTGCTGACGTGCGTGTACACCTGCGTGGTCGCCAGGTCCGAGTGGCCGAGCAACTCCTGGACCACCCTCAGATCGGCACCGCCGTCGAGGAGATGAGTGGCGAACGTGTGCCGGAGGGCGTGGGGGTGCGTGGGCACCGGGGACCGGCGGTCGAGGATGCGGCGGACGTCGCGGGAGGTGATGCGCCGTCCGCGGGCGTTGTGGAACAGGGCAGCGGCGTCCGCGGCCTCGACAGGGAGCGCCGCGACGTGCCGGGGGCGAAGTGCCAGCCACCTGCGCAGGGCGTGCACGGCGGGGTCGCTCAGCGGGACCACCCGCTGCTTCGCGCCCTTGCCCCACACGACGAGGCGCTGGCGGTCGAGGTCGACCGCGTCGGGGTCGAGCCCGCACAGCTCGGACACCCGCAGGCCGGATCCGTACAGCAGCTCGAGGATGGCGTCGTCCCGGGCCCGCAGCGCCTCACCGGCGGCGTCGGTCACGTCGACCGGCGGCGGCTCGTCGAGCAGCCGGGCGAGCTCGTCGGCCCGCAGCACCCGCGGGAGCCGGGCAGGGCCCGACGGCGCGGACAGGCCGGCGGAGGGGTCCTGGGGGATGCGGCCGGTCGAGGCGAGCCAGCCGAAGTAGCGGCGCAGCACCGACGCCTTGCGGGCGATGGTCCGCCGGGCGAGGCCGCGGGTGGAGAGGCTGGCCACGTAGCGGCGGAGCATCGTGCGGTCGACCTCGTCGGGACCGGCGATGCCGGCCCGGCCGACCCACTCGACGAAGGCGGCCACGTCCCGCCGGTACACCCCGAGCGTCGATGCGGACAGCGGCAGCGCGGCGACGAAGTCGTCCTCGCTCCATGCGGCTGCTGCCATCACCACCCACCCTCGTCGCGGCTTGCCTCGCACAGTAGTGTAACGGCCACACTGCGTGACTTCCACGGAAGTTGGTGGCAGGTGGCCGCCCTCGGCGACCCTACGCCCGGCTCCCGTCGCCGCCGCGGATGGGGGAACCGGCGACGCGCTCGACCCACCCGCCGTCGCGCCGCACCCACCCGTGGGACTCGAGCCAGCCGAGGGCGACCGAGAGCCGGCGGAAGTCGAGCCCGGTCCGCGCCGCGAGCTGCTCGGCGGTGCTGGGCCGCCACTCGAGCGCGCCGAGGACCGCCTCGGCGTCGCCCTCGGGCAGCGGCCGGGGGTCGACCTGTTCCGCCGGTCGGGCGTCGCCGCCGGGGTGCGGCAGCGGCGCCCGACCGAGCGCGACCAGCACGTCGTCGACCGAGGTGCACGGGTGGGCCCCCTCCGCGAGCAGCAGGTTCGTGCCCTCCGAGGCTCGGGCGTCGATGGGGCCGGGCACCGCGAGCACGGGGCGGTCCCGGGTGAGCGCCTCGCGCACGGTGTGCATCGAACCGCCCGCACGGGCGGACTCGACGACGACCACCACCTCGCCGAGCGCCGCGAGGATCCGGTTCCGCACGGGGAACCTCCACGGCGCCGCGGCGACCCCCGGCGGCACCTCGGACAGCACGACGCCCCGCTCGGCCACCGCCTCGGCGAGGGCCCGGTTCCTCACCGGGCACGGGTCGTCGAGCCCACCGCCGACCACGGCGACCGGCGGAGCCCCGGCGACCGAGGTGGCACCGCGGTGTGCCGCCGCGTCGATGCCCAGCGCGAGGCCGGACACGACCGACACCCCGGCCTCCGCGAGCTCGCGCCCGAACCGCTCCGCCACCCGGATGCCGTAGCCAGTGGCCCGACGGGTGCCGATCACCGCCACCCTCGGCCCGGCCAGCACGTCGGGGTCCCCTCGGTGGAACAGGACCACCGGCGGGTCCGGGTCGTCCCGCAGCGCGGGCGGGTAGGCGGCGGAACCGATCGTGACGACCCCGATCCCGAGGCGGCCGCAGCGCTCCCACAACGCCGCCGGGTCGAGGCGGGCGGCACCGTCGCGCCAGGCCTCGCGGAGCCCCGCGTCGACCCGGACCTCCGACGGCGCGTCGCGCAGCCTGCCCTCGCGCACCGCTGCGTACACCTCGGCGGGGGTTCCACCGGAGAGGAGCCAGCGCAGGCGGGCGGGGCCCACCCCCTCGAGCGAGGCGAGCGCGGCGACGTACGCCTCGTGCGGAAGGGCGCTCATGCCAGCACCCCACGGCGTGCGGAGCAGCGCAGCGTCAGCGCCTGCTCGACGTGCTCCACCCCCAACGGGCCGTCACCGCCGTCGAGGTCGAGCAGCGTGAGGGCGAGCGCCCGGACCCGTTGCGCGCCGCGCATGGTGAGGGTGCCCTCCTCGAGCATGGCCCGGAGCCGGGCCGTCGACCCGGCGTCCAGCGGGGCGTGCCGCTCCAGCGCGGCGCCCCGCAGCTCGCGGTTGCACGCGACCCCACGCGTCCGTGCCCGGGCACGGGCCTCGGCCACCCGGGCCCGAACGGCGGCGGACGCCTCACCCTGGCCCGGCAGCAGCACCGAGGCGGGGTCGGGCGGGTCGACGTCGAGCCGGATGTCGAAGCGGTCGAGCAGCGGCCCCGACAACCTCCGGTGGTACCGCGCCACCTGGGCCGGGGTGCAGCGGCAGTCGCCCCACCCGTCGTACCCGCAGGGGCACGGGTTGGTGGCAGCGACGAGCAGGAACCGGGCCGGCAGGGTCACGTTCGCCGCGGCGCGGGCGACCTTGATGACCCCCGACTCCAGCGGTTGCCGCAGCGCGTCGAGGTGCGCGGCGGGGAACTCCCCCATCTCGTCGAGGAACAGCACGCCGCCCGAGGCGAGCGACACCTCGCCGGGTCGGAGCTGCGCGGTCCCCCCGCCGACCAGCGCCACGAGCGACGCGGTGTGGTGCGGGGCGCGGAACGGCGGGCGGCGCACCAGGCCGTGCTCGGCGCGCAGCGTCGCCGCGGCGGAGTGGACCCGCGACACGTCCATCGCGTCACGGTCGTCGAGGTCGGGCAGCAGCCCCGGCAGGCGCTCGGCGAGCATGGTCTTGCCCGCCCCCGGCGGCCCGACCATCAGCAGGTGGTGGCCGCCCGCGGCGGCGACCTCGAGCGCCATGCGCCCGACGATCTGGCCCTGGACCTCCGCGAGGTCGGGCTCGGTGACCGGCGGTGCGAGCGGTGGCCGGGGGTCGGCGTCGGGCCAGGAGCCCTTCCCGGTGAGCGCGTCGGCCAGCTCGGCGAGCCGGTGCACCGCGACCGCCTCGGGACGGGCGAGCCGCGCCTCGGCCAGGCTCGCCGCCGGCACGACCACGGTCGGCGCCCGCACGAGCTCGCAGAGGGGCAGCACCCCCGGCACGGGCCGCACCGAGCCGTCCAGGCCCAGCTCGCCCAGCAGGCCGACGCCGGAGAGCGTGTTGGCCGGGAGCTGGCCGTCGGCGACGAGCAGGGCCATCGCGATCGCCAGGTCGAGCCCCGAGCCCACCTTGCGGACCCCCGTCGGGGCGAGGTTCACGGTGATCCGGCGGTCGGGCCACTTGTAGCCGGAGGACAGCACGGCGGCGCGCACGCGGTCGCGCGCCTCGCGACAGGACGAGTCGGGTTGGCCCACCACGTTGAAGCAGGGCAGCCCGTTGGAGACGTGGACCTCGACGCGCACGGCGTGCCCGGAGACCCCGAGCAGCGTCGCGGAAGGGACGTGCGCGAGCACGGCGTCCTCCCCGGGAGGGTGAGGGAGCGGGCGGCCCACCGGGCCGCGAGACGACCGGAAGCGGTCGCCGCCGATCGTAGGAGGGGGCGGTGACACCGGGGCCGGTGGCGACCGGGGCGGACGACCCCCGCAGCCCCGGCTCGTACCGGGGGTGGCGGCACGGGATACTTGGGCGATGGGCTTCGATCCCCACCGCCCCCAACGCCGCTCGAACTGGGACTACCTGTTCGTCGCGTCCGCGATCGTCGTCTCCGCAGCGCTCGTGCTGTGGGCGGTGCTCGGCTGACCGACCCGCAACCGATGCCCGACTACACGGCCGTCACCGAGTGCGAGGTCCGCAGGGTGCAGCCCTACGAGGCGCACAAGGCGTACCTCTGCCCGGGCTGCAACCGCGACATCCCCGCCGGCACCGGCCACGTGGTCGCGGTGCCCCTCGACGCGCCGGACCTGCGCCGCCACTGGCACCACGGCTGCTGGCGGCGGCGGCACACCCGCGAGCCACGCCGCTGAAACCGGCCGGGTCGCTCAGAGCGCCGACTCCACGACCT
The DNA here is from genome assembly GCA_965651815.1 of uncultured Microthrixaceae bacterium. Classification (GTDB taxonomy): domain Bacteria; phylum Actinomycetota; class Acidimicrobiia; order Acidimicrobiales; family Microtrichaceae; genus CBFGTJ01. The sequence continues at coordinate 4,176 of CBFGTJ010000109.1, read as the reverse complement.
CGACCCGCGACCCGACCACGCCGGCCACGTCGAAGCGGACCTCGTCGGGCCGGAACGGGGCGGCCTCCCTGAGCCACCGCGCCGCGAGCCGGCGCAGCCGCGCCTGCTTGTGCACGCCCACCGCCGCGAACGGCGACCCGTGACGGTCACCGGTGCGGGTCTTCACCTCGCAGAACACGACCAGGCGTCCCCGTGCGAGCACCAGGTCCAGCTCGCCGTCCCGGCACCGCCAGTTGCGTGCCAGCACCGTGTAGCCCCTCGCCTCGTACCAGCGGCGCGCGAGGTCCTCCCCGTGCGCCCCGAGGCGCCGGTGGTCGTAGCGTCGGCCTCCCATGGTCCACCCCACGTCGATCGGCGTCCGGGGAAGGGTCCAGGGGAAGGAGGTGCGGGCCGAGGGCCCGCGCGGCGCCCCGTCAGGGGCGCGAGGGCACGCTCAGGCGCGCTTCTCCTTGATCTTCGCCCGCTTCCCGACGCGGTCGCGCTGGTAGTACAGCTTCGCCCGGCGGACGTCGCCGCGGGTCACGACCTCGATCCGGTCGATGATCGGCGAGTGCACGGGGAACGTGCGCTCGACACCGACGCCGTAGGACACCTTGCGGACGGTGAACGTCTCGTTCACTCCCCCGCCCTGGCGGGCGATCACGACGCCCTGGAAGACCTGGACGCGCTCCTTGTTGCCCTCGACGACCTTCACGTGGACCTTGAGGGTGTCACCGGCGACGAAGTCGGGCACGTCGTCCCGGAGGCTGCTCTGGTCGATGAGGTCGGTCGGGTTCATGACGGTCTCCTCCAGCGGCGTCGCGCGCCGCGGGTGGCGTTCGGGGGGCGTCCACGAAGCAGGTTGGACGCACGGCCCGACGATGTTAGTGGCTGCTCGGCGAACCGGGAAAACGGGCACCGATCCCCGGTCAGCCGCCGTCGCCGTCCCCGCCCTCGGCGCCGAGCTCCTCCAGCAGGCGCTCCTCCTCGGCCGTGAGGCCGCCGCGCGCCTCGATGAGGTCGGGCCGGCGCCGCAGCGTGCGGGCGATCGCCTGCGCCCGCCGCCAGCGGGCGATGCGGCCGTGGTCGCCGGAGCGCAGCACCTCGGGCACCCGCAGGCCGCGGTACTCCGCCGGCCGCGTGTACTGCGGGTACTCCAGCAGCCCCGACCCGAACGACTCCTCCTCGGCGGAGTACTCGTTGCCCATCACCCCCGGCACGAGCCTCGTCACGGCCTCGATCACCACGAGCGCCGCCACCTCCCCGCCGGCGAGCACGTAGTCGCCGATCGACAGCTCGTCGTCGACGAGGTGGGTGTGCACCCGCTCGTCGACGCCCTCGTAGCGCCCGCAGAGCAGGGAGAACCCGCCGGAGGCGGCGAGCTCGACCGCCATGGCCTGGTCGAACCTGCGCCCACCGGGGCCCAGGAGGAACAGCGGCCGCGGCGGATCGGCGCGCTCCACGATCTCGAACAGCGGCTCGGGCCGCATGACCATGCCCGCCCCACCGCCGAAGGGGGTGTCGTCGACGGTGCGGTGGACGTCGTCGGTGGCGTCGCGGGGATCGTGCAGGCGCAGGTCGAGCAGCCCGCGCCGCCGGGCCCGGCCGAGCAGGCTCCCGGAGCAGAACTGGTCGACCAGCTCCCCGAAGATCGTGACGACGTCGATGCGCAGCGCAGCGGGATCCATGGGTCAGCCGAGGTCGAAGAGGCCGTCGGGGGTGTCGACACGGATCACGCCGCCCTCCGGCCTGCCCACGACGAAGACGACGGGAACCATCGCGCCGGAGTCGAGCACGAGCAGGTCCGCGGCGGGGTTGTCGAGCACCGAGGTGACGACCCCGCGCTCGACGCCGTCCGCGCTGACGACCGTGCACCCGATCAGCTCGTGGACCCACAGGGCGTCGGGGTCGTCGAGCGGCGCGGCGCGCAGCACGAGGCCACGCAGCTGCTCGGCGGCGTTGCGGTCGTGCACGCCCTCGAAGGTGACGAGCCAGCGGCCCTGGTGCCGCCGCGAGGCGGTGACGACCAGCTCGCCGCGGTCGGTCTGCAGCGCGGAGCCGGGCTCGAGCCGCTCGGTCCGGTCGGTGACCAGCAGCACGACGACCTCGCCGCGCAACCCGTGGGCCTTGGTGATCCTCCCGACTTCGAGGAGCTCCGGCTCGTCGGGGCCGGCCATGCCGATCAGCCGGGGACGGTCAGTCGACGAACTCGACGTCGATCTCGACGCCGTCGCGCGCCGCGGCGGCGCGGGTGACGGTGCGGATCGCCGCGGCCATGCGGCCGCGCTTGCCGATGATGCGGCCCATGTCGCCGTCCGCGACGTGCAGGTTGAGCTGCGGTCGGCCGGAGCCCTCGACCACCTCGACCCGCACACCGTCGGGTTCGGCCACCAGCGAACGGGCGATCAGCTCCAGGACCTGGCTCGCCTGGGCCGGCGACGAGGTGCCGGCCTCCGAGTCGCTCACTTGGCGGCCTTCGAGGCCTGGAACTGCTCCCAGGCCCCGGAGATCTCGAGGAGCTTCTGGACCCGCTCGGACGGAGTGGCGCCCTTGCGGAGCCACTCGACGGCCTTGTCGTTGTCCACCTTGATGGCGGACGGCTCGCGACGAGGGTCGTAGGTGCCGACGATCTCGAGGTACCGGCCGTCGCGCGGCGAGCGGGAGTCGGCGGCGACGATGCGGTAGGTCGGTTGCTTCTTCTTGCCGACGCGCGTGAGGCGGAGTCGTACGGCCACGGTCAGTGTCTTCCTTCGTCGTTCAGCCCGGGTCTGCGCAGCGGCCCCGGGAGGGCAGCGTCACATGATGGTCGCCGGCGCACCGGCGCGGCAAGCCGGCTCAACCGCCGGGGAGGCCGCCGCGCCGCGCACCGCCGGGCAGCTGCGCCTCCATCTCCTCCAGCGAGGGCAGGGCGAACGCCTTCTTCGGCACCTTCGCGCCGCCCTTGGGCGTGATGCGCCCCCCGCCCTTGCGTCCCTTCTTCCCCTTCTTCGCCTTGCGCTTGGAGAACCCCCCGCCCATCTGCTGCATCATCTGCCGCATCTGCTTGAACTGCGACACGAGCTGGGAGACCTCGGAGGCGGAGGTGCCCGAGCCACGGGCGATGCGGTCCCGACGCGAGTTGTCGATGATGTCGGGCTTGATCCGCTCCTCGGTCGTCATCGACCGGACGATGTCCTCGATGCGCGCGATCTGCCGGTCGTCGATCTCGACGTCGCGCACCTCCTTCGGCACGCCCGGCAGCATGCTCATCACCCCGGACAGGGGGCCCATCTTCTTGAGCGCCTGCATCTGCTCGAGGAAGTCGTCGAAGGTGAACGTGCCCTCGAGCAGGCGGGCGGCGGCGGCCTCGGCCTGGTCCTGCTCGAAGACCTGCTCGGCCTTCTCGATCAGGGTGGCCAGGTCGCCCTCGCCGAGGATCCGTCCGGCGAGGCGGTCGGGGTGGAACAGGTCGAAGTCCTCGACCTTCTCACCGGTCGACGCGAACGCGATCGGGCGCCCGACGACCTCCTTGACCGACAGCGCGGCACCGCCACGTGCGTCGCCGTCGAGCTTGGTGAGGATCACGCCGTCGAGCTCGAGCGCGGCGTGGAACGACTCGGCGACGCCGACGGCGTCCTGGCCGGTCATCGCGTCGATGACGAGGAACGTGTAGTCGGGGTCGACGGCCTCGGAGATGCGCCGCACCTGGTCCATCAGCTCGGCGTCGATGGCGAGGCGGCCGGCGGTGTCGACGATGACCACGTCGCGCCCCAGGCGGCGGGCCTCGTCCAGCGCGCCGCGCGCCACCTCGACCGGGTCGCCCTCGCCCGAGGCGACGACGTCGTCGGGGGCGGAGTACACGGGCACGTCGACCTGGCGGCCGAGGGTGCGCAGCTGCTCCACCGCCGCCGGTCGCTGGAGGTCGGCGCCGACGAGCAGCGGGTTGCGGCCCTGGGCCTTGAACCAGCGTGCGAGCTTCGCGGAGTTGGTGGTCTTGCCCGAGCCCTGCAGGCCGGCCATCAGCACGACCGTCGGCGGCTTGGACGCGTAGGTGATCCGGAGCGTCTCACCGCCGAGGGTGGTGGTCAGCTCCTCGAGGACGATCTTCTTGACCTGCAGGGCCGGGTTCAGCGCCCGGGACAGCTCCTCCCCGACGGCCCGCTCCCTGATGCGGCCGAGCAGCGCCTTGACGACCGACAGGTTGACGTCGGCCTCGAG